>JAFGYE010000106.1 GCA_016936255.1 Marinifilaceae bacterium | reverse complement strand
CATATCTCTAAAATAAGAAATCAGTGATAAATATAAAAAACTATAAAACGAAAAAGAGACTATCTCATTTGAGACAGCCTCTTTCACTGGGGTATCTGGTTTCCGAAACATCGGAAATCGGTCTTGCTTATTTTACGTACACTTTGTATTCCCAAGCTTTAAGAGACATTTTCTCTTCTGTAGTAAACTTTGCTTCTTCATTACTAAAGTATTCCTTGTAATCGCCCGCTAATGCTTCCGATGAAAGAGTTACTTCCTGAGCTTCAGCAGTTAAATTCAATACGACCAAAACTTTATCACCTTCGGCTTCACGAACGAAAGCATAAACCTCTTCATTCTTGTCGGAAGAAATACGAACAATCTTACCCCCTTTTATTCCATTCTGCAGTGCCTTATTATTGCTTTTCAAGCTAAGTAATTTCTTGTAAAAAGGCTCCAATGTTTTATTGCTCCAATCAATTGTATCCTTCTCAAAGAATCTTAATCTCTTTGCCATTCCTGCTTCCTGTCCGCTGTAAATCAAAGGCATTCCCGGCATGGTGAAAGTTAATACTGCAAAAGTGTTTCCTGCATCGCCCATTCTTTCTTTGACGGTACCGTTCCAAGAGTTTTCATCGTGATTGGTAATGAAGTTCATCGTATAAGAATCAGCAGGGAAAATGGTATCAACTTTAGCAAAGAAAGCCTCAATATCATTTGCATTTTTTTCTCCTTTTGCAATGTCATTCATGATGTGGTGAAAATCCCATCCATAACCCATATCAAATGCATTCTCTACTAATTCGTGACCACCATCTTCTGCCAACATGAATACAGGCTTGATTGCGTCTAAATCTTTACGGGCTTTCTCCCAAAAATCAGTAGGAACCATTCCTGCTACATCGCATCGGAATCCATCAACGTCAGCATTCTCAATCCAATATTTTAAGGATCCGATCATGTACTCACGCAGTTCATTGTTGTCGTAGTTCAAGTCTGCAGTATCCGACCAATCGGTTCCTTCCGGAATAACTATTTCTCCTGCTTCATTTTTTGTGTAAAAATCAGGATGCTCAGTCATTAGAATATTGTCCCAGCCAGTATGATTGGCAACCCAGTCTAAAATAACATGCATTCCCATTTCATGAGCTTTGTTTACCATGTTTTTCAAATCATCCATGGTTCCAAATTCAGGATTCACTGCGCGATAATCCGCCACAGCGTAATAGCTTCCCATACTTCCTTTACGATTCTTTTCAGAGATAGGAAATACCGGCATCACCCAAAGAATATCAACACCCATTTCCTTTAAACGAGGCATGTGCTCAACAAAGGCATTGATAGTTCCTTCAGGAGTGTACTGACGAATGTTCACTTCGTAGATATTTGCATTTCGGGTCCACGCCAGTGGTTTTTCAACTTTTACTTCTTCAGCAACAGCTTTTGCGGCTGGCTTATTTTGACATCCTACCAACATTCCTGTTAGCAAGGCCATGCATAAAACAATCTGATAAATTCGCTTCATTACTATTTTATTAAGATGATTAGTTTTCAAATTAACCACGAAGGACTCAAAGGAATTCAAAGAGATACTTTGTATTGTACTTCGTGTTCTTTGTGAAAAAACATAAATAATGTAACTCTTCTTTTCACCCCTAAATCCCCTAAAGGGGACTTTACCCAATTTGTTACATTAACATTTTTTTAAAAGCCCCTTTAGGGGTTTGGGGTGATTGTATGAATAATTACAACAACTCCAATAATACAATATCGTATTCGGTATCAATGCTTACTTTTCCGTTTTTCACTTTCACTTTTTTACCGGAATATGCATCACATAATTTGGTTCCATCCTCTAAATCTGCCATTGGCAATACCTTTTTCCCTTTTGGTAAATCCAATCCTACAAACACCTGATCCTGCAATTCAGAATTACCAAATGTTCTGCTGAACAAATAAGGCTTTTCGCTAATCTTTTTATGGACTCCTGCTCCAACTGCCGGATGATCTCTTCGGAATCTGCCAAGCTTTTGCCAGTGAGCCAATACGGCTTGTGTGTGCTCATCAGTTTTTACCGCTTCCCAATTCATACACGAACGTAAAGTTGCATCGCCAACAGTTCCTTCTATTATCAGTGATCTGGCTGTTTCATCGCCATAATACACCTGCGAAGTTCCAGGGCACAACAACAATTTATTTGCCGATTCAATGCTTTTTTCTCTTTTCTGATCGAATGGTGATCCGTCATCATGAGATGTCAGGTAATTTAAAACTCCATAACCTTTTAAGTCACCATTTAATATTTCAGAGTATTTCGAGAACAATTCTTCGTAGTTCGATAATGCGTTGTATTTAAATTCGAAATTGATTAAATCAGTAAATCCATTGGCATAATAATTCACCTGTTTATCGCCAAAATCATAAGCAAATTTGTTACTGATACTGTATCCATAAACTTCTGCAACGGAATAAAATTCGTTGTTGTCCATTACTTTTTCAGGGTTATTTTCCTTCCACAGCTGAAATGCATATTCGCACTCTTTGCGAAAATCACCCCAAACATTTTCATCCGTGTGCTTCACTGTATCGGAACGGTAACCGTCAATACCAAACTCGATGATGTAATCGCACAACCATTTAATCATGTGATATTTTGGTGTACGAGGATATCCCGTGCGGGCAAAGAACTCATCCAGTTCTTTCATTTCCTGCTCGTACCTGCCTTCATTCTTCCACTTCTCAACCAAGCTTTCAGGAATGGTTACTTCCTCTGTACTCTCGGTTTTAATATCAGGCAGATTGTCAGTTAACGTACATTCAGTTGTTGTTTTAAAGTTCTGATATGTGCAGGTTGGGCCGGTTCTCACCCATTCTTTTTCCCAGGCCGGGTCGGTCTCTGTTGCCGGTCCTGTGTGATTAATTACCGCATCCATTACAATTCGGATTCCATTGGCATGAGCAAGCTCTACCAATTCAGCCAAGTCTTCCATCGTTCCAAAATTCGGATCCAAAGCAGTCCAGTCTTTGGCCCAATATCCATGAAAACCATAGGTATTTCCTGTTCCCTCATCAACCGATCCGTGAATCTGCTCTGTTACCGGTGTAAACCAAATGGCGTTAATTCCCAGATCATTAAAATATCCTTCTTTTATTTTCTGTGTGATTCCCTTGATATCACCACCTTCAAAACCTCTTAGCTTTCCGGTAGGCAATTCACGCTCAAAATTCACATCATTATCGGTAGTGCCGTTGCAAAAACGATCTGTCAGCAAAAAGTACAAATTAGCTCCCTCCCATACAAATGGCTTGTCGGCATCTGCAATTTGCTTTTCGGATGTTGAACAAGCCGACAGCAAAAAAAACAATACTACAAATAGGCTGTATCCTAATTTCTTCATTATCTAGCTAATTTTATCGTAATAGATTGATTCTCTTTTGATTTAACCTCTCCGGTAAAGCGGAGTGTTTTTGATTCCTTATCCCAGATAAAATCTGTAGATTTTTTTCCTAAGGATACTTTCTTTGGTTGCTTTTCGATATTGTGAATAACCCAATTGATATTCTTTTTGACAGACTTGTAATTACTTCCGGTTTCAGTATTAACAGCAATCTGCAATTTCGATTTGGAAGTCTTAGATGTAAAATTCAGCATTTCATACTCTCCCTTTTTATATGCATCAGGAGTTACTCCATCATCGTTGTACAAATGTCCCTTACTTCCCTCAACAGATTTATCGTGATAGTAATTCAATTCCAGGTTCTTCAAAGAATATGTTTTGGTATTTTGCATTCCTTTAATCATTGGCACAAAAGAACCTCCACGCACAAAAACAGGAATATGATCTTCTTCGGTTGTAATGATGTAGCTTTTTCCTCCATCATATTTCTGTTCCAACACAAAATCAAACCAAACCGAATTGGCAGGCATATAAACTTCTTTCTCTTTTAGGCCAGCATCAGTAATGGTTGAAACTAAAAACGCATCTCCCCACAAGTAGGTATCCGAAACAGATAGCAATTCCTTGTTATTTTGCTCCTCGAAAAACAATGGACGCATTAAGGGCAAGCCAGTCTGGTTATTATCGAAGGCAATGGTATAATTGTAAGGCATTAACTGGTATCTCAATTGAATTGATTTTTTTGCCAATGCTTTGGTTTTTGCTTCGCGAAACACAGGTTCCGAAGGAACTGCTTCCTGTGCATGCGGACGGAATATGGCTTGAAAAACACCATACTGCAACCATCGCGTGTACAACTCATCATCTAAATTATCACCTGCAAAACCTCCCAAATCGGAGTGCATATATGGAATTCCCTGCAGTCCCATTTGCAGTGATATTTCGGTTTGAGGCTTTAAACCATCCCACGAGCGACTCACATCACCGGTCCATGGCACCATTCCGTACCGCTGCGATCCAACGGCACCAGCTCTCATCAAAATGAACGGACGTTGATTGGGAAAGTCTTTCTGATAACCTTCGTAAACCAATTTCGCCCAGTAATGACCGTAAATATTGTGCACCTCATCAGCCGATCCGTTTACATGCAGAAATCCTGCCGGATGAACTTCCGGTTCGCCCAAATCGCCCCACCAACCGGCAACTCCTTTGTTGGCCAATCCTTTGTAAATATTCCAAAACCAATCAATTGCTTTCGGCTTAAACACATCAACCAATCCGGTGTTGCCAAAATAAAAATCGTATGTATAAGGATTCCCAATAGAATCTGTTCCCAAAACTTCTTCCTTCACAGCCTCTTCCCATCGTTTTGAAGTGGTCAAAATA
Source organism: Marinifilaceae bacterium (assembly GCA_016936255.1). GTDB lineage: Bacteria > Bacteroidota > Bacteroidia > Bacteroidales > Marinifilaceae > Labilibaculum. Next base: position 52,491 of record JAFGYE010000106.1, on the reverse strand, counting down.
AATGGCTCAGTAATCAGAATTGTTTTGACTCCTTTAGCATCCAAATCGGCAATCATTTTTTCGGGTGTTGGAAATGAATCACGTTCAAATGCCAGATTTCCCATCTCCCCTTTCATCTCTTTCCCAAACCAGAACAAATCCAGAATAATCGCATCCACAGGAATGGAGTCCTTCAAAAACTGATCGATAGTTGCTCTGCATTCCCTCTCAGAATGATATCCGAATCGGCTCGAAAAATTGCCAAAACTCCAACGGGGAAGCATAGGCTGACGGCCAGTTAAGTTTGTAAATTCATAGGTAAAACCCTCCCAGGTATCCGAAGCAATTACCTGATATACTTTTCTTCCACTGATGCTTTCGTATCGCAGGGTATTTGTTTTTTTACTATCTAAATCCAAATAACCAATAGGTGCATTGTCGAAATGTACCGCATACATTTTCGAAGAAATCACCAAAGGCATGGTGTAGTTCATCAATTCAGAATGAGTTCCGTATCCATAATGAGCCCGATTGTATAATTGCAGCCGGTATCCACGGCGGTTCATGCCTAAAACACGTGCACCTCCACCAAATAAAACCTCATCCTTATCAATTGTAAAATCAATATTCTCAGTACTATCCGTTTTAATGTATCCTTCTTTTTCAGAGAGCAACTGTCTGCCTTTATAACTGTAGCTGATATCAAAAGGAGATTTTGAAACAGTAACATTCATTCCCTTAGACAGGAATTGTAATTCATTCTCCTTTTCAACCAAAGTAACAGAAGTCTGTTCTGGTCGCAAAACTACAGCATGTGATTCACCTTTATCTGTTTCCCCTTTTGGGATAAAAGCCGTTTCTACAATGTTTTGATTGTAAAACTGAATTTCATAACTGCCATCATTGGCAATAAGTACCAATTGGCTGCCATTCAATCTATGCGATTGATAAACCCGTTGACTGTTTTGTGCAAATGCGGAAAAAGACGCAAGGGCAACAATCAATAAAATGGAAATCCGCAAAACAATTCTTTTACTCATATTCAGAGGTTGGTTATTCCGGTGATCACCTGATCACACTTATTTTAATTCTAATATAACTGAAGTATTTGGTGCTAAAGAAATACTGCCTTTTAACAAATCAAACTCTTTTTCACTAATCACATCTTTTCCAGAAGTGAATGTTCCCAAACTTTCTGCAAATCTCGCCAGATTCAATTCCTGCGTACTTTCGTTCTGGTTAATCACTACCATTACTGTTTTTTCAGCATTGCTTCTGAAATAAACGTAAGTATCATTTTCGGGAACGTAATGCATCAATTTTCCAGTGTGGATAACCGGATTTTGTTTTCTCCAGTTCAATAATTTCTTTAAAAAACCGAAAGCTTCATTCTCTTTTGAAGTTCGTCCTTCTGCGCTAAATGCATTTCTCTCATCACCTTCCCATCCTCCGGGAAAATCAACACGCATTTTACCATCGCCATCGCTCTTTTTGCCTTCCAGCAAGATTTCGGTTCCCACATAAAGTTGAGGAATTCCACGAGTTGTAAGCAGGAAAGTCATCAATTTTTTGTATTTCTGTATGTCGCCACCCAAAACCGACATGATATGGTCTGTATCGTGATTCTCAGCAAAAATAAATAAGTTGTCTGTGTGCGGATATAAGTAATCAAAAGCAAGGGAATTGTACAGACGAACCAATCCGGTATTCCATCCTTCGTTTTCATTAAGAGCTTTTGTCATGGCATCAAACAAAGAAAAATCCATTACGCAAGGCAAGTTCGAATTGTAAGCATCGTGATTTACTGCATCTTTCTGCCAGTAAGCAATCTCGGCAGGCGAACTTAACCAGGTTTCTCCAACAATATTTAGGTTGGGATACTCTTCCATAATTGAGCCTGAATAAACCGCCATGGCATCTTTGTCGTTGTAAGGATAAGTATCTACTCTGATCCCGCCTAAATCGGCATATTCTATCCACCAAATGGTATTCTGAATAAAATAGTTAATCAGCAAATCGTTTTTTTGATTTAAATCCGGCATACTTGTATCAAACCATCCATTAAAATTCTTGTCGTAGTCTACTTTGGAAACATATGGATCATTCGTTGTACTCTTGCGATGATTGGATTGGGTGTATTCAGGAAATACATGAACCCAATCGCTTGAAGGCAGGTCGTTCATCCACCAATGAGCCGAAGCGCAATGGTTGGTTACCACATCCATAATAATTTTAATTCCTCGCTTTTTTGCTTCCGCAGATAATCGGGCATAATCCTCGTTACTTCCGTAACGGGCATCTATTTTGTAATAATCGGATATTGCATAAGTATGGTAAGATGTTGTTGGTTCATTATCTTCCATTAATGGAGTATTCCAAATTGCAGTAATACCAAGCTCCTGCAAATAATCTAAATGGTCAATGATTCCCTGAATGTCGCCACCATGACGACCGTCAGGATTTTCACGATCCAATTTATCCTCCATTCCTTCAACCGAATCATTCTTTGGATCTCCATTTGCAAATCGATCCGGCATAATTAAATAAACCACATCCGATGCATCGTAGCCTTTCCTATTGGCTGAATTTTCATTTCTGGCTTTCAATTCATACGAGTAACTTGCTTTCTTTTTGCCTTTCTCCGAAAAAACAAGGTCGAAACGCCCCGCTTTCGTTCCTTTTTTAATCAGCAGATTTACAAACAAATAATTGGGTTTATCCGTCTTTATCATCCTTTCAATTGTAACTCCCGGATAATTCATCGAAACATCATATTTCGAAATATTTTCACCATGAACCAAAAGTTGTAAATTTGGATTTTTCATATCCACCCACCAAAACATTGGCTCCACTCTTTCAATTTTCACCTTATCGGCAAAAGAGAAAAAACTAAAAAATGAAACCATCAATAAGGAAATCAAAAAAGTTCTCATACAATAAAAATTAAAACTTGGTAAAAATTCAGGATAAGAGGAATCCCCCTTATCCTGAACTATTCATGCCATAATTTAAGCGCGCTCAATAACCAAGCTGCTGTTCTTTTCAATTACGTATTCATCATCAATAAGGAATAAGGAAATATCCTCACCTTCTTCATTAATAACGCCAACTTCATCAGCAGCAACTCTTACATTTAAAAGATTACCTCTGAATCGAACCTTAAATGAATATGATTTCCATTCTTTAGGGATTAATGGCTTAAATATCAATTGTCCGTTCGATACTCTCATTCCACCAAAACCTTCAACAATCGACATCCATGTTCCTGCCATGCTTGTAATGTGTAATCCTTCGTGCACTTCATGATTGTAATCGTCAATATCCAAACGGGAAGTTCTTAAATACAAATCATAAGCACCTTCAATATCACCAATTTTTGACGCTAAAATGGAGTGAATACATGGAGAAAGTGAAGATTCATGCAAAGTTCTGGGCTCGTAGAATTGATAATTCTTTTTAATCGTTTCCTCGTCAAACTGATCTTCAAACAAATAAACACCTTGCAAAACATCAGCTTGTTTGATGAAACATGACCGCAGGATTCTATCCCATGACCAATGCTGATTGATCGGACGTACTTTTGGATCTAAATCAGAAGCCAGAATCTGTTCTTTATCCATATAGCCATCCTGTTGCAGAAATACTCCTGTTTCCTCATCAACCGGATAGTACATGTTGTCAATTATATCATTCCACTTTGCGGTTTCAGTATCAAAATCGAATTTTAGATTGTTCATAATCTCAGCAAAGCGACCGGAATTTGTCTCCTTAACATGAGCCATAGCTTCCTGAGTATATTTCATACACCAATTCGCAATGGTACTTGTGTACCAGTTGTTGTTGATGTTATTTTCGTATTCGTTTGGTCCGGTAACACCAAGCATCACATATTTCTTCTTCGCCTGGGAATAGTTAACCCGCTGACTCCAGAATCTTGAAATACCAATTAGTACATCCAAACCATATTCTTCCAAATATTTTTTGTCATCTGTGTGACGGATGTAGTTATAAATGGCAAATGCGATAGCTCCGTTACGGTGAATTTCCTCGAAAGTAATCTCCCACTCGTTGTGACACTCTTCCCCGTTCATTGTTACCATTGGATACAAAGCTGCTCCATTGCTAAATCCTAATTTTGCTGCATTCTCAATTGCTTTTTGCAATTGTTTATGACGGTAAATCAACAGGTTACGGGTCACCTCAGGTTTTGATGTGCTTAGGTAGAAAGGAACGCAGTAAGCTTCTGTATCCCAGTAAGTACTTCCTCCATACTTCTCTCCTGTAAAACCTTTAGGACCAATGTTCAATCTTTCGTCTTCGCCGGTATAGGTCTGATTCAATTGAAAAATATTGAAACGAATGGCTTGCTGTGCTGCAACATCACCTTCAATGGTAATATCACTGTTCGCCCATTTGCCTGCCCACGCAGCAACATGTTCCTCTAAAAGGGAATCATATCCTTTATTGTATGCTTCTGCAACAACATTTTGAGCATCAGCTTGTATTTCTGCTTTGTTATGATTTAAGGAACTTAAAACACCTGCATATTTATAAATAGTTAGTTTCTCTCCTTTTCGAATGTCAAATTCTACTGTATTGGATACGTATTTAGCTTCTTCATTTACAGAAGGTGCCATTTCCAGTTTCTGCCCATCTTTGTATACGTCATATTTCATACCTATACAAACATGAAAATCCAACTTCTTGGTTTTAGCCGTTATTGAAGCTTCCCCCTTTACGGATTTGCATGATAATACATCCCAAAACTTCTCATCGTAGTTCGAATCCTCATTAGCCACATCAGCATCAAGGTATGGATTGAAACTAATCTTTCCATCGAAATTTAAAGCAGTAACTGAATATCGAATTGCTCCGACTTCAGAAGTTACAATGCTTAAAAAACGTTTTGTGTCTACCTTAATTTGGTTTCCATTCGACATTTCGGCAACAAATGAACGCATCAAAACACCTTCCTGCATATTTAATGTGCGAACAAAACCACTTACCTTACACATGGCAAGATCAAGCGTTTCGTCATTAATCTTTACATCAATTCCAATCCAGTTTGGCGCATTCAATACTTTAGCGAAATATTCCGGATAACCGTTTTTCCACCAACCCACTCTGGTTTTATCAGGATAATAAACTCCAGCGATATAAGTTCCCTGTAATGTTTTGCCCGAGTAAGTTTCTTCAAACATGGCTCTTTGCCCCATGTTGCCATTACCAAGACTAAATATGCTTTCGGATGCGCGATGGTTCTCAGGATTAAATCCTTCCTCGATAATACACCACTCATCGTGTTTTAAATATTCATTCATGTTGATTTCCTTTTAAAAATAATCCTACCTATTCGCTTAAAAGTTCAATTGACTAATGGAAAATCCCACAAAACCCGGAACAACCATATTTGCTTTCCCTAACACTTCGGGAGAACCGATTCCTACACACTTCATTTGGCCATTAATTGCCGCTTCTACTCCTGCCTCTGCATCCTCAAAAACGACACACTCCGATGGTACTACGTTGAGAAGCTCTGCACCTTTTAGAAATACTTCCGGATCAGGTTTTGCATTACTCACATGAGTTCCATCAACTACTACATCAAAATAATTGGTAAGTTCTAATTGATTGAGAATAGTCATCGCATTTTTACTTGCAGATCCCAAAGCAATCTTCACTCCATTGGATTTTAGTTCATTCATAAATTCTTTCACTCCAGGAAGAATTTCATCAGGAGTCATTCTAAGAATGTACTCCAAATAGTTTTTGTTTTTCTTATCGGCCAATTTAAGTTTAGTTTCCTGATCGAGCTCAACCCCGCCAATCGAAAGAAGTATATCCAAAGAGGTCATTCGGCTCACTCCTTTTAACCTCTCATTATCTTCTTCAGTAAAGTCAAAACCTAACTCATTTGCTATACTTTTCCATGCGATATAATGATACTTCGCCGTATCAACCACTACTCCATCTAAATCAAATATACATGCACTAATTGTTCCCATTTCAAACAAATATTATTAATTAACAGCTTTATTTTGCTTAACGAAAGTGACAGCAACTGCCCCTAACAACATTGATATCCCGGCGATCACCATAATGTAAATTGCCTCACCGTTGAAAAAGTATCTTAAAATCTCACCAGCAATTATTCCACTAATAATCTGAGGTCCTGCAATTGTGAAATTGAAAATCCCCATATACACCCCCATTTTGTCAGCAGGTAAAGAGTCCGATAAAATAGAGTATGGCATCGCTAAAATTGCGGCCCATGCTATTCCTACCCCCACCATTGGAATCATCCACAAAGCAGCACTCGATGGCACATCAACTTCAGTTATTAAAAGATTTAAATGAATTAAATCGCCTCCGCTAAATAGGTAAGTTGATAAGAAACCTACTCCCCCCAAAAACAAGGCTAAAGAATACACTGTTTTCCTGCCAAACCGATTCGCCAACCTGGACATTAAAATTGAAAATATTGCCGCAAACAAACTATAGCCTGCAAACAAAATTCCAACCCAATCTCCTGCATCCTGAAACGATTCTGATTTTACATCAGTGATTGGACATCCCCAGGAATGCTGCGCCAAAGCGTAGGTTGTATATACCCACATCAAATAAAGAGAAAACCACGAAAAGAACTGAACTACAGCTAATTGCATCATGGTTTTTGGAGTTTCTTTCAATAATTTAAAGAATCCCGACAAAGTACCTTTCTTCTTTTTTTCCTTTGATAGAATTTCCAAGCCTTTATAGTCTGCATATTCTTGCGGTGGATATTCCTTTGTTCGGAAAACAGTCCAAATTACTGATAACAGTAACATACCGCCACCAATATAAAATGACCAGATAACTGATGAAGGTACTCCTCCATCTGGATCAACATTACTAACTCCCATCACATTGGTTAAAACAAATGGCAAAATAGATCCGAGTACAGCCCCCGTGTTAATCAAAAAGCTCTGAATTGAATATCCTGCATTTCTTTGTTCTTCCGGAGTCATATCAGCAACAAGCGCTCTAAATGGTTGCATCGTAATATTGAACGACCCATCCATTAAAGCGAACATCACTGCACCAAATACAAGAGGCGGCATAATTTTAACCGCTATACCTGCATTAGGCATAAAAAACATTGCCAAAGCTGCAACTATAGCACCTCCCAAAATGTAAGGACCTCTTCGACCAAAGCGGTTCCAGGTTCGATCACTTGCACCTCCAACAATTGGCTGAACAATTAATCCCATAACGGGTGCTGCCAACCAAAATAGAGATAAATGATGCAAATCTGCTCCTAAACTTGATAACACACGGCTTACGTTTGCTCCTTGTAAAGCAAATCCCATCTGTATTCCTAAGAATCCGAAACTGACGTTCCAGATTTGCCAAAAACTTAATCGAGGCTGTTTTTTCATTTGTTAGTTAATTATGTTCTTCCTATGAATGGGTTGACGATTTAATTAAAATCATAAACTGTTTTTTAATTTGATCCATAAACATAAGGATCAGACTACTCAATAATGAGCAATTCAACAAACAATTCTGGTTCAAATAAAATTTTGGAAAAATAGATCCTGGTACAAATCACATTAATCTGTGTTGTATAAGGACTAACTTAATTATTCAACACATTGTACGTGTTAAACAAATAGTAGATCTGTATAATTTCCATCATTTTATCAGGAAATGAGATCATATTAATAAGGAAGTAATGTAAATTAAGTCGGAAAAGAGGTTTCCCTCCACCGTCAAAAGTAGAGAAAAAAATACAATATGTCAAAACAACTTCAAGCTGAAAATTTCAAACAGTCAGTAAAAACAGGCTTAACAACCCATAACAAACGATTGCAATGAATTCAAAAAAAAACTGTTTTTATTCAATTCATGATAAATTCACATCTTATTTCATAAAAATACCCCCTTCTAACAGACAAAAAAAGCTGCACAAAGCAACTTTTTTACACATCAGTATATAATTATTATATCTGTCTTGTTGATCCTCTTACAATCAAATTGGTTTTAACAACTTTTGTGACAGGCTCGTAATCCATATCTCCTGCAGAAATTCTTTCCACAATCAGCTCTGCAGCTTTCAAACCGATCTCAAAACCATGTTGTTCAAGAGTTGTTAGTGAAGGATCCGTGATACGGGAAACCACTCCGTCGGTAAACCCAACAATGGAAATATCCTCAGGAACTCTTAAACCTAACTTTTTCACCATCAAAAGTGAACCGGCGGCAGTTAATTCATTCACTGCAAATATAGCATCAGGAGGCTCAGGTAAAGCAAGCAAATCAGGCGTTTTTAGAATTGCCTCATCAAAGCTGTCACACTTAACAATTAAATTTTCATCGATTGGAATTTTGTGTTTTAACATGGCCTGACGGTACCCTTTCTGCCTATTCTGAGCCAATAACATATGCTGAGGTGCCGATAAATGCGCAATTCTTCTACATCCTATTTTAATTAAATGTTCTACTGCAGCAAAAGCACCTGCAAAATCATCTACAATTACATTATCTGATGACAAATCATTACAAACACGATCAAAAAATACGATTGGAATGCCATTATTCCTTAATTCTTGAAAATGACTGTGATCTTTTGTTTCCTTTGACATGGAAACCAAAACTCCATCAACACGACTCGAAAGCAATGCCTGCACATTAGCCATCTCTCTTATATAGGACTCATTTGATTGAAAAATCATCACGTTGTATCCAGCTTTTGAGGCAATATCTTCTATTCCACTAATTACTGAAGAAAAAAAATGATGAACAATTTCAGGAATAATAACACCTATAATATTTGTTTTGCTGTTTCGTAAACTTAGAGCTACAGCATTTGGTTTGTAATGCCATTCTTTAGCAAGTTCATTAACAGCCTCCTTAGTTTTATTACTAATATCAGGATGATCTTTAAGTGCTCTTGAAACAGTGGAGGCAGAAATTCCTAATTCTTTGGCTATATCTTTAATTGTTACTTGCCCGCTTCTCATATAAAATTTGTATATTAATAGATGCTAACACCCTTATAGAAAAAAAAGTAACAAGATGATTAAGAATAATCTACGCATTCCAACCATACTTGAAACAAGCTTTGTAAATATAGAAAAAATTAAACAAACCCATAAGTTTGATTGGAAATTGTTCAGATATTATCAATTTATATCCATATGTAAATATCAAACGTTTGCGGTGACGTTTGCGATGATTTATTTACACTTAACCATCAATCATTTACAAGAAAAATCCATCAACATTTATCTTTGATTACAGAATGAATTAAGGCTAACTTAACGTTAGGGTAATTTTAGAAAGCTAAAAAAAGGAAGAACCCAAGTCGGAAACACGAGTTCATATTTTTATCTAAAACACCTTAACAAATTAACTAATTTCTAATTTATCTTAAATTTCTAATTTATGGAACTTAACATTAGTAGACTTAGAAAACTACTTCTTATGCTGATTATGGTATTTTCATTTACCATTATAAATGCACAGGAAAAAGTAGTTACTGGTTTAGTTACCGATGCAAACGATGGCATGGGAATTCCTGGTGTTTCAATAGTTGTAAAAGGCACAACTATAGGCACAACTACCGACATTGACGGAAAATACACGCTAAGTGTAGATGCCAATGCAACTATTATTTATTCTTTTGTAGGATATCGTTCTCAAGAGATTGTCGTTGGTTCACAATCTCAAATTAATGTAATTTTAAGTATTGAAACCGAAAACCTTTCCGAAATTGTAATTGTTGGATATGGTCAAGTAAGAAAAGAAGATGCAACAGGATCGGTCTTTACAGTTAAATCAGATGATTTTAACCAAGGAACAACCAGTTCTCCACAAGATTTAATTGTGGGTAAAATTGCTGGTGTACAGATCGTAAATGATGGAGGTGCTCCTGGTTCAGCATCAACAATTAGAATTCGTGGAGGTTCTTCAATGTCCGCAAGTAACGATCCATTAATTGTAATTGATGGAATGCCGTTAGATAACAGGGCTATTGATGGAATGAGTAATGTTTTAAGTTCATTAAATCCTAATGATATTGAAACCTTTACTGTATTAAAAGATGCATCAGCAACTGCTATTTACGGATCACGTGCTTCCAATGGTGTAATTTTGATTACAACTAAAAAAGGAAAAGCAGGACAAAAAATAAAAGTTACCTATGACTCTAAATTTTCAATCGGTAAAATCAAAGAGACTATAGATGTTTTAAGTGCTGATGAGTATAGAACGTTAGTGACTGAAAGGGCTGTAAATAATTCTTCAGTGAACCCAGCATTATTGGGTAAAGCTTCTACAGACTGGCAAGATGAAATATATAGAGATGCAACAGGACATGAGCACAATATTGGAATTTCAGGTTCATACAAAGACATCCCATTTAGAGTTTCGGCTGGTTACACTGACCAGAAAGGTATTTTGCAAACTTCTGAAATGCAAAGAACCACAGGAACTTTAAATGTTAACCCTAGCTTTTTAGATGACCATTTAAAGATAAATGTTGGTGTTAAATATATGGTAATTGAAAATCAATTTGCTGATAAAGGTGCCATAGGAAGTGCTTTGCGCATGGACCCCACTCAATCTGTTTTTAATAAAACAGGTATTTACGGAGGGTATACAACCTGGTTAATGAGTGATGGTTCACGAAACGTAAATGGAACTCGAAATCCTGTTGCTCAATTGCAACAAAAAGATGATAAATCTAATGTATCAAGAGTAATCGCAGATTTTCAAGCTGATTACAAATTACATTTCCTTCCAGATTTAAAAGCAAGTATGAAATTAGGCTATGACTATTCTGATAGTGATGGTGATGTAAATACTGATTTGGATGCCTCATGGGTAAGAGCTTCTTCTACAGGAGTAAAAAGAGATTATACTCAAGAGAAAAAGAATGAACTAGTAGATTTTTATCTTACTTATAATAAAGATCTTCCATCATTGAGTAGTAAAATCAATGTAATGGGAGGTTATGAGTGGCAGCATTTCTGGTCAAAGTCTTCAGCTTTCGAGATTGACAGAACTAATACAACAATAGAAGACTCTAAAAATGAAACAGAGAACTACTTGGTTTCATTCTTCGGTAGAGCCAACTATACATTTAAGGATAAATATATCGTAACAGCTACATTGCGTAAAGATGGTTCCTCAAGATTCCACAAAGACAACAGATGGGGTACTTTTCCTTCAGCAGCTTTTGCCTGGAGAATGAGCGAAGAATCATTTCTTAAAAATATCGATGTGGTAAGTAATGCTAAAGTCCGTTTAGGTTACGGTATAACAGGTCAGCAGGAATTAAATAGTGGCGACTACCCATACATGGGAACTTATCGATTAAGTGATTCAAGAACAAGATATCAATTCGGTAATCAGTTTTATACTTTAATCAGACCAGATGGATACGACGAAGGCTTACAGTGGGAGAAAACCACAACGTATAATGCAGGTTTCGATTTTGGACTATTCAACAGCAGAATTAATGGTTCATTCGATGTATATAAACGAAAAACTGAAGATCTGTTAAATACAATTCCAGTACCAGCAGGAACAAACTTTACTGACAGATTATTAACAAATGTTGGTGATTTGGAAAATAATGGATTTGAATTCTCTATCAATGCAATTGTATTGGATAAAGAAGATTTGTTTTGGGAAGTTGGTTTCAACCTTGCTTATAACAAGAATGAGATCACCCGTTTGACAAATTATGACGATCCTGACTACAGAGGAGTTGAAACAGGTGGTATTAGTGGTGTAGGTGTTGGTAATAATATCCAAATCAATGCAGTTGGGCACTCATTAAACACTTTCTATGTATACGAGCAAGTATATAATGCTAACGGAAAACCGATTGAAGGTCTTTATGTAGATAGAAATAAAGATGGAGAAATCACAACAGCCGATAAATACTATGCGAAAGATCCTGCACAGGATTATAATATAGGTTTTTCTTCGAACATCAAATACAAAGATTTTGATTTTGGATTTAATGGTAGAATTGGGATTGGTGGACAAATGTACAACAATGTTATAGTAGGAGGTCGTTACCAAGAGATGACTGTAAATGAGTACTTAACAAACATGCCTGCAGAAATCAACAAATCAAAGTTTGAGACAGCACAACAATATTCTGATTATTTCCTTGAGGATGCATCATTCTTTAGAATAGATAATATAACTCTAGGCTATAACTTTACAAAAATTTTAAAACCTCTTTTAGGTTTTGATTTTAACGCCAGAGCATTTGCCACAGTTCAAAATGCTATTGTAATAACCGATTACAGTGGATTAGATCCTGAAGTAAACGGAGGAATTGACAATGATGTATATCCAAGACCAAGAACCTTCTTGTTTGGATTAAATGTGAATTTTTAATTGATAAATGTTTTAATTATGAATAAGAGATATTATAAAACAAATTATATCATGATTGCATTTGCATTATTATTTGCATTTGTATCGTGTACAGATGATTTGAATACAGAACCTCTTGATGAGGATATAAAAACTGCAGAGACTGTTTTGACTGATGCTGAATCATATAAAGAGCTTTTAGCAAAATGTTATGCAGGCTTAATCTTAGGAGGTCAAACAGGTGTTGATTCAGATCAGGATATCAGTAGTATCAATGGTGGTTTTTCATCTTATTTAAGACTATTGTGGAATCATCAGGAGCTACCAACTGACGAAGCAATTTGTGCTTGGAATGATGGTAACTTAAGAGATCTGCATGATCAGGATTGGACGACTTCAAATGAGTTTGTTACAGCTATGTATTATCGGATTACTCTTCAAATAACCTACTGTAATAATCTGATAAAACTAACCAATGGTCAATCAGAATACAAAGCTTTCAGCGATGAAGCTAAAGCATTAAGAGCCTTGAGTTATTACCATTTGCTAGATATGTTTGGACGTGGTCCATTTGTTACAGAAGAAGATGAGATTGGTTCTTTCTTCTTCCCTGAGATGGCTACACAACAACAAATATTTGATTATATCGAGTCTGAACTTACAGGAATTGAGACGGAATTAGCTGATCCCGGAACAAATGAATATGGTAGAGCTGATAAAGGTTTAGCATGGGCAATTCTTGCTAAATTGTACTTAAACGCAGAAGTTTATATTGGAGTACCTAAATATACTGAGGCAATTACCTATTGCAACAAAATTATTGGAGGGGGATATTCTCTTGAATCAGATTATGCGAACCTATTCTTAGCTGATAATCATTTAAGAACTAATGAGATTATTTTCCCAATAACATCTGATGGTAACAGCACTCAAACATGGGGTGGTATGACATTCTTACTTCACTCTACTGTTGGAGGTGATATGCCTGCAAGCGAATCTGGTATTGATGGTGGATGGGGTGGTAACAGAACCACAAAATCTTTTGTAAACCTTTTCCCTGACGTTACAGGAACAGATAAAAGAGGAATGTTTTATACGGATGGGCAAAATCTTGAAATAGAAGACATCTTCAACTTTAGAGATGGATATGCTCTCCGTAAGTTCAAAAACATTACTTCAACCGGAGCTGTTGGTTCAAACCTATCGTTTCCTGATACTGATTTTCCACTTTACAGATTGGCAGATTTCTATTTGACGTATGCTGAAGCTGTAGTCCGAGGTGGTACAGGTGGAAATATGGAAACTGCTGTTGATTATATCAACGAACTTAGAGAAAGAGCATATGGAAGTACTTCAGGAAATATAACAGAATCTGATTTAACCTTAGATTTTATTCTTGACGAAAGAGGACGTGAGTTATACTGGGAGTGTCAGAGAAGAACCGACCTTGTTAGATTTGGTAAATTAACAAATGGAACGTACAACTGGCCCTGGAAAGGAGCTGTTGCAGACGGAAAAGCTACGGATGCAAAATACAATGTATTCCCTATTCCATCATCGGATATAAATGCGAATCCTAATCTGTCGAATATCTCAGGTTATTAATAGATTAAAAAGATACACTATGAAAAATATAAAATACTTACTAATATTACTTCTCGCAGTAGGCTTTTCTTCGTGCGAGGATGATGATATTTTGAAATTAAATGATTTAGAGTATGTACCTGTAACAAATATTGTAGGTTTTGGTGAGACTTTGGCCATTTCTAAGGCTACAAAATCAGAGACTATTCAGGTATCCTATACTCCTGCATCATATGGCGTAGATATTGTTGTAACGGATACTCTTCAATTTTCAACTACAGCTGATTTTTCTAAAGCTGTTAGTTTTAATATTGCCGCATCTGAAAATGCTTTCACATTTACAGTAGGAGCTATTAATGAACTCCTTACAGAATCACTCGAATTACCTGTAGATGTGGAAGCCACAGTTTATGCAAGGGTAATGACCAACTCTCTTAATGGTGTTGAAACACAATACTCTACAGTGATAAACTTTACAACAACTCCTTATTTGGATATTCTATTTGCTCCAAATACTTTCTATCTGTTTGGTGATGGTGTAGGACGCGTTGCACAGAACAACAAGCTTAAATTTATTAAAGTCAACAGTGAACCTGATGACTCTTGGACTATCGTATGGATGGAAGCTACCGGTACTTTCAAGTTGTGCTCTGATGAAAACTACAAAGGTGTTATTGGAAAAATTGGAGATGCTGTTAATGGAGAGTATACTTTAGGAACAGTTGACAACAGAGGTGAAGATATACCTGTACCAGGAACAGCAGGATACTATACCGTTGGTGTAGATATGGCGAATAATAAGCTGTTGATTGAGCCTGCAAGTGTTTATGTTTGTGGAGATGCCGTTGGTGGATGGCCTACCAGTTCTGTTGTACCTGAAAATAAGTTTAAGTTGGATGCTGAAAACAAGACGATGTATTTAACTAAAGACAATTTTTCAGCTGCAGAATTAAGACTTCATGTAACACATCCATACATTGGCGAATGGTGGCATGCAGAATTCATATTCTTTAATGGAAAAATTGCATACAGAGCAGACGGTGGTGATCAGGAAAGAGTTAATATTAACGCAGGTCAGCAAACAATTGTGCTCGACTTTATTAATCAAACTGGTAAAATTGAATAAAAATGAAGAATCTTAAATATTTATTTATATCACTATTGGCTGTTTTCTTTATTGCTTGCGAAGACGATTTTGAAACGCCAAATGTAACTGAGCCAGTTCAAGGAACTGCCCCGGTACTAGCAGAAATAAACGAAGATATCGATTTGGTCCTTGAGAAAAAGAATGAAAAAGAAACCATAATCGAATTAAGTTGGTCAGCAGCTACATATACTGATCCTATTGGAGTGAGATATTATGTTCAAGTTGATACTGTAGGTAATGAATTTAAAAATGCCTTAGAGTTTGATCGGGTATCTGCAACTACAACACCAATTACTGTTGGCGGTTTAAATACTCTAATATCTAACAGATATGCACCTGCAAAAAAAGTAGAGCTCGAAGTCAGAATTAGAGCCTTTGCTAACGAGGATCTTGATAATTTGTACACTGCTTCGTTTACAATGAAGGTGACTCCTTATTTGGATGTACCTATTCCTACTGATTTATATATCTTTGGTTCAGCTACAGCTTCGTCTAAAGTTACAGATGCCTTAAAAGCATATGGTGCAGATAACATCTTTACGAAGTATCTGAAACTTACAAAAGATGGTTTATTTAAGTTTTCGGAGAAGCAAGCAAGCGACGGTTATGATTATAACTTCGCCAAATTTGCCACTCGATCTGAAAACATTGAGGCTGCAGGAGATGATGCCGGAAATTTCAAATTTACAGGAGAAACAGGATGGTATGCCGTTACAGCTGATTTTACAAACAGTAATTTAACAATTGCTCCATACGAAAATGGATCAGTATATACTTATGATTATCCAAATATATACTTGGTAGGTGCATACAATACTACTGATCCGGAATGGAATCCGGGAGCATCTCCTGAAATGACAAGAAAATCAGAAGGAGTATATACTCTTGAAGTTACCCTGAAAGATGGAGCCAATTTTAAATTTATTAATCAGCAAAATTGGGATGGTCTGGACTGGGCCGATGCTGATAGTGATGGTAATTCTGGTATTCTAGCTCCAAAGGGTAAGAATAACAACATTGCTTTTGACGGTGCTGATAAGGCATATACTATTACTTTAGATCTTAATAAAGGAATATATACAATTGAAGCAGTACCAGTTTTTCCTACCAAATTATACATCAATGGCAGCTTTGTTCCAGATTGGGATTGGAATAATGCCGCAGTAATGGAAATGATTCCGGTTCACAGTAACCCACATCTTTTCTGGAAAATTGCTTGGTTTGATGCTGGTACTGAGTTAAAATTTAATGCAGCTAAAGCCTGGGATGGTGCTCAATTCGGAAAAACCGGCGATACAGCAGATGCTGATGGCGTATGGAGTAAAGGTGGAGATAACATACCTAGCGGAGCTGTTGGTTATAAAATGATTGTTGTAAATCTTTTAACTAATACGATTCAAATAACCGATCCTGTTATCTATGCTCAGGGTACTGCATTTGGAAATTGGGATGGCGGACAATTCCTGTTTACTCCTGATGCAGGAGATACTAAGATTCTTGTTTCTCCGGCTGCCGTAGCAGATGATAATGCAAGAATGTATGTAACAGCTACTACTTTAACTAACGCTGACGGCAATCCTGTTGATTGGTGGCAGGCAGAGTTTAGTGTATTATCTGGTATAATTGAGTACAGAGGTACGGGAAATGATTTACCTGCAGCCCCTATCACAACAGGTCAAAAAGTAAAACTAAATTTCAGTACAGGATCTGGAATTTTCGAATAATATTTCTTAAAAAAAGAGCATACTTCGGTATGCTCTTTTTACAAATTACACTATCATTTTTTTAAGGTTTGATCTAGAAACAAAATTACTATGAAGAAACTATACACATATCTCCTTTCTTTTCTTCTGCTAATCCCTTCAATCGGTATTGGACAGATAATTATTTCAGATCCAAGCTTTCCTACCGAAGATAAATCTGTAAGCATAACCTTTGATGCCTCATTGGGTACAGCAGGATTACTGGATTACACCGGCGATGTATATGCTCATACAGGTGTAATTACTGACCAAAGCACTTCTACCAGTGATTGGAAATATGCCCCAACCTGGGGAGACAACAGCGAAAAATACAAACTAACATCACTTGGCAATAACAAGTGGCAATTAAGTATTACACCTGACATTCGCGAATATTACGGCGTAACAAGTGGTGAAAAAATATTAAAAATGGCTTTCGTTTTTAGGAGTTCTGACAATTCGAAAGAAGGAAAAGGAGACGGAGGAACAGACATATTTGTTGACTTAAGCGAAGGTGGACTCAATGTTGAATTCGCAAAACCAGTTGACAATGCCATTTTTGGAAAAAATGAATCAGTATTGATTACGGCAAATTCTGAAGCTAGTGATAATTTAGAGTTGCTAATCGATGGCGTAAGCATGACTTCCACCTCGTCAACCCAATTGAATTATTCCTATACTCCAAATGCCACAGGCAATCACCAATTAATTGCTGTTGCAACTGCAAGCGGTGAGGAAGCAAGAGATACAGTAAATATCGTTCTAAAAGAGGATACACCAACAGCAACAAAGCCTGTTGGTCTTAAAGATGGAATCAATTACATTGACAATACAACCGTAAGTTTATCACTTTACGCACCGAATAAAGAATATGTTTTTATTATAGGTGATTTCAATAATTGGAAGTTTGACAACAACTATCAAATGAAAAAAGACGGAGACTATTTTTGGATTACTCTCGACAATTTAACTGCAGGAAAAGAATATATTTTCCAGTATGTTATCGACGGGACTATCAAAATTGCAGATCCTTATGCCGATAAAGTACTTGATCCTTGGAATGATAAATACATTTCGAGTACAACCTATCCAAATTTGATTCCCTATCCTACTGATAAAACAAGCGAAATTGCCAGTGTCTTCCAAACAGCACAAACCACTTATACATGGTCCGATGCACAATTTACTCCGCCTTTAAAAGAAGACTTAGTAGTTTACGAATTACACATTCGTGATTTTACTGCCACTGGTGATATTAAAACAGTTAAAGACACATTAGATTATTTGGAAAGACTTGGCGTTAATGCAATTGAATTGATGCCATTTAACGAATTCGAAGGAAATGATTCCTGGGGATACAATCCTTCCTTTTATTTTGCTCCGGATAAAGCCTATGGAACAAAAGATGACTACAAAGCATTTGTAGATGAATGTCACAACAGAGGAATAGCTGTTTATATGGATATGGTATTGAATCATACTTACGGACAATCTCCATTTTTACGCATGTACTTTGATGGTTCAAAACCAACTACAGATAATCCATGGTACAATGTCACCAGCAATTTCGAAAATACAGAAGCACAATGGGGATACGATATTAATCACACAAGTACGGCGACACAAAAGTTAGTGGATCGGATTAATACCTATTGGATGAATGAATATCACATTGATGGATTTCGTTTCGATTTTACCAAAGGATTTTCAAACACACTACACAGCAACACAACCGATCCTTGGGGAGGACAGTACGATCCTGAGCGTATTGAAATACTAAAAAGGATGTCGACCGCAATTTGGAACGTTAAATCGAACGCCGTGGTGATTTTCGAACATTTATCCGATAATGCGGAAGAAAAAGAACTGGCAGCTCATGGAATCATGCTTTGGGGAAATGCCAATCATGAATACAGCGAAGCTTCCATGGGATATTCTTCTGATTTCAATTGGTATTCATGGAAAGAGAGGCAATGGACCGGCCCAAAATTGGTGAATTATATGGAAAGTCATGACGAAGAGCGCATGATGTATCGTAATCTTACCTATGGAGCTGCTCTAGGTGATTATAATGTAACAAACCTAAATACCGCCCTATCGAGAGTTGAAGCTGCATCTACTTTTTTCTTTACCGTGCCGGGTCCCAAAATGATGTGGCAATTTGAAGAATTGGGTTACGATGTCTCGATTGATGAAAATGGTCGGGTTGGCAAAAAACCAATTCACTGGGAATATCAGGATGATCCGAATAGAAAAAGACTGTACGAAGTATTCTCTGCTCTTATTAAACTGAAAAAAGAAGAAATTGCTTTTGAATCTGAGGATTTCACACTCAATACAAATACGGTTTTAAAACGGATTGAAATCAATCATTCTGATATGGATGTTAGGGTAATTGGAAATTTCGACCTTAAGCTAAGAAGTATTGATCCTAATTTCAGTAAAACCGGTACATGGTATGATTATTTTAGCGGGCAAGCAATTACTGTGAATAATGTTAATGCATTTATTGATCTTGAAGCCGGAGAATATCATATTTACACAACCAAACAACTTTCGGTTCCTGATGTGAAATCTGCACCTATTGCTTCAAACACAAGTATTAGCGGGACTTTCCGAGAGGATGAAACCCTAACGGCAAATTATACTTATACTGATATTAATAATGATCCGGAAGGTAGTTCAATTTACAAATGGTACAGAGGTGAAGATCCGAATGGAACGAATGAAACGCTTATTAGCGGAGCCAATACTCTAAGCTACACACTTGTTAGAGCCGACCGGGGAAATTTTATTCGCTTTTCGGTAACACCGGTTGCACAAACAGGCGAATTACTTCAAGGCAATATCGTTTACAGTTCATACAGTGAAGAAATCACCTACTCAACCGGGATTAATGATATTTTAAACAAAGAATTACGCCTGTATCCAAATCCGGTTCGTGATATTCTTCATCTTGAAAATCTAAAACAAGTAAATAGATTACAGCTTTTTGATTTATCAGGGAAAGCAATTCTAGCTCTAAATATGCCAAATGAATCGGCAGATTTAAACTTGAATAATCTTACTAAAGGAACTTACATTTTAGTATTTGAAATGGAAGACGGATCGAAGCTGAGCAAAAAAATAACAAAGCAATAAACAGCTTTTTTTCAATAGTTTATAGATTTGATAGAATCCCGCTTTTGGAACTCCAAAAGCGGGATTTTTGACTATTTAATTGTCAGTTCCAATTGATATTTTATTTCCGAACCAACGGGAATCATCAGTAATTGATAATCTCCTGGAATCAATGGATCATCGGGCATTGAAACTTTAAATACGAATGGAGAATCACTGTATTTGCCGATTTGTTCTTTTACCAACTGCTTCTCACCATCTAACAATTGTAATTTTAATGTCGTATTAAAAAATTGTCTCAAATGGAATTGGACAAATACATTTTCCGATTCAGAATAATAATAATCCTGATCAGCTCCCATAAACTCTTCTCTATCCTGAACATTGTTCTCATTCAAATCAATAAATCCTGTAAACAGAAAAAATCCCTCCTGCCCTTTTTTGAATTCAGGGGCTAAATTATCCACATTCTCAGAGGTTCCCATTTTTATTTTCGGTACTGAAGATACGGTATCTTCTTTTGTAAGTTGTTCGACCTCTACTGTTGGTTCTGAATCAGCAATCTTAGTTGTATCTATTATCTGAATCGGAATCTGATATTGTTTCACCTTCTCTCCTGCAACCGAAGCTGTTATTAAATAATCACCTGCCGGAGCAACATGAAAGACCTTTAAAAAATCGTTTCCCTTACGAAGAGTATCCTCATTCATTGTATAATGCTGCAAGCTGTCCAATTTAGAAATATTCATGCTGAGCAACTGATGCTGAGCATCCCAAACCTGATAAACAACTTGCCTGGTACTTGAAGAAAGATTTAAACCCAACTCAAAATTTACATCGCCTAAAAAGTATTCTTTCTGATTCAATGCAAACACTTCTGAGCTATCCAATTTCATATCTCCATCCTCATCTATCCACATCCTAAAAATATGCAGGTTTTCAGGAAGTAGTTTTTTGCGAATTTGGGCGTAAGTATTTCCATTTGGCTCTTTTAAAGAAAAACGAATTTGGTAGGTCGTTCCCGTTTCCTCCGGATTAATGGTAAAAATATAATTCCCAACGGGCAAAAATGAATCGAAACCAGAATAAGTAAATAAGGAAGTTGAAGTGTAAGTTTTTTTAATTGTACGAATCAAATTACCACTGGTATCCCAAATTCTAAGTTTCAGGTTTGAACCTTCGCTCAGATCTTGATCATTTAAAGAGACACTAATGGCTTCACCTTTCGAAAATAACACCTTCCCTAACCCAAAAAACTCATTACTTTCAACAAGCCCGTTTTCATTCAGATCAACCCATTTATTATATGCGAATAAACCAATTGGTATCTGATTTTCTTGGGTTGCCTGAGTAATTTCCAATGAATCAATCAAAATCAACTCTCCATTTTTATCAGGCAATTGTTTCTGACTTTTAACTGGTAAAACACTAAAACAAATGAAGGCAAGCGACAACAAACACCTACCGATTGTGCGGATGTATTTATGCAATGTCATGGCTATAAGTTTAAAGCTAAATAAAATAATACCCTACCATCTAAATTACGATTTTTGAGGAGCATTTGTTTTATTATCAGGCTGATAGTTTGACGAACTGCATGCTAAAATTGGTTAAAAAAGCTTAATGGAAAATAACCAATGAAAGAACTAAAGAATTTTAATCCTGTTGTTAAATGGTTTTAGCTTATTTGATGGGATGTGTAAAATAAAAAGTAGCCCCTTCTCCAAGTGTTGAATCAAACCAAATTTTACCTCCCAATAATTCAGTTAAACTCTTTGAAATAGATAATCCGATTCCAACGCCATTATACTTCCTCGAAAGCTTTTCATTAGCCTGCCTAAACAGACCAAAAATACTTTCCTGTACTTCATCCGGAATTCCAATTCCTGTATCCTTCACAAAAAATTGAAGAAATGCTCCTGGATTCATATCACGATCTATAACGCCATATTCGATACTTCCTTTTTCAGTAAACTTTAAAGCATTTTTTAATAAATTCAATAATACCTGTTTGAACCGATGCGGATCTGTCTTAATAAAAAAATCTGAAAATTTAGGCGGAATGTTTAATATCAATTCAATATGTTCCTTTCCAAGCACATTCCTCTCAACCTTAATGACAGCATCAATTTCATAAAACAAATTTAAGAGCCCGTAATCTTCCTGCTTAATTTTAATAGCACCCGATTGTATTAGACTAATATCAAACAGATCTTCAACAATGTTTAACAAATTGTGACCGCTCTGATGAATCATTTTGCAAAATTCAACTGCGGTATCAATATCTGTGTCATTATCGACTAATTCCGAAAAGCCAATTACGGCATTTAAAGGGGTGCGTAATTCGTGCGACATGGTGGCTAAAAAAACAGACTTTAAACGATCCGCTTCAGTTGCATCTCGTAAAGCTTTATGCAATTCCTGTTCGGTTCGTTTTTGCTCAATAGAAATACTAATTTGATGCGAAATTAATTCAAGCATTCTCTTATCTTCCTCGGTAACAACATTCTCGTCTTCGTAACTTTGAATAACCAGAACACCAATCACCTTTTCTTTTCCCTTTAGAGGCATTCCAAGCCAAATTTTGGAAGGTTCACCCTTAAGCTTGACTTCTCCTTTTGCCTCCAACTCTTCCAATTCTTCAGCTGTTGCCAAAAGTGCTGCTTCATGATCCACAACCCAACCAGAAATAGTCTTGCCTTTAGGGAATTTCTCGAACGAATCATATTGATCATCATGAAAAGGCAAACTAAACATTTCAGTTTTATCATCATACAATGCAACAAAAAAGTTTGTTGTATCAATTATAGAAGACAACTCTAACCTGATAAACTGAATAAATTCAAACAGTGTATCTTGAGAAAAAACAGCGTTTGAAATGTTCAATATGATCTTCTGAATTTGTTCTTGTCTCTTCCGTTCGGTAATATCTTCTTTAACAGCAGTAAAATTAATAATCTGCCCTTTATCATCCTTTATTGGTGATATTGTTGCAAATTCCCAAAACAATTCTCCGCTTTTTTTCTTATTCTGAAATTCTCCCCTCCACACATTACCCGACTTAATGGTTTTCCACATTAACTCATACAAATCTCTATTGTTTTTTCCAGAACTTAAAATGCTAGGATTCTCTCCTATCACCTCTTCCAAAGAATAACCCGTGAGATCATTAAATTTCGGGTTTACATACTCTATATCCCCTTCGTAATTTGTAATCACTACAGATACCGGACTTTGAATAACTGATTGCGATAATTTAAGTAATTCGGTCTTGGTATTTTTATAATTGGTAACATCACGAATGGATAACAAACATATAACCTTGCCTTTAAATATAGAATTCATAATTCGAACAACCACATCTATCTTTGAACCATCTTTTTTAGTGCCGATCGCTTGAATTCTATGGCGAAAATTTCTAGATTTTTCATCAAGCGAAACGATCCAGTGCTCTTTCTCAATAAAACTAAAAATAGAAACACCTGTTAATTCCAATTCAGAATACCCAGTCATTATTTCAGCCCGAGTATTTATTTCAACAATCTTATCCTCATCAACAATAAAAACAGCCTCATTACTGGCATCCGCTAAAGTTTTATATTTACTTTCGCTCTCTGCCAATTGTCTAATAATTTTACCTCGATCAAGTACAATTGCAGTCAGACCAGATAGTTCTGAAATAAATTCAATATCCTTCGAATTTGGCAAATTTGGCGTACGATGATAAATCGCAAAAGTCCCCAAAATCTTACCCGAAGCATCTTTAATAGGTTCCGACCAACAAGATCCCAAATTTGCTTTCTGTGCAAGAGCTTTAACATCTTTCCAATAAGGATGTGTATTAATATCTTCAACAATAACTCTTTCGCCAGTAAAAGCGGCAGTTCCGCACGATCCTATTCCATATCCGATAGGAATACCGTGAACTGCTTTATTGTAGAAATCAGGCATATCCGGGGCTGCTCCCAACAACAAGTACTTTTCATCCTCATCAACACATAATATTGAACAGATAGAGCCTGCTGCAATTCGTTGAGCCCTAAGCACCAATTCATTCAGAATTGCTGATTCGGATTCACCCTTATACAACATTTCCAATATTTCAACCCGTAATGCCCTTTGTTCTTCCATTCCTCTAAAATATCATAATTTTAACATACTCCAGTCCCAGCAGATCAATTTATTATCAATTTACACCTATTTTAAATAGATATTTATGACAGTTAACCCAACACTAAACCCGGATACAATTATCTACCCGTTGGTTACTTCCTTAATTGGTTTCCGAAATTCAATCAATACTCTTGTGCCTTGGCCGTAAACAGACTCAAGGCTAATTTTGCCATCATGCAAACGCATAACAGATCTTGCAATTGGTAAACCTATGCCAGAACCATTCTCCTTTGTTGTGAAAAATGGAATGAAAACATTCGGAATGTCTTCAGATTTAATACCTGAACCATTATCAGTAATTAATATTTGGATAAATCCCTCCTCATTAGTTTTGGCTTCAATTTTAATTACACCATTCTCATCTATTGCAAACTGAGCATTTTTAATCAGGTTAACCATCACCTGAACAATCAGTTTCTCATCAATATCAATAAATAAATTCTCATCAAAAATCGCAAACTGATAGTTGATATTAGTATCCTCATACAAACAAAGGAGTTCTTTTACATGCTCAAACAAATGATTCACTGCGACTTCTTTTATTTGTGGTTTTGGTATTCGGGACAATTCGCGGTACGCTTCAACAAAATGCATTAAGCCCTCTCCTTGCTCCTTAATTACCCGCAACCCTGTTTGAGTTTTAGTCAGCATTTTCTCCGAAATCAATGTGCCGGAATTCATCTCTTTATAGCTTTTTTCCAGATTTTCCGACAAGCAGGTTAAGGGAGATACCGAATTCATTATTTCATGAGTCAGAACATTAATCAAGCTCTGCCACGACTCCAATTCTTTTGCATCCAGCTGATTCTTAATATCCGTAAAAGAAAGTAATTTATACCTTTCTTTACCTAATACCAATGCGCTGCAATTAACCAACAAATGCATTTTAGTTTGGTTAACCTGTGTTTCAATAATGCGATTCTCCCCCGATTTTATTTGTTGAAAAAGAGATACCAATTTAGCATCTGATTTTAACAGGGCTTTGATATTAACCAAATGATGTACCCCAAGTAACTCACGTCCTTTTCGATTAATACATTCAACCATTTCTGCAGAGGTAAGCGTAAGTATTCCAACAGCTGCATTCTCAATGATTGCATTACTTACAATCTCTTTTTGCTGATATTTCAATCGTAAATCTTTAATTATTTGATTAACATTCTGCATACTTACGCGAAGTTCCCGAAATGATTTTCCTTCAAATGTTTTTGGAATCTTAAGAGTAGAATCTTCATTCTTTACAGATAAAAAAAACTGACTTAACAAGCGGTTCGTAGAATTTAAAAAATAGATCAATTTAACAACTTGCCAGCAAATAAGAACAAATACAACAATAGATAAATTTAAATAATTACTTGCCCAAAGCAACCAGCCAAAAAGAAATGAAAGAAAAACAATTCCAATAATCCGCACAATGATCTGAACCTGCAATTTTTTATAAATCATACTTTTTAATTTTATGATATAAGGTTGGACGCGTTACTCCTAATTCCTTTGAAATCTGACTCATATTTCCTTTATGTCTGTCCATTGCAGATCGAATCAATTGCTTTTCCATCTCCTCAAATGAAACAGCTTCATTTTTCATTTCATTAATTTGTCTCTCTTTAAAAAGAAACTCTTCGGCTAACAATTCCGAATTATCGGTTAAAATCACCGCCTTTTCAATTGTGTGCTGCAACTCCCTGACGTTTCCCGGCCAAGAATACTTCATTAGTTTCTCAATCGTATTTTTAGCAAACCGCAGATTTTGCTTATTGTATTTCACCGCATATTTTCTCAGGTAATATTCTGCCAACACAGCAACATCACCATTTCTATTTCTCAACTCAGGCACGTCGATTTGAATGGTATTTATTCGATACAATAAATCCTCCCGAAACTCTCCGTTCAATACCATCTGTATCAAATTCTTATTGCTTGCACAAATCAATCGGATATCTATGTCACGAACCTGATTATCACCCAAACGAATAATTTTGCGTGTTTGCAATGCACTTAGTAACTTGGCTTGCATCGGCATAGAAAGGTTACCTATTTCGTCCAAAAACAGTGTACCACCAGAAGCTATTTCAAATCGGCCGATCCTACTCTCCCGTGCATCGGTAAAAGCACCTTTCTCATGTCCAAAAAGTTCACTCTCAAATAATGATTCCGTAATGGCTCCCATATCGACTGTGATAAAAACAGCTTTGCATCTTTTCGATTTTAGATGCAATTCTCTCGCAATCAACTCTTTTCCGGTTCCATGTTCTCCAAAAATTAATACATTAGCATCAGTACATGCTACCTTTTCGATAATCCGATGCATTTCAAGCATCAATTTCGAACGACCAATCATTCTTGTTACCGGTTGATTAATTTCTCGTGCCAACTCCTCTTTCTCGATCTCCAACTGCACAATTCTCTGTTTCGATCGACGAAGCTGCAATGCCGTTCTTAGCGTATTAATCAGTTTGTTATTATCCCATGGCTTTAAAATAAAATCGCTTGCTCCCACTTTCATAGCCTTCACAGCTAACTCTATATCTCCATAAGCTGTGAGTAGAACAACGACCATGTCTGGATATTTCTCCAAGATTTTATTCAACCAAAAAAAACCTTCATTACCAGTATTCACACCTGCTGAAAAATTCATATCCAAAAGAATGATATCAAATTGATTGGTTTCTAAAGTAAAAAGCAAAGAATTAGGATTTGCTAAAGTCTGTACTTCTTCAAATTCATCTTGAAGCAAAATCTGCAAAGCGGTTAACACCCTTTTATGATCATCTGCTACTAACACCTTACCTTTGGACATAATTTTATTTTAATGTTTTTTCAAATGTAAAAAACCTTCCCTAACAAGTCTATCAATTGTAAAGAAACTATACACTAACAATAAAATTTATTTACAATTTAGTTCAGGAAAATATCACCCAAAACAAACTAACAACCTGATTATCTGAAAGAATTTACAACAGGCACAATAATTGGCGACAAAACACCAATAATAAAGCAAGTCTATTAAATTTCATACTATTTAATTCGTTTGTGTTTATAGTATGAAACCATTACAATTGTATTACTAATCTGATTAACATGATAAAAATTGAAAATTTAAGCAAAACCTTTCGAACTGAAGAGGTTGAAACCACTGCCCTAAACAATATTCAACTGGAAATAAAGCAAGGTGAATTTGTTGCCATCATGGGACCTTCGGGTTGCGGCAAATCAACCTTGCTCAACATTATGGGAATGTTGGATAGTCCATCAGAAGGAAAGTATTATTTTAACAACCGGGAAGTTGGATCTCAAAAAGAAAAACAACGCAACAAAATCAGAAAAGGAAATATCAATTTTGTATTCCAAAGCTTTAACCTGATTGATGAATTAAATGTTTACCGGAATGTTGAACTGCCGCTTAATTATTTAAATATTAAATCAGCAGATAAAAAAGCGCGTGTTTTGGAAATGTTGGATCGAATGAAAATCGGACACAGAAGGAACCATTATCCACAGCAGTTATCAGGTGGTCAGCAACAGAGAGTTGCTATTGCACGAGCAATTGCAGCCAATCCAAAACTGCTTCTTGCTGATGAGCCTACTGGTAATCTGGATTCAAAAACAGGATTGGAGGTGATGAATTTATTGAGTGAATTAAATAATGAAGGAACCACAATAGTGATGGTTACTCACTCGGAAAGAGATGCAGAATTTGCACACAGGGTAATTCGCCTTTTCGATGGCGAAATTGCTGCAGAAAGTACCGCAAAAAAAATGGCCGGCATTAATTTCTAATCCTCAACACTAAAACTATGGTTTTCAATTACATCAACAAAAACAAAAAATGGTTTTCGATTAATATCATAGGCATTGCAATTGCCTTTGCTGTTGTTCTTATTGTTTTCTCATACACTCAAAAAGAACTCTCTTTCGATAAATTTCATACCAAAGCAGATAACATTTACAGAATTCAGATTGACAAACCTGGAAGAGCAAACATTCTTGATGAAACTGATGATATCAGTTCTGCCTCTATCGATAAAAACTATATCGTAAGTTTCTATGACCGTTTCCCTTCCATTAAAAAAATTGCATTTATTGGCAATTTATGGCATGTAAAAATTCAAGTTGAGAAAAATGAGTTTTCCCCTGAAAACATTTACTATACAAACGAAACGTTCTTTGAAGTTTTTGATTTTCGAGTAGAAAAAGGAAATAGAAATACACTTCTAAAAAAGCCTAACGAAGCGGTAATTAGTGCCGCTACAGCACTTAACTATTTTGGCAGTACAGATGTTATAGGAAAAGAAATCACTATAAAAGAGCCTTATACTGAAGATAAAACGTTTACGATAACTGCGATTTTAGAGGATACACCTACCAACTCCCACTTTAGACCTGAAATACTGCTTTCAAGATCGTTAAAAGAAATGAAAGAAAACTACGGAGGCTATTATACCTATCTGCTTTTGCATGAAAAAACTTCCGCACCTGAACTCTTGATTTCAATTAATAACTATTGGTCTAAAAATGTTAAAGAAGGAGAGCTGGCTCCAAGCTTTAAACTTTTACCTCTAAAAGATATTCACCTAAAAAGTCACCAAAGAGATGAGCTAAGTGAGACAGGAAATATTAGTTCTTTGATCATTCTAATTGCAGGCGCTGTAATTATCCTTTTAATTGTGATCATTAATTATTCGAATTTAAACTTTGTACAGTTTATAAACAGCAGTAAAGATTTCAAAATTCGAATGGTGAACGGAGCTTCAATTTTGAATCTTTCACAACTCCTCTTTGTAAGATCAATTGCACAAAGTATTATCGCAATTGGAATCGGCGCTTTTTTAGCCTTCAATTTTAATCAGGCAACTCATTTCGAATATCAGTTGGAAATAGCTTACACTGCAGTATTAATTTCTTCACTTCTATTTTTGACCGCATTTGGTATTCTTGCCTTACTTCCTTTGTATATAACAGGTTTATCACCCGATCTCTGCAAGGTGCCCGATCAAGGATCCAAAAAATTCGAGTTTTCACTCCTATTTCAATTTATCTTATCCATTTCAGCCTTAATTCTCACCCTGATTCTATACAATCAGATTTCATATGTCAATAAAAATCATTTGGGAAACGGAGACAGATCAGTTCTCGTTCTTCCTGAGGTACCTTATGTTGCCCTTGAAAAATATGATATCTTCAAGGAAATGGCTTTAAAACACCCTGAAATATTATCGGTTAGTGCTTCTACAGTGCCTCCCGGAAGTATTGCTCCTTTTAAATACGGATTCGAAATGGAAGGTGTTGAAAATGATAAAGATTTACGATTAACCATTCTAACCATTGATGAAGATTTCTTTACTCTTTTCAACATAAAGTCAATTGCAGGAAATCTAAAGATGGGACCTACTTCAACGCAAGAATGGGAAAAAATAGCAATCAACCCAAATCTTGAAATAGCAGGAAAAAATCTTAAAGAATACGAAACCAATCATGCAGGATTTAATGAACAATACATTTTAAACATGGCTGCAGTAGAAATGCTGGGATTTAGCAATCCAGAGGATGTAATTGGCAGAGAATTTAAATACAATTTCATTGCCACATACATGTTTGCCAAAGGAGAAATCATTGCAGTTGTAGATGCAATCCATTACGACAACATGTTTACGAAAGAAGAACCAATTGTAATGGCTTCCAAGAGGTTATTTAACGGGACATTCTTTGTTAAAATTGATGATCAAAACAAAAAAACGGCGATTGATGTTCTTCAGAAAGAATGGAATCATTTGTTTCCAAATGAACCTTTAAAATATGAATTCATCAGCGATATGTATGCCGAAATTTATCGAAATCAATACAACGAGATGAAAGCCTTAATACTTTTTGCCCTTCTGTCGATTTTACTATCAAGCTTAGGAATGTTCGCCCTTTCGTCCTTCAGTATTCAGCACAAAACAAAAGAAATTGGCATAAAAAAAGCCAATGGTGCCGGTGCTTTCGAAATACTTATCCAACTGATCAGTGAATACACCAAATGGGTAGCCCTCGCTTTTATTGTTGCCTGTCCAATCGCTTACTATGCTGCATCTAACTGGCTGAGTAACTTTGCCTATAAAATTGAATTGAGCTGGTGGATATTTGCCTTATCGGGAGTAATTGCACTTTTTATTGCGATTGCAACAGTAAGCTGCCAAACCTGGAAGGCTGCAAGTCAGGATCCCGTACTTGCTTTAAAATATGAATAGAATACACAAGTCAAATCTATATAATGAGAGTCTCACTTCGGTGTGGCTCTCTTTTTCAGCTCCCCCTGTCAGCAAACAAAGCTCACCCCTTAAAACAAACACATAAAACATTGAATTACAATAGCATGAACCAAACACAAACAAAATATCAATACACTCACCTTTTTGTGCTTCACTTACGACCATTGTAGTCGTAGTAGCACGACTGTTGCAGTCGTAGCTCTATAGTTGTGCTAGGGCAAGAAAGTATCCTTTCTCAATTAGTAAAACGTCAGCAGTACCATTTGTCATGAACAAAAAAAAAAAGTGCAGCTCCGAAGAGCAGCACTTTTTAAGGTTGCGTATATAAAGAGAAAACTTTATCCTACTAATTTGCTTTTAGGTTTCATCCTGCTAAGCATTTCTTTGGTTTTAAGATCTAAACGAGACTCTTTTTCTTCTGGTTGAGTAATCTCACCAGTCGCCTCCTCTGAAGTTCCACCCAAGCTATATAATCCTCTCAAAAGCATTGCTCGCTTTTCCTCAGCAGGAATTGCCTTGTAAGCAGCTTTTTGCTCGTCGATGATTCTTTGTTTTTCATTCTCTTCAGCTTCTACTTTTGCGTAGTAAGCATCCGCTTTGCGATTCTTCAGGAAAGGACCTGCAACAGTTGGGAACAATTCCAACAACAACATTTCTTTCTCATTCTCAGCAAGCTTAACGCCACCAAACTCTTCCAATATTGGATTCTCAGGTGATTTGTATTTGCTTACATCGAAAGCTGTAGCATCTCGCTGTCCGCAAATCTTCTGACGGTATTCCGGATCGATATTGATTGGAGTTTCGCCATATTCACCTTTCACAAGGTTAAAGAATTGGTTGTTTACGTTTGTATAAGGAGCTTTGCCGCTGTTCACATCCAACACATAATTTACTGCCTGAACACCAATGATTTGTGATGATGGAGTAACCAATGGAGGACAACCTGCAGCAACACGTACTTCCGGTACTTTTAACAGTACTGTTGGCAGCAAATCTTCCAATCCCAATCCTTTCAGCTGAGCCAACATGTTGGTATACATACCTCCTGGAATCTCAGCAGCCTTCACTTCTTCGTTTGGTGCCGGGAAGTTGAAGAATTTATCGATAGCATTACAAACGTCTAACAATTCGGCTTCTTTATCTGCTTTTGCTAATTCAATCGCTTTATCGAACAATGCATCAATCTCTTTTGGAAGATAATCAGCTGTAATATCGAATTCCAATGGGAACATTTTGTATGAATCGAATTCTGCAATCCGACTGCGGATTCCCTTTAATTCAGCATTAATTTTAACAACAGCATCTAAATTCACACCAGTGTCTAAACCTAACTTATCAGCAAAAATCTGAATAATTTCGAATGCCGGAGCAGCCGGTCCACCAGCAAAGTTCAGAATGTTGGTATCTACAATATCAACACCGTTAACAATTGCCATTAAAACAGCACCTAAACCGTAACCCGGAGTACAGTGAGTATGGAAATCGATAGGCACGTTTAATTCACTTTTCATTCTTCTGATAATCTTCCCTGACAATGATGGTGGAATCAATCCAGCCATATCTTTCACGGTAATCATATCAGCACCCAAAGCTTCCATTTGTTTTGCCTTGTTCAGGAAGTAATTTACATCAAAAATCTTCTTAGGCAATCTCTTTCCGGATAGCAATGCTTTCCATCTTTGTTTCCCTGTAAATTTAGGATCAACAGTATAACAAACAGCACAGTCGGCAATACCACCGGCTTCTTTCATGTATTTGATGGTGGTTTCCATGTTCTTCACATCATTCAAACAGTCGAAGATACGCATGATACCCAAACCGGATTTCACAGCATTTCTGTTGAAACCTTCGATTACTGATTCAGGATATGGAGAATATCCGAACAGGTTTCTACCACGCGATAGAGCTGTAAGATAGGAAACATCACCAATCACTTCTTTAATTGACTCCAAACGGTGCCATGGATCCTCGTTCAGGTAACGCATTACCGAATCAGGAATTGCACCACCCCATACTTCCATAGCATAAAAGTTAGCATCCTTATACATCGGAAGAACTTTTTCAATTTCGGCCTGAGGAACACGAGTAGCAAACAATGATTGCTGACCATCACGCAGGGTAAGGTCACGAATCTTAAGTTTACCTGTACGTTTGATTGCAGCCCTTTCAGCAGCAATTTTCTTACGATTTGCCTCTCTTTGAGCTTCGAATTCTGCTTTACGTTTTCCTTCCAAATAGCCTTTAGCTACCAATGGGAACAACTCAAGCAACATGAATTCTTTTTTATCAATTGCCAATTTTACGTTTCCGTACTGTGGCAATGTTGGATTTTCAGGAGATACATAAGCATCTACATCGTATGCTGATTTTTCAGCTTTTCCTGTAATTTTCTTGCGGAATTCTGGAGCAATCTCAATTGGAGTTGTTCCGTACTCTCCTTTTACTAAATTAAAAAACTGGTTGTTTACGTTGGTATAAAACGGACGACCTGAATTCTCATCAATTACACAATTTACAGCCTGTACCCCAATGATTTGAGAAGAAGGGGTTACCAATGGCGGACAGCCAGCGTCCAAACGAACCACCGGTACCACTTCCAACACTCTCTCTAACAGGGTTTCCAAACCTAAAGCTTTCAGCTGGTTAAGCATGTTGGTATACATACCTCCAGGAATTTCCGCATCCTTAACCATTTGGTTCGGAGCCGGGAAATTAAAATATGCCTCAATTGCGTGACATGCAACAAGTAGTTCTGCTTCCTGATCGGCATTAGCAAACTTAATTGCATCATCGAATAACTGATCGATGTTGGCAGGCAATTTATCTTTTGTAATATCAAATTCAATTGGGAACTGCTTGTAGCTATCAACATCAGCCAAAGCATTCAAACGAATTTCTTTCAGAATTTTGTTGATCTCAACAACAGTTTTTGCATCACCATCCAATTCAATGCCTAATTTCTGACAGAAAATGTAGATTAATTCGTAAGCTGGCGCAGCAGATCCACCGGCAAAATTCATAATGTTGGTATCGATGATATCAACGCCATTGATAATTGCAGTAAGAGCAGAAGCCAAACCGTAACCAGGTGTAGAGTGAGAATGGAAATCCACAGGGATACTTAATTCTTCTTTGAACCGGCGGATGATTTGACCTGCATACGAAGGAGAAGCCAATCCAGCCATATCTTTTAATGAAATCATATCGGCACCTAAAGCCTCAAGCTTTTTTGCCATATCTACAAAGTAGTCCAGATCAAAAATTTGATCAGGAAGGTTCTTTATAGTTAATCTTTCAAGATCTTCTTTTTTAGTAGGAAATTTAGAATCAACAGTAAAACATACTGCACAATCAGCAATACCACCAGCTGCTTTCACATACTTAATAGTAGACTTCATGTTTTCGATATCATTCAAACAATCGAAAATACGCATGATTCCCAATCCAGACTTAACTGCCTGAGTATTGAAATCTTCAATTACTGATTCCGGGTATGGACTATATCCAAAAAGGTTACGACCACGGGATAGAGCGGTAAGTTTGGAAACATTGCCTATCACTTTTTTAATCGACTCCAAACGATACCATGGATCTTCATTAAGGTATCGCATAACTGAATCAGGAACTGCACCACCCCAAACTTCCATTGCATAGAAATTGGCTTTCTTATATAGGTGTAATACCTTTTCAATTTCTGCCTGTGGCATTCTTGTAGCAAAAAGAGATTGCTGACCATCTCTTAATGTAAGATCTCTAACTAATAACTTCCTTTTTTTCATACCCTGACTTGTTAATTTTTTATCTCCAATTATTACTCGAGAGAGTTGCTTAAAATTGGAATCGAATCAATGTGATTTAATTCTGCATCAAAAATAAAAACAATTTTTCATTGGAGAAATTTTTCTGTATTATTCGCTGTATGTTGTACAATACCTCGTTTAATGGGTGTTTACACCCAATAACATTAATGATTTTTTTCTTTAATAATAACAAGTAAAAGCTGCAATCGATAACGAAAATTGCAATCTTCACATGACAAATCATTAAAATGGTACTGAAATCGGCACTCACAGAAATACACTTGTAAAATGCCATACATTTAACTGATAACATCTACTGTTAAGCATTCGCTGAGCTTAAATACTCAAAGCAATTCTTTCGATTTCACAAACCTGCTGCACAACACTCCAAATTCTGCAAAGTCAGTTAGATTCAATGCTCTTTTCCAGGAAGATTTTATAGAGCAGAGCATTTTCAATTCGAAATTCGGGAATTGGCTATGCAAACGAATATTTCGTAAAAAGATGCTTACATTTACCGTGTTAAATTTTCGAGTAGTGAAACCGCACTTTCATCTGTAAGTGATTCTTATTCAATACAGATAAAGTGATAAAATATAATATTGTGAGTATGATTGGTCAGTTTGCATCGTTAAAAGTTGCTAAAATAGTCGATTTTGGAGTGTATTTACAGGGAGAAGATGAATCTTTAATTCTTTTACCTACCAGATATGTGCCTCCTAAAACCCAATTGGATGATACTATTAAAGTATTTATCTATCGTGATTCTGAAAATCGAATTATTGCAACAACTCTTATTCCCTATGCTACCGTAGGTGAATTTGCTTACTTAAAGGTGAAAACAGTCAATAATTTAGGCGCATTTCTCGACTGGGGAATCGCTAAAGATTTGTTTGTGCCGTTTAGTGAGCAAAAGGACAACATGCAGGTTGGTTATTCTTACTTAATATTTGTGTATCTGGATAATGCATCCGGCCGGATTGTTGGAACAGCAAAAATTGAGAATGTACTTAGAGACGTGGAAACCTCGTATACTGAAGGTGACGAAGTTGAAATTCTTATCGGAAGAAGGAATGATTTAGGCTATCAGGTATTGATTAGTAACGATGCATTAGGAATGTTGTATCAGAATGAAATATTTGAACCTGTTCGTTGCGGAGATGTGCGTAAGGCATATATTAAAAAAATCAGACCTGACGGAAAAATAGACGTTAGCCTGCAAAAACAAGGTTATGAAAACAAAATTCCTGATTCTGGAGAACAAATTCTATCTCAGCTAAAAAAAGAAGATGGTTTTCTTCCTTTAAACGACAAAAGTTCACCTGAAGATATTTATCACCTTTTAAATATGAGTAAAAAGAACTTCAAAAAAGCGGTAGGCCTGCTCTACAAACAAAAACTAATCACCATTGAAGATTCAGGCATTTTTTTAGTGAAAGGCACTAAATAAAAAAAGAACAAACAACACAATTGCTAAACAACACAACACGAACTTATGAAAAAACAATTTAGAATGAGCCTGTTCATTTTAATGGCGTCAATTTCATTTTCTGCCATTGCTCAGGACAAATCAGATTGGAAAAATGGTGTTCCGGAAGGATGTACCACCATAACGGTTGGAAAAATGGCTACTATCGATGGCTCTGTTATTACATCTCACACCGATGACAGTCACCGCACAAGAGCCTGGATGAATGTTGTTCCCTCAAAAAAACACAACAAAGGAAATAAATTCGAATTGTTTGAACGCTCTGCTTACGATAGTTTGGCAATGCCAACTTATCAGCATAAAAAAATAGGAGAAATCGATCAGGTAGAAAAAACCTACCAATTCTTAAATACTGCCTACCCTTGCATTAACGAAAAGCAATTGGCTATTGGTGAATCTACGTTTGGCGGCCATGAAGAATTATTCTCAACAGAATGTTTGATCGATTGTCAGCGTTTGCAGCAATTAATGCTGGAAAGATGTTCATCAGCCAGAGAAGCAATTAGTTTGGCTGATGATTTACTAAAAAAATACGGTTGGCGCGATTATGGTGAGTGTCTTACCATTGCTGATAAAAAAGAGGTTTGGCATTTTGAGGTTGTGGGTCCGGGAAAAGGAAAAGTAGGAGCCGTTTGGGTTGCTCAACGAGTTCCGAACGATCACATTTCGGTAAATGCGAACGCCAGCACCATTAAAGAGATTGATTTAAAAAATCCGGATTATTTTATGGCATCGGCGAATATTTTTGATGTTGCCAAAGAAAACGGATGGTGGAAAGAAGGCGAAACATTCCGCTGGAATTACGCTTATGCACCGGAGAGTCGTTTGTCTCTGGCTTCACGAAGAAGAGAATGGCGGGTACTTTCAATGGCAGCTCCTTCCCTGAATTTGGATGCCAACGACAAAGATTATCCTTTTTCGGTGAAACCGGATGAAAAAATAACAATGAATAAATTGGTGGAGATCTTTAAAGATTACTACGAAGGAACGCCTTACAACTTTGTTAAAAACATCAAACAAGCAGATAAAGACGGAAACGAAGTGATATCTCCTTTTGCAAATCCTTTTATGCCTTACGATATGAACAAATTGTTTCGTGTAAATGGCGGATGGGATGAGCTGGGAGAAAGAACCATAGCCCGCTGGTATACTATGTATGCAACAATCATTCAATGTCGTGATTGGCTGCCCGATGAAGTTGGCGGAATTGTTTGGTTGGCGCAGGATAATGTGGCAAGCTCAATTTATATTCCGGTTTATTCCGGATCTGCAGATTTAGCTGAAAGCTATAAAGTAAAAGCCCGAAAATTAGGTTACACCCGTACTTCAGCATGGTGGGCTTTCAACAGATTGGGTACATTATCTGCCCAGCGATGGGGCGACATGCGTCACGATATTGACAAGGTGTTTGTTCCATTGCAAAAAAGCTATTTTGAAGAACAGTCGAAAATTGATGAACAATTCATGAGTTTGAGTAAGAAAAAAAGAGTTGAATTCCTTACCAACAGAACCATTCAATTAGGAAACGAAGTGGTTGAAAAAGCATGGAAAATTGGAGATGGAATCTGGACCAAATACGATGAAAAATTCTAACATCATAAAATATTGAATGAGAAAGAGCAACCGGTTGGCTGCTCTTTTTTTGTGGCCTAAATATTACAGACTGAGGCGAGTTCGCGGTAAAATAAAAATGCATTGGTATCCCTCATTTTGTTTCCGAACAAAAAAGGAATTAAATTGTTGAATCGTTAACGTAAACAATCATGGTATGCGAAAAATAATTGCAATAAGCATTTTACTTATCTCAACTTCTTTTATGAGCTTTGCCCAAGAAAGTATTCATCAATTTACCCTTACAGCTATTGATGGATCTGAATTTAGTTTTGCTGATTTGAAGGGCAAAAAAATCATGATTGTCAATACGGCATCTAAATGCGGATTGACTCCTCAATACGAATTACTTGAGGCTTTATACAAGGAATATCAGGATAAAGATTTTGTAATTGTAGGCTTTCCTGCCAATAACTTCCTTTGGCAGGAACCTGGAACTGATGAAGAAATAAAAGAATTTTGCACAAAGAATTATGGCGTCAGCTTTCCCATGATGTCGAAAATATCAGTAAAAGGAAATGATATACATCCAATTTACAGCTGGCTGACACAAAAGTCGAAAAATGGAGTGATGGATTCGAAAATAAAATGGAACTTCCAAAAATACCTGATTGATGAAAATGGGAAGCTCGTTGATGTCCTTTCACCAAAAGAAAAACCAAATTGTGAAAAGGTAATTTTATGGTTGCAAGAGTAAAAAATATGCAACAAAAAAAAGAGACGCATTGGCGTCTCTTCACTATTATTGTACTTTACAGATCTAGTTTTTACGTTCCAGCTCGTTTAAATTTTCCATTTTTTTCTTGCTCAGGAATGAGTAAATATCACCCAAATGTTCCTTCACCTTCTTGTTTCCAAATTCGTAAACTTTCTCGGCCAAACCATCCAGAAAATCACGATCGTGAGAAACCAGAATTATAGTTCCGTCAAATTCTTTCAAGGCTGCTTTCAAAATATCTTTGGTTTTCATATCCAAATGATTGGTTGGCTCATCAAGAATCAGCAAATTCACCGGTTCCAGCAACAATTTAATCATTGCCAATCTGGTTTTTTCTCCGCCAGACAGAACTTTCACCTTCTTTGTAGAGTTATCACCTCCAAACATGAAAGCGCCTAATATATCTTTAATTTTTGTTCGAATATCTCCCTTGGCAATATCATCAATGGTTTGAAAGACAGTCAGGTTTTCATCCATCAACGAAGCCTGATTCTGAGCAAAATAACCAATCATCGTGTTGTGCCCAAGCGTTAAGTTTCCGCCATGCTCAATTTCCTGCATAATGGCTTTTACCAAAGTCGATTTCCCTTCTCCGTTTTTCCCTACAAAAGCAAGTTTCTCTCCTCTTTGTATTGTAAAATTCACACCTGAAAATACGGTATGATCCCCGTAAGTTTTTTCAACATCTTCCATAATTACAGGATAATTTCCTGAACGAGGCGATGGCGGAAATTTTAAACGAAGTGCTGAATTATCTTCTTCATCAACCTCAACAATATCGAGTTTTTCGAGCATTTTCACCCTCGACTGAACTGCCAGTGTTTTGGAATACGTCCCCTTAAACCTGTCGATAAAAGTCTGATTGTCTGCAATCATTTTTTGCTGTTCATCAAATGCTTTTTGCTGATGAACTCTCCGCTCCTTACGAAGCTCTAAATATTGAGAGTAATTTACTTTGTAATCGTAAATTCTACCCATTGTAATTTCTATCGTCCGGGTTGTAATTTTATCAACAAAAGCCCTGTCGTGAGAAATAATAACAACAGCTTTTCCTGAATTAATCAGGAAATCCTCTAACCATTGTATCGATTCAATATCCAAATGATTGGTCGGCTCATCCAAAAGAATCAAATCTGGATTTTGCAAAAGAATTTTTGCCAATTCGATTCTCATTCTCCAACCACCACTAAATTCGCTGGTTGGTCTTGTGAAATCTTCCCGTACAAACCCCAATCCAAACAGTGTTTTCTCAACTTCCGAATCGTAGTTTATTTCTTCTATCGAATAGTATTTTTCACTTAAAGCAGAAACATCCTCAATTAGCTTGTAATAACTTTCCGATTCAAAATCTGTTCGCGTACCCAATTCCACATTCATTTCCTCAATCTGTTTCTCCATCTCGAAAATAGAAGCAAAAGCCTGAGCTGTTTCTTCGAATACCGTACGGGTATTATCAGTCATTAAATGCTGAGGCAAATAAGCAATCACCTTATCCTTAGGACTTGAAACTCTTCCCCGGGAAGGACTTTCGGCTCCTGCTATAATTTTCAAAAGAGTAGATTTACCAGCCCCGTTTTTTCCCATTAAAGCAATTCTATCCTTTTCATTAATCACAAAGGAAATGTCTTTAAATAAATTGGTTCCTCCAAATTCTACCGCCAAAGCATCTACACTAATCATCTCTTTAATTTAAATGAGCCGCAAAGATAATCACTTTAAGGAAATCTGAAATTAGCGATAGCATCATTTTTAGTTTTTTTCAGTTTATTGTCATCCCAATCCATTTAAATTGATTCAAATTCTATCATAGCACATTTATCAGAATTAAACACAGGACAAATGAGAAACACATTTATCCGGGTACGGTAAGTTTTTCAAGCACCCATCTGTTGGTAACACTTTTGGGTCTGATAATCGGCTGTCCTAATCCCAAGGCAAGGATATTCTGAGCACAAAATCCCATGACTCTGGACACACCAAATAAAACGGTATAAAAATCGAACTCATTCAACCCGTAATTATGCAGAAGTGAACCCGACATCGCATCGACATTTGGCCATGGATTGGCAACTTTGCCTTCTTTGTAATGCATTAATATATCCGGAACAACCGAGAAAAGTTTCTTTGCAATCTTAAAACAATGATTATTCGCACAATTCGCCTCCCCAAATTTCATAAAAGCTGTGAATCGGGGATCTGTAACCCGCAATACAGCATGCCCGTAACCAGGAATCACTTTACCCGAATTTAAAACATCCAGAATATATGCTCTCAACACTTCCTCATCCGGATCAGCCCCAAATTTATCGTGAATTTTTAGAATAAAACGAAGGCATTCCTGATTTGCCAATCCGTGGAGCGGACCTGCCAAGCCGTTAAGTCCTGCAGAAACAGCATAATACAAATCCGAAAGAGCTGAATTTACCACTCTTGATGTAAATGCACTTACGTTCCCACCTTCATGATCGCAATGCAAAACCAGATACAGACGCATTAAATCTGCAAATCCCTCATCATCATTAACACCAAGCATGTGTGCCAGATTACCCGACCAATTTAAACCGGAATCATGAGGAATTAAACTCCCATCGCCAAACCTTATTCGATAGATCCCCGCAGCAAGTCCTGGTAACTTTGCCAGTATATTCATTGCATCCTCCAAAGTATATTTCCAGTATTCCGACTTTTTTAAACCCTTTTGGTATTCCTTCTTAAAAACAGACTCATTTTCCATGGATAAAATACCCAGACTCAACATGGTCATTGGATGAGTATCTTTAGGCAGACTGCGCAAAACATCCCAGGTATATTGAGGTATTGTGGCACGTTTACTCAGATCATTTTGAAAATCTGCAAGTGATTTCCTGTCTGGAAATTTCCCGGTAGACAAGAGAAAAAATATTTCTTCAGGCAACTTATTCGAAAATTCATCTGTAGTATACTCTCCAATATGAAGCCCGGAATAAGGATCAACATAGGATGTGTTGCAGGCCAATGCAATCAATCCACGCATTCCACCATATATTTGCCCAATGGTAACTTCCGAAACTACAGAATCGCGCCCTTTGGCAAAAATATCATCAATTTCTAACTGCAATTCAAATAAATGATTTTGAATTCCTTGTTCTAGATCAGACATAAGTATTTAATTATTCCGTTTCAACACAAATCAACAGCACAGTGTATAGAGCTACACTTTATAGGGGCAAGAAGATTGTTTATAAGTTACGAAATTCCAGCTAATTAATAAACTCAACATGAGGATAATTGGCTGATTACCGGGCAATATCCTACCCAAAAGAAATAATACTATCAGTTAATTTACACATTGGGCAGGTTAGATAAACCTCAAGGTATTTTTGCCGATAAAGACTAAATCTGCGCAAAAAAAAAGCACCCCAAAATGGGATGCTTAAAACCAAGCTATTCTGTTTGTATTATTTCACTGCAACAACTAAATATTTTGATGCTTTCCAGAACTCATTAGGATCAAGGATAGTGATTGCTTCAATTTCTTTATCAGTTCCTTCAAATCGGTATGAATCGCTAGGGTGAGAAGTTACTAAACTAACTTTCTTTCCAGATACAGGAATAGTCGTTGTTTGAGTAATATCGATATTGTTGAAATTTTCAGGATTAATTTTCTGATTCAACTTGTTGGTCGCTCCTATTCCTAAAATACCACCAGTACTTGTTACAACCTGCTTCAGCTTCAGCTCTTTAATGTCACCAATTACGTAATGTGCTGTGTTTAAATTGGTCGTTTGCTCTTCAATTGTTTTAGCTTTGCTGTCATTCTCAGTATTTAAAGCAACAACAGTACCATTCAAATCAGTTACCTGTCCGTTCAAATTCTCAACCTCAACATTAAGCTGTGCAACCTGCTCAGAAAGCGCATTGATTGAAAGATCTTTTTCTTCAATTTGTGTTTTTAAACCAGCCACCAATTTCTTTAATTTTGAGTTTTGGTACCAGCTGTTATTCAATTTTTTATCCAGACTTTCAAGCTTTGCTTTGTTTTCTTCCAAAAGGTCGCGAATCAGACCTAAATCAGTAACAATTTGCGCTTTTTTTCCAACACTTGGATTCTCACTTGCACTAACAGAAATAATATTTTCTTTCTCTTTAATGATTGCCAGATTAGCTGCAATAACATCAAACGATTCAACAAAATCATCAATGGTAGAATCTTTTTCCTGAGCCATTTGAGTCAGTTGAACATTTTGCTCACGCAATTGCTTTAATTCTTTCTGATTACATGCTGTAAATAGAGG
The DNA here is from genome assembly GCA_016936255.1 of Marinifilaceae bacterium. GTDB lineage: Bacteria > Bacteroidota > Bacteroidia > Bacteroidales > Marinifilaceae > Labilibaculum. Next base: position 10,225 of record JAFGYE010000106.1, on the reverse strand, counting down.
TAATACCAGGAGTGCAAATACTAACTTTCTCATAATTTTTAATTTTAATAAGTTTACATCAATTCAAATTCACAGATCAATATGAGAAATCTGTGCCAGAAATAAAATCAAATTAAAACTCAACGCGCAAAAGTAAATTAACGGCTCATTACCAGTACAATACACCTCACATGGAAATTTTATTTTTTAATTCCACAACTTTTAACATGCAAATATGTGTGGAATCTTTCCCACAGATTGTAGAACCAATTTCTACAAACAAAAAGTGCCTGCATAAATGCAGGCACGAGGGGTTAACTTTCAAACTAAGCCTGAAAGCTATCGGTTATCTTTTGTTCCAGATTAAAGATGCTGCACCTAAAACCGCTGCATCATCCTCAATTCCGGAAGCTAATATTTTAACTTTCCCTTTGTAGATGGAAAGAAGTTGTTCTTCGAGTGTTTCTGCAACCGGATTAAAGAGAATATCTCCAGCCTTTGTCAATCCTCCAAATAGAAAGATTGCCTGAGGACTGGTTACAGCAACCACATTAGCCAGAACCTCTCCCAACATTCTTGCAGTATATTCAAATGTTTCTTTTGCAACCAAATCGCCTCTGCCGGCAGCTTCTGCAACCATTTTTGCTGTCAGCCTGCTAAATGGAACATTTCTCAACTCACTATCGCCCATGTGCCGTGCCAGCAACTTATAAACAGTTCTTTTAACTCCTGTTGCCGACACATAAGTTTCCAAACAACCTTTGCGTCCACAACCACATTCCCGTCCGCTGGCGCGAACAATCATATGTCCAACTTCACCTGCAAAACCATCGTGGCCATACAACAAGTCGCCATTTACTACAATTCCACTTCCTAATCCGGTACCAAGAGTAATCACGATGAAATTATCCATTCCTTTTGCGGCACCAAAAACCTTTTCTCCCATTGCCGCAGCATTGGCATCATTGGTAATAATGACCGGGACATCAATTCTCTTTTTCACCAAACTGGCTAAAGGCACACACCCCTTCCATCGCAAATTCGCAGCATTTTCAATAGTTCCGGTGTAAAAACTGGCATTTGGAGCACCAATACCAACTCCAATAATTTGCATTTTTTCAGCTGATCCATTCATAGCAGATTCAACCTCAAAAAACAACTCATTCAAATAATCCTCAATAGCCGCGTGCTTTTGAGTTGGCAGACTCCCTGTTGCCAAACAATTCCCCTTTGAATCAATACAGCCAAAAACAGTATTGGTTCCACCTATATCGATACCTAAAGCAACTTCCTTCATCCCAACAAAATAAATAATTAATTACGCGTGTTTATGTCCCCTTAAGGCATAGAATAAAATGTATCCGTAACAGATAATGGTTAATGCAAATGAATTACGCAATCCAAAATTATCGGCCAGCACTCCCATTATCATAGGAATTATTGCACCACCAACAATCGCTAAACACAAAATACCTGAACCCTGACTTGTATATTTACCCAAACCATCAATTGCAAGGGTAAAAATAGTTGGAAACATAATTGAGTTAAACAATCCTACCAAAACAAGACTCCACATGGCAACATATCCGTTAGTAAGCATACTAACAACAACTAAAACCACAACCATAACAGAATTAAAAGCCAATACTTTTGAGGCCGATACCTTTTGCATGATTGCTGATCCTATAAACCTGCCGATCATTGCTCCGCCCCAAAATACGGAAACATAGCTGGCCGCTTCGGCTTCACCAAACAGGTGCAATCCTTCGTCTCCAAAATACATTACCAAAGCACTTCCTATGGAAACCTCTGCTCCAACATAAGTAAAAATGGCAAGTGCACCCAAAATTAAATGTCTGAATTTCCATACCGATCCCTCTGCTTTTTCTTCCTCAGCATCCTGAATTTTCGGCAATTTCACCAATGCAAAAATCACTGCAATAACAGCCAGCGCAATTGCCAATCCAACATATGGCATTTGAACTGCTTCCGCCTTACCTGCAATATCTACACTTGTGTTATCCAATATTAAATAAGCCCCAAAAATTGGAGCAACAGTGGTTCCCAGACTATTAAATCCCTGAGTAAGATTCAAGCGGCTTGAAGCCGTTTCGGGCGTACCTAATTCTGCAACAAACGGATTTGCTGCCACCTGAAGAATAACAATCCCAACAGCCAACACGAACAAGGCAAAAAGAAAAAATCCGTAAGACAGGAATGCCGCTGCAGGAAAAAACAATGCTGCACCAATAGCAGCAATACCCAATCCTGTTACAATTCCCATTTTATAACCGATCTTTCCAATAATCCAACCTGCCGGCAATGACATTAAAAAATAGGCTCCAAAAAAGGTAAACTGTACAAGCATGGCCTGCGTAATTGACAAATCAAACAATCCTTTTAAATGAGGAATTAAAATATCATTCATGCAAGTCAAAAATCCCCACATAAAAAACAGAGACGTTAACAGAGCTAAAGCTCCTTTATAGTTCATTCCCTGAGCTTTTTCTCCGGAATTACTCTTACCAATATTCGTACTAATTGAGACCATAATTATATTTTTTCAATCGTTTGTATTTCTGTTTACAAATCTCATTCAATTTCTTATGAATTAGTTTTACTATTTTATCATTTTATTGCACTATATTCACACTTTATTAATAATAAACGACAACAAAAGGCAATAATACACAAGTACTGCTTTTAAAGATATTAATCTGCGATTCGAAGTGAACACAAAAAACAGCAGGTAATATATTATCTTTTATTGAGAAAACTGCAAACAGAGCAGGTAAAATAATACAACTATGTCGCTACTACTTGAAGAGATACCGATAAAGAATGAGCATTCGTTCCGGTCTAAGATTGATGTTTTACCGCACATTGAAGTTCCGTGGCACCATCATCCCGAATTTGAATTGATCTACATTGAAAAAAGCAGAGGTACTTTGGTGGTTGGCGACTGTATTGACAATTTTAAAGATGGTGATTTGATATTTATTGGGCCCAACACTCCTCATGTAATGAAGAACGATGAGTCTTACTACCGAAAAGAAAATGATTTGCGGGCCATTGCCTGGGTCGTTCATTTTAAAGAGGATAGTTTTGGCAAAGAGTTCTTTCTATTGCCTGAAATGTATCGAATTAAGAAGTTCCTGACCAAATCGTTTCAGGGAGTACGGATTGAAGGCAGTTCAAAATACAAGATCATTCAGCATTTAAAAACACTTCATTCATCGGAATTCGCCCAGCGGATTCTTGTACTGCTGCAGATATTGCAGGTTTTGGCTCTATCGGATGATCTGGAGTATCTGGCTTCGGATAATTTTGTAGAAACTTTCCAGCACAGAAACAATCAAAAACTGTATCAGATTTATGAATACGTAAGTAAAAACTTTCAGCAAAAAATAGAATTGGACGAAGCCGCCAAAATTGCCAACATGAGTAAAACAGCATTTTGCCGCTTTTTTAAAAGCAAAACGAATAAAACCTTTTCTGAATTCCTGAATGAAATGCGTATTAATTATGCAAAAAAGCTTCTTGCCGAAGGAAGGTTAACCGTGGCCCAGATTGCCTACGAATGCGGATTCAACAGTCCCTCCTACTTCAACAAAACATTTAAATTGTCCACAGGAAAATCACCTCTTCAGCTAAGAGGAAAAAGTCTGGAAGCTTTCCGATCCTAAAATCAATAAAGATCGCAGCAGCATTCCAGCAGTTCCAATGAATTGGTATATCTCTTTTCGGCATCGATGAGCAGGTATTTCTTTTCCAAATCGCGCAAGCAGCCGGCACTGCTGCACAAACGCAGTTTGCGGCTTCCGATTGTTTCGGCTCCGTAGTCAACCCCAATGTGCCCGCTAACCAGTGTTGTCATGGGAGAATTTTCACGATCCACACTTGCAAACTGCAGCAAATCATCCACCATCTCAAGATACTCCTCTCCGTATTGCCGTTCATTCCCATTCATTAAAACATCCCACAAATAATCCCCTTTTGCAGTCTTCATAAAAAGGGAACTAATCTGCGGATCATAGGTGTTGATGTTCTCAATGTGCGCAACAAATTCTCCTTCATGAGAATACCGCTTGAACCAATTTAAATCAATTCCTTTGGTTTGGGCATAACGATCTGAGCTTCCCGTATGGTTTACCAAAACACCCCCTTTGGTTCTCAGCATAAAAGGCATATCCATAAAAAAACGCACAATCTCTTCCCTGTTCTTTCGAATCCGGTTCTCGAACCAGGATGTAAATTCCAAATGTCCCCGCTGCAGGGGAATATGATAAATGTGAACAAACTCATGGTTTCCCAACAAACAGATTACCCCGCTTCCCTTTTTATTTGCACCCATTTTGATGAGTTCCTGAATAATTTCCAAAGATTCATCCTTTCTCTTTCCGGGATAAGCATGAATTAAATCACCCAGAAAAACCAGATAATCCGCTTTCCCTTCGCTTTTTAATTTTCGGTAAACCTTCAATATCTGACGGAAATCAAATCCATTGCCATGCAAATCCGACACAATCATTAATTTCCCAAACTGAATATCACAAATCATTTTTACTATCTTTAAAATTCATGGCCCTTACTACCTGCGAAAGTTGTAAAAAATTTATAAATTATATAGGCAAACTTACAACAACATCAATGTAAAATTAAAATTTTTAAGACATGTTGGATCAATTACTTAAAAACCCAAAAAAATACTTTTGGTCCTTGAATAAAGATGGTGATCTCGTTCTTGGAAATGCTGATCTTGGACTAAAAGCAAAACTCACTTTTACATTAACTAAAAAATGGGTGAATCTGGCTCCCTTGGTAGAAAGTAGTCCTGGTACATACATCGGACAATCAAAGACCTATTTAAAAGACACAAAAGAATATGAGCAGGTTGAAGAACTTTACAAGTTGATTAAATCCCAGATGAAAGAAGCTAAAATCACCGAAAGGTGGAAAATATCGAGGAATACGCTGACTCTTCTTCAAAACTATTATCAAGAAAAAACAAATGATTAGATCTATTGTAATTGCATTGCTCTTAAGTATTTTTGTAAGCCCGGTTGCGCGTGCGCAGGATAGTAAAAAACTTAAACCCGGAGATTTTTTTCCCGAGATAAAAGGCAAATTATTATCTTCTAAAATGATCACCCTTCCCGATCATTGCAAAGGAAAAGTGAGCGTTTTAATCCTTGCATTTAAAAGAGGTACTCAAGCCCAAATTGACACCTGGACCAAACCTCTTATGAAAGAGTTCAGCATCAACAATGATTTCCGTTACATTGAAGTGCCCATGATCAGTTCCTTTTACAATTGGCTGTCGCATTATATCGACAATGGAATGCGCAGCGGCATTGCTAAACCAATGCACCAAAATGTAATGACTTATTATGGATCTTTGAATCCTTATTTTGACTGCTTTGATGTTCAGGACAAAAAGCTGTGTTACCTTTTCCTTCTCGATAAAGAAGGTAAAATTCAGTTCCTTACCAAAGGTGAAGCCAAACCAGACGAGTTGTCTGTTTTACTTCAAAAAATAAAAATTCTTTTGCAATAGATTGTCAGATTTTAGATAAGAGATATCAGACTGATTTACAAGACGCTTGTTCCCATTTTCTTTCTGCCGAAACACCCATCGGGAAAATCGCTCAGAGAATTAAGCAGAAGCAAAACATTCGTATTTTAAATGGCAGCACAGCATTTTCAAACTTTTTATCGAAATATTTAATGAATAAAGTTTACTTTTAATGCTTCGATAAAAAAGCATAGAAAATGAATAAAAGAGGATTTGCAAGCGATAATTTTTCAGGAATATTGCCAGAGGTAATGGAGGCTATTCAGAATTCGAACCAAGGTCATGTAATGGCTTACGGCGGAGATCCATACACAGCTGCCGCAATTGAAAAGTTCAAAACCCTGTTTGGAAGCAATATTGATGTATACTTTGCCTTCAACGGAACCGGAGCCAATGTTATTAGTCTTTCAACATTAACCCAATCCTATCATTCCATTATTTGTCCGGCAACGGCTCACATTCAGGTTGACGAGTGCGGTGCCCCGGATAAATTTACAGGATGTAAAGTTATTCCTATTGAAACACCCGACGGCAAAATATCGCCCGAATTAATTCTCCCGCATTTGCACGGATTTGGTTTTGAGCATCACTCCCAGCCAAAAATGATTTCGATTACTCAATGTACCGAACTGGGAACTGTTTATACGCCCGAAGAAGTGAAAGCCATCTGCGATTTGGCGCATGCCAACAACATGTACGTTCATATGGACGGTGCACGACTGGCAAATGCTGTTGTAAGTCTGGATGTTGATGTAAAAGAATTTACCACCCTTGCCGGTGTTGATGTGCTCAGTTTTGGGGGAACCAAAAACGGCATGATGCTGGGCGAAGCAGTCATCTTTTTTAATCCGGAACTATCGAAAGAAGCCAAATACGTTCGCAAACAAAGCATGCAGCTTTGTTCTAAAATGAGATACATCGGTGCACAGTTCGATGCCATGCTCACCAACGGGTTGTGGCTGAAAACAGCCCGTCATGCCAACAAAATGGCCAAACTGCTCGAACAGGAAGTCCTAAAAATAGATCAGATAAAAATTACCCAAAAGGTTCAGGCCAACGGCATTTGGGCACTTGTCCCTAAAGATAAAATTGAACAACTTCAGGAAGAATACTTTTTTTGGGTTTGGGATGAACAGGCAGGCGAAGTGCGCTGGCTGTGCTCTTTCGACACCACCGAAGATGATATTCTTGGTTTTGTAAAACTTCTTAAACAGACTCTTTAATACCATTCACTAATAACTGATTACTGCTCACTGAAAACTGATAACATGGCCTCTCTTCGTAAAAACGTTTCTTTAAAAGATTACAACACATTTGGCATAGAAGCCAATGCCAGATATTTTTTCGAATTTGATACTGTCGAAGAAATTCAAGACTTTTTAAGCAAAAATGATATTCTTAACATTCAGTATTTACTGCTGGGCGGCGGCAGCAACCTTCTGTTTACCGAAGACTTTAACGGCCTGGTGATTCATCCAAAGGTGAAGGGAATAAAAATTAGTGAAGAAGATGATGATTCGGTTTTGGTGCAGGTGGGTGCCAACGAAGATTGGGATGAATTTGTAGCCTGGAGTGTTGAAAATCATTTATCGGGCATCGAAAATCTGTCCCTGATTCCGGGTGTGGTTGGTGCAGCTCCCATTCAAAATATAGGAGCCTATGGTGTTGAGGTAAAAGACGTGATTGAAAGCGTGGAAGCCATATCCATTGAGAGCAACAAAAAAGTAACTTTCAGCAATGCGCACTGCGAATTCGACTATCGGTACAGCGTTTTTAAAAACGAATACAAAAATCAATTCATCATTACCCACGTTAACTTCCGATTCAGCAAACAGGCCGAATTTAAAGTTCATTACGGCGCCATTGCCCGGGAACTGGAAGCTTACGATGAAGTGAATCTGAAAAATATCCGCGAGGTAATCATCAAAATCCGCGAAAGCAAACTGCCCGACCCAAAAGTACTGGGCAATGCAGGCAGTTTTTTCAAAAACCCTGTGGTTGCCAAAGCTGAAGCCGATGCGCTAAAAGCAAAGCACGAAGACATGCCTGTTTATGAGCTAAACGAAACACAAAGCAAACTGGCCGCCGGCTGGCTAATTGAACAATGCGGCTGGAAAGGCAAACGAATCGGCGATGCCGGTGTTCACAAAGATCAGGCACTGGTGATTGTGAATCTTGGACATGCAAAAGGATCTGAAATACTCGAATTGGCCAACGAAATCAGAAAATCGGTGCTCTACAAATTTGGTGTGAAACTGGAAATGGAAGTAAATGCCGTATAATTGCAAATGCAAACACATAAAAAAACCCCTTCGGACAATTGTTCAAAGGGGTTTGCTTCAGTTTGTATGTAGTTGCAAGTAATTCTCTTTAGTTCTGTTCCAAATTTATCTTTTCCTTTTTGCGCTTTAAAGCAGCCATACGGTCGCGCAGCTTGTTATTGCCGGTTTCAATCAATGTATTTACCACATCGGCAAAAGGCTTGTATTTTGCAGGATTTGCCTTCGCCATTGCGCCTAAATAACCCAACAACTCATTGTTAATAATGCTCTTCAGTTCCTGGGCAACAACCGATGCCGATTTGGTATTTTCCCGTTCGTTTTTGTCTTCGATTAATTTGGATGCCGAAACATCAAAATCGGCCTGCGATTGCTCCAAATTATCCATCAATTGTTTTAAATCAGGTATTGCCCGAACACATTCCTCCAATTCGGGCGCATTTAAATCGCTCAGCATGGCCCGTACTCCGGCACTTTCTATGGTGTACGATTCTTCGGCAATTTTCATCCCGCAACGATCCAAAATTTCTTTTACATGCAAGGCCTTTTCCTGACCGTCGCTGGGGCGGAACATGCATTTGGCTTTTACTTCATAAAAAATGGCGCGCAGATCCAAATCACGTGCCTCATCCTTATCCTTTAATTCACTATTCAACCAACCCGCATTCATCTTCCCAATTAACTCGTTCGACATCCCGGTTAATTTTTCGAATGTTATGCTGTAGTACGCATCTTCTGTTATGGGGTATTTTTTACTTAATTCTATTATGCCCTGGCAGGCTTCGGCAACTTCATCGGTAATTGCATTTGCATGTATTTTTTTCATTTCCATTTGGGTTTGGTTAAAAATTGAAAACTAAAGCTATCCATAATATTTTAAAAAACAAACATAAATCAATAAATTATGGATGAATGCAGCAACACAAAACACTAATAAAAAGAGATTACAATAGAAAACAATCAACAATACCAGTCAATATAAGATAAAGCCATCCCCTTATTTAAACCATTTCATCAGCTTAACAGATAATTAACACCCATTAAAAACATTTTTTTTAAACTCCTCAAATAAGCAACTCCATATTTTATTTAACCAACTTACATATATACCTAACACAAGTTCACACTAACCATTTTTCTCATTGGACGGAATATCTGAAGCTCATGAAACATATTTTTTTCGCTGGACGGGATATCTGAAACTCATAGAAGACTTTTTTTCCGCTGGACAGGATATCTGAAACTCATAGAAGACATCTTTTTCGCTGGACGGGACATCTGAAACTCATGGAAGGTATCTTTTTCGCTGGACGGGAAAAAGGCCGGACTGAGAGCCTGGCCTGTGGGGCTTGACGGTAAATTGTATGAGTCGTTGCAGATAGCATGATAGTTTTCCGTCAAATCTTGATATGCAAGCACATCGGCTACCATTACTTATGCAAAATGTTAGGCCACGTTTTGAAATAATATTAATTAACTGCTATCCTCTTATTTAATTTAGCTATCTCACAGAAATATTCATTGACAACCAAAGGGTCGCCATTAGGATCTTCATTGGCATTTCTAACCATACACATCGTACAATATTCTTTATCTGGGCATTTTAAACATTTAGGAAATTCTTTTTTGCGTAGATTTCTTAAATAATTCACTTTTTCAGATTTTTCCCAAATCTCTTGAAGTGAATTTTGTAGGATATTTCCAACTACATAATCTTGCCATCCTGCACATGGATATACATTACCATTATCAGCAATACATAATGTAGACTCACAAACACTACAAACATAATCATCAGGTGAATAATTTGTATTTTGTTCTGCTTCAGCTTTTATATTTTTAATATAGTTTTTATCTATTTTAGATTTTTCAATTATAACATCTTCTATCTCAGCTATAGATAAGCGACAACCCAAGTTCTGAGTTGAATGATTGTATCTAGCAATAATAATATAATCATCTCCAGCATAAACTCCCTGAGTCTTAGCCCAATTTACAACATCAGTACAACAATTTTTATTCTGCTTTAATATTGGACAACTAATTTGCAAAGGTATATCTTGCTCAATTAGCTTTAAAATTGAGTTCTTTGTTTTTTCAAAACTTCCTTTAGTTTGAGTGATATAATCATGTATTTCTGGGTTCATTGAATATAATGAAGTTTGTACACCTAAAAGAGGATTTAATTTCATTTCTTCAATTACTTCATCAGTCAAGATAGTTAAGTTGCTTAGTACATTAACAGAGAAATCTAATTCTCTACATTTTCTTAAAAAATTACAAAATCCTTTATGTAACATTGGTTCTGTTTTGACCCCTGATATCCTAGAGTTTTATTCTATTTTTTAATTTTCATTTTTATAGAGCGATTTAGGCTCTGTCAAAATTTAAT
>JAFGYE010000105.1 GCA_016936255.1 Marinifilaceae bacterium | reverse complement strand
GTTGCGAAGATATCAGGGCTGCGCCCCTGTTTTATCTCTGGCATGAAAATCCTGCGTAGATGTTGGAGCTAAGGCTCCTAAAAAAAAAGGGGCGTAGCCCATGTATCTTCGTAGAAAATGAATAAATTAAAAGAAAAAAAGGGCGTAGCCCTGACATCTTAAAAAACAAATATGGCAAATACAGTTTCAGGAGCGTAGCCCATGCATCTTCGTAGAAAATGAATAATGACAAGAAAAAAAAGGGCGTAGCCCTGACATCTTAAAAAACAAATATGGCAAATACAGTTTCTGGGGCGTAGCCCATGCATCTTCGTAGAAAATGAGTAAATTACAAGAAAAAAGGACGTAGCCCTGACATCGTAAAGAAACAAATATGGCAAAATACAGTTTCAGGGGCGTAGCCCATGTATCTTCGTAGAAAATGAATAAATTAAAAGAAAAAAAGGGCGTAGCCCTGACATCTTAAAGAAACAAATATGGCAAATACATACACCCAATTATATACCCAATTCGTTTTTTCGGTTAAAGGGCGTGAAAACCTAATCAAAGAACGGTTCAGAGATGAATTAGAAAAAGTAATCTGTGGCATTGTTACCAACCAAAAATGTAAAACCTATGCCATCTATTGCAATCCCGATCATACACACATTTTTATTGGAATGCATCCAACTATTTCCCCATCAAAATTAATGGAGCAGGTAAAATCGGGTTCTTCCAAATGGTTGAACGAAAAAAAATACATTCCCGGAAAATTTTCCTGGCAAGATGGTTTTGGAGCCTTTACCTATTCTAAATCGCATATCGATAATGTGGTAAAATATGTATTGAACCAAGCGGAACACCATAAAAAACAATCATTTAAAGAAGAATATTTATTGTTGTTGGAAAAATTTGACGTGAATTACAACCCTAAATATTTATTTGAATGGTACAATTAGAGAAGATTACAGGGCTAACGCCCCTATTGGATCGGTGCGTGCTACGAAGACATCAGGGCTGCGCCCCTGTTTTATCTCTGGCATGAAAATCCTGCGTAGATGTTGGAGCTAAGGCTCCTAAAAAAAAGGAGCGTAGCCGCAATGGATGCTGAGCTTTTCTGCTCTTATCAATAAATGCTTTGTATTTTTTATCTATTGCAGTTTGGCTTTAGCCAACTGTAACTAAAATATTCCCATTGTTTTGCTTTAGCATCATTTCACTCCTTCTGCAATTGCTATTTTATGTTGGCAGTTGCCTGAAAACAAGCACCATGGAGATTTTCTTACAGGAACATGCACTAATGATTCCCTGATTTAAAATGATAAATCATTCATGTATCTTTGATGTGCTGACTTATAATATTGCCTCAATGATATCTCTATCCTACTCCGTTGTAACTGCATTGAATTCCTTCCCGAAACAATAAGTTTTTGCTCTTTTATTTTCCACATACATCCTGATTTTACTGTCTTACATCGAAAAAATTAAGTCAATATGCTCCCATCATTTTATATTTGTTTCTTTAGCATCAAATATCTATTCAACTAACATTAATAAAGGACAATGAAAATGAATTTTAAACAAGTAGGGAAAGGATTCCTTATAGCCGCTTTTGCCACTGCACTGTGTTTGCAGGCCAGCGCACAGGTGAATTACAAAAGCAGAGAAGAAATACCGGAAAAGTACAAATGGAATTTCTCGGATATCTATGAAAACTGGGAGGCCTGGGAAGCTGATTTTAAGGCAATTTCGGTTGACATGGAGGAAATTCTATCCTGCAAAGGAACGCTTGGCGAAAGTTCTGAGAACCTGCTAAAGTTAATGACTGCGCAAGAGAACCTGATGAAAAAAGCCTATAAGGTTTATCAGTTTGTTTCGTTCCAAAGCACTGTTGATACACGAAATATGGAATTGCAGGCAAAACTGCAGAAAGTGGGACTTTTGTTTGCCGGTTTCGGACCGGTAACTGCATGGATTTCGCCGGAAATGATTGCAATTCCGGAAGCCACCATGAAACAATGGCTTGCTGAAAACAAAGGTTTAAAAGTTTACGAATTCGAATTAATGGATATGTACCGTTTGCAAAAGCATGTTCTGAATGAAGAATTGGGAAAAATGGTCTCCTATTACTCTCAGGTATCGGGAACTGCCGGATCGGTATTTTCAGCTTTATCAACCACCGATATCGAGTTTCAGGAAGTGGAACTGTCGGATGGTTCGAAAGTGACGGTAACACCGGGAATGTACTCTCAAATTACTACCAACAACAAAAATCAGGCAGACCGTAGAAAGGCTTACGAAGCCCTTTACGATGTTTACTACAAGAATAAAAACACTTATGCGGCCATCTACAACGGAATCATTCAATCGGAATGGGCAAATGCCCGGGCCCGAAATTACGAATCGTGTCTGGATGCTTCCCTGGAAGGCAACAACATTCCGAAAGATGTGTATTTGAACCTGATTAAAACGGTAAAAGAAAATACGGCACCTGTTCAGAAATATTACAAACTTCGTAAAAAAGTATTGGGTCTGGAAAAATACTATGGTTTCGATGGTTCAATCAGCTTGGTTGATTTCGACAAGAAATACCCCTACGATGAAGCCGTTAAAATTGTAACTGAGTCAGTTTTGCCTTTGGGAAAAGAATATCAGGAAAAATTAAAAACAGCAACTGCCAGCGGCTGGCTGGATGTTTATGAGAATCCCGGCAAACGTTCCGGAGCATTTTCGTCAGGTGTTTACGGCGTGCATCCATACATGCTGTTGAATTACGACGAAACACTTGAGTATGTTTTCACCCTGGCTCATGAGTTGGGTCATACCATGCACACTACCCTGTCGAACGAAACACAGCCGTTCACCACTTCGAATTATACAATATTTGTGGCTGAAGTTGCATCTACTTTTAACGAACGCCTCTTACTGGATCATATGATGGAAACAACCAAGGATCCAAAGGAGCGCATTGCTCTGCTGACTCAGTCTATTGAAGGAATTATAGGTACCTTTTTTGCACAAACCATGTTTGCTGATTACGAATATCAGGTTCATACAATGGTTGAACAGGGACAGCCTGTTAACGCTGAAATCCTAACAAATACCTGGGGCGAAATTGCGGACCAGTATTATGGGGACGTTTCGGAGAAAACACAGTATTCAAACTATCCATGGACAAGAATTCCTCACTTTTACAACTCTCCTTACTACGTTTACCAATATGCGACTTGTTTTGCATCGTCGGCTAAATTGTACAAAGATGTTACCGAGGGAAGCAAAACTGAAAAACAGGAAGCCTTGAAAAGATACACTACCCTTCTGCAATCGGGAGGTAATGATTTTCCAATGGAGCAATTGAAAAAAGCAGGTGTTGATTTATCGCAGCCGGAAGCTATGCTGGCCGTAATCAATCAATTGGATAAACTGGTTGATCAATTGGCAATCGAAATTGAAAAGATGAAGAATTAAATCTATTCCGAAATATATAAACAAAGGCAGTTCCGCGCGGAGCTGCCTTTGTTTTTTGATGGGAATGCTTGTTTATGCCAGGATGTTTTCTTCCAATATTTTATACAATTTCCCATTCCTCAATACCACCTTCAATTAGCTTGAAAAGCGGATGGATTTCAACACTGGTTTCTTCCAGCAATTTAAAATATCTTTCTTTATCCCGCTGTTCCAGTTTCTTTAACAGATGTTTTATTTCAAATTCTATTTGTCCGCCTGTTACCGTCAAACTTGCCGGCTCCTCATACAAATCGAACTTCTCTTTGTTAAAATGATAACCCCGGCTGCACGATTCTTCGTACACAGCTTCCAAATACTGATTGATGCCATGAAGTGAATTGCCGGAATTTTTAAATCGTGTTAATTGCGGATGGTTTTTATAGCCTTTTGTTTTGCCCTCCAAAACATTTTTAGCCAGCAGTGTTTCTCTCCAGAGCGCAAGCAATCCTTTCGTATCCAAATATTTTGGGTGTATTGACCAGATTCTCATAATAGGAATGTTATTTGTTAAAATTAGGAAACTTCCTGTTTAATTGTATTTTCTACAGTCCAGACGGTTTCATTTTCAAAAGAATAAGCGCGGAATTTACAATCGGAAATGGAGCAATGCCTGCACAATTCTCTGGTACAGGCATCGGTATGAATAGTGAAATCAATTGGATAAGGATAATGCTCTGAAATCTTCTGCATTACAAAATCCCCTTCTTTATGAGCATCCGCAATATTCATGTACCAAGGCAGCGTCAGGTCACAATCAATATGATACCTGTCACCATATTTTAGCAATTTCAGATTGCTTACATCAATCCAGTTTTCATTCCTGTTTTCCCACAGAATTTTACTGATATCTTTCAACAAGTTAAAATCAGCCTCATCCATTAAATTCGATGTGGTCTCTTTTAAAATTTTATACCCGGTATAAATAATGATCGATCCAAACAGCATGGCAATGGCACTATCCAGCCATGCTTTTTGGGTCAGCAATAACAAAACCAAACCAACAACCAATCCTATGGTAGAATAAGTATCCGACTGCAAGTGCTTTCCGCCGGCAACCAAAGCAATTGACTGATGCTTTTCTCCGGTTTTAATGCTAAAATATCCCAATATGTAATTTAGTAAACCAGCCAGAGCGACAATCAAAATTCCAACATCCAACTGTTCTATTTCACGCGGATAGAATAAACGTTTAACCGCCTCAAAAATAATGACCAGACCAGCCAGCACAATCAATATCCCTTCAATTGAAGCCGATATTGATTCAATTTTACCATGACCAAACGGATGATCGATATCGCGTGGTTTTAGAGCAACACTTATGCTGTAAAGACTGATAAAACCAGTCATTACATTTACAGTACTTTCCAGGGCATCCGTTAAAATCCCAACAGAATTGGTTAGGAAATAGGCTCCCGTTTTTGCAGCAAAAATCAGCACCGAAAAAAGTACGATTCTCCGCTGAACAATTAATTTTATTATCTTATCATTTTCACGCATATCTAAATTTATTGAAAATATCGCAATAAATCCAAACGCAATGAAGCATGAATTGTTAAGAATCAGCTATGGTTCAATTGACCGCTTTTGACTTTATGCAGGCTGCAGGCATTTTTTCGCTGAAAAACAGCATCGTTTAGCTTATTTCAGAACTGTCAGGAGCGGTTCCCGATAATTTAATCTGATAAGGCCATTGCTCCTCCTTGCTGTCATCATCTGATGCTCCCCAGTTAAAAACAACCGGCCAATGTTCGGTGGGTGCTCCACTTACAACCAACCATAAATATTCGGTATTTTCAGGTACCGTAAAGCACGCAGAACCGTTCGCAGATTTAAACATATAAAGCACCCATACATATAAAGCACCCATACATATAAAAAAAGATGCACGTATGTGCATCTTCTGTTTCATTGAATGTTTTAGTAAATTACGATTAGCCACCAACAGTGGCGCTTATGCCTTTTTCGGCAAAAATAGCTTGAGCGAATTGTACCATTTCATCGGAAGGTGTCGCCAGTTCCTCTGCTTTGTAAGCAGAACCGAGTTTTTGGTGTTTGCCTTTTGCAATGTCATGATAAAGCAGCAGATTCACTTCTTTTCGTTCCCATGGAATAGAGGATAAAAATTCCGCTTCTTTTCTTAGTGTTAGTTCGTCGGCATTCACTCCATCGATAAAAGGGATGCGAATGATAAAATCCTTACCCATTTCTGCCAGGAGCTTTATGTTTTTAAGAATTTGCCCGTTGGGAACTCCGGTATATTTTTGGTGCACTTCAGAATCCCAGGCTTTCAGATCAACCAAAAATAATTCAGTTCGTTTGGCCACATCAAGAACAACATCCGTATTCGCAAATAATGTAGTATCCACTACCCGGTGAATGTCCTTTTTACCGCAATTATCCAGCAGTTCAATCAGTTTTTGAAAATGCATCAAAGGTTCTCCTCCTGAAAAAGTCACTCCACCTTGGGAATGATCAAAGAAAACGGTTTCCCTTTCAATAATTTTCATCAAATCAGCCGTACTGTATTCCTTCCCCGACATTTCGATGGCCTTTGTTGGACAAACCTCTGCACACTTTCCGCAAAGATTACACAATTCAACATCTGTCTCAATCCCATTTCTGGTTAAAGTCAGCGCATCATTCGGACAAACCTCTGTACATTTTACAGCTCCGATACATTTCGAAGCTGTGTACATCTTCTGCGCGTAATCCAAAATACTTTCCGGATTATGACACCAAACGCAGGACAAAGGGCAGCCTTTAAAGAAAATAGTTACCCGAATGCCGGGCCCATCATTAATAGCGTATCTTTTAATATCGAAAATCAGTCCTTTTCCCATTTAAAAAGATTTAAAACGATTCATTTTCAGTACGATCGATCACTTCCTGCTGTAAATCGGGATTCATATCGTTGAAGTAATCACTGTAACCGGCCATACGTACCAACAAGTCTTTGTAATCTTCCGGACAAGCCTGAGCCGCCAGCAAAGTTGCTGAATCAACAATATTAAATTGAATGTGATGACCACCCAATGAAAAGTAGCTCCGGATCAGCTTGCTCAGCTTATTAATGTCTTCATCCCTTTTCAGTAAACTTGGAAGAAAACGCTGATTCAATAAAGTTCCACCCGATTTGGTCTGATCAATTTTTGTCAGGGAACGAATCACTGCCGAAGGTCCGTTAACATCGCTGCCATGCGAAGGAGAAGTTCCATCGGAAATAGATTTCCCGGCCAAACGTCCGTTAGGAGTAGCTCCCATTACTTTGCCAAAATACACATGACAGGTAGTCGAAAGCATGTTCAGATGATATGTTTCTCCTTTTGTATTGGGTTTCCCATCAATGGCTTCCAATAAATCGTTATAAACACGCACTGCAATGCTATCAGCGTATTCATCGTCATTTCCAAAAAAGGGTGTTTTATTGAGTATGGTCTGACGAAGAATTTCTTCCCCTTCGAAATTTTTAGCCACAGCCTCTATGATTGCATCCATTGTAAAATTTTTCGACTCAAACACGTGTTTTTTCAGTGTTGCCAAACTATCGGTAATGGTTCCCAAACCTGTACATTGAATATAGTTTGTGTTGTATCGTGGTCCGGCATTATAATAATCCCTTCCCCGGGCAATGCAATCGTCCGTTAGTACCGATAATAATGGTGCCGGTGCATATTTGGCAAACATGCGGTCGATATAATTACTTACCCTGACTTTCTGATCCACCACAAAATTCAGCTGTTTCAGGAATGCTTCGTACAATTCTTCAAAGTTTTTAAAATTGCGGGGATCGCCGGTTTGAATTCCAGCCATTTTACCGGTTACGGGATTAATACCATTATTTAAGCTTACCTCTAAAATCTTTGGAACATTCAGATAACCGGTTAAAACATAGGCTTCTTTCCCAAAAGCTCCTACTTCGATACAACCGCTGCAACCGCCTTCGCGCGCATCTTCCAATGACTTTCCCTGACGAAGCAATTCCATGACATACACATCGGGATTGAAAACAGAAGGATAACCGTGTCCCTGACGAATCACCTTACAACCCTCTTTTAAAAAACGATCAGGAGTACGTGTACTAACATGAATGGAACTTCCCGGCTGCAGAATATGCAGGTCTTCAATAATCTCCAGCATCAGATAAGAAACCCCGCTAACACCATCGGAACCGTCTCTGCGGACTCCTCCAATATTGATGTTCGTAAAATCGTTATAGGTGCCGCTTTCGCGTGCTGTAATTCCCACTTTGGGCGGTGCAGGATGATTGTTTACTTTAATCCAGAAACAACTCAATAATTCCTTTGCCTCCTCACGGGATAAGTCTCCGGCTTCCGTTTCCCTGTTGTAGAAAGGTTCCAGATGCTGATCAAAATGCCCGGGATTCATGGCATCCCATCCATTCAGCTCGGTGATGGTTCCAAGATGCATGAACCAATACATTTGTATGGCTTCGTGAAAATTCCGGGGTGCATGAGCCGGTACCCACCGACAGACTGCCGCAATATTGTTCAGCTCGGCAAGTCTTTTGGCATCTTTTTCTGTTTTTGCCTGTTCTTCGGCTAAATCGGCATGGCGTTCTGCAAACAGAATCGCAGCATCACAGGAAACGGCCATGGCTTTCAGTTCTTCCAGCTTGTCAGTGGCCTCCTCATCATTCATAAAATCCAACCGCTCGATGTGGGCCTGAATGTCTTTTTTAAAATCAAGCAATCCTTTTTGGTAAATCTTGCCATCTAAAGTGGTGTGGCCAGGAGCACGCTGTTCCATAAATTCGGTAAACAAACCTGCTTCGTAAGCCGCACTCCACTCTTGGGGTACGTAGTTAAAAATGCGTTCGCGCATGGTGCGGCCTTCCCAGTATGGAATTACCTCACGAGCATAAGTGTCAATATCTTCCTTCGATATGGTATAGCGCTGCAAGTCACGGGTATTCAATACATTTAAATCGTCAACACTATGGCAGGTCAACTCAGGAAAAGTAGGTACACATTTTGGAGATGGGCCACGTTCTCCTACGATCAATTCCCCTTCACCCAAATAAATTGTTTTCTTTTTACAAATTTCCATGAAGGTCAATGCCCGCATCATGGGAATGGAATACTTCCCATTGTTTTCTTTGTAAAAAGCGGTTTCGATCAAAGCTCTTTCGATATCAAGCGATGGCTCTGTATCAACACTTATTTTGCGTAAATTTTGAATGCGTTCGCTCATGCCTGCATGAGAATCAGAAGAATGAGCATTGCTAAAATTGCTTTCTGAACGAGGCGCACGCTCAGGAGTTTTATGTAGATTATTTGAATTCATTTGTTATTAATTTTTGGGTTCAAAAACTAAAGTTGGGTATCTGATACATCTTTATCCGCGAACCAATCCGCAAATAAAAAAGTGTAAATGTAGTGTGTGAGGAATCTGCCTGTTCCGGATATGGAAACAAGTGATATCGATTAAATTGTCCGATCGTAGTACATCAGGCAATTGAATAGACGACGATATGAATGTGTTAAAGCTTGCAGAATAATCATTTGGTCTATTTTCTAAAACCAAAAGTAGGAATTTTTTAGAGTAAAAGATTCACTTTCCCCTTAATTTTTAATGCTTAACAAGTATTATTCAACATATACCGCAAGACATCAGCTGCTGAAAGTTTTAACCCGACTGCTCCCGATTCTAAAGTAAGCAATCACTGTCTGTTTGATTAGGGGCTTTCACAAAATTGCTCTTCCTTCTTGAGTACAAAAAAACATCAGGGAACAAACTGTTAAGAATAAGGAACAATATCATGTCTGCTTTATCTTTTCACCCCTAAATTTCCCAAAAAGAACTTTGCAGCAGCATGCATAAAAATAGCCCCGCCAAACGGCGGATTGGGAGAGATTCAAGAATAAATCACTCCTATTACTTTTTGCAGATTCAGAAAAAGCAGAACGATCCATTTGTCGCCTGACTTTGTAATTCCGCCCTGTTTTTATCTTAAAATGTACTGAAAATAGCTTCATACTCTTTGAAACGATGTTCCCGTATGGGTCTGATTTTGGGCTCGGTAGAAAAGTAAAGCAGCAAACATGGAGAAATATTTTTGTATTTCGCTACATATTCATAACGTTCCAATTCCTTGTTCTTAATGCGTTGTTTTATTTTGTTGTGATAAGGATACATCGGCTCAATTTTACGGTTTTTCAGGTCGAAGATACAATTCACCGGCGGTAAAAAAACAACGATTCCCGCTCTTTTTAAACCGCTTCATTAAAATAGACATTTGGTTTTTATTAAAAAAAAAAAGACCATTTCTGTGATAATGACCTTTTTCGGTTACTTTATATATGGTAAGTTCAAACCAGGTCTTTTGTCACAGATACTATTCCTGAGCGCCGTGATTCTTTGCAATGCCGATCCAATGTTCAGCAAGAATCTTTGGATCAGCACCTATACCACGGGCAAAATGCAATGCAACGCCCATCATTAGGACAGAAGCTTCATGTAATTCCTGATTTGTTTGCAGGGTTCCAAATTGTTTCTGCGCTTTTGACTGAAGTAAATCATTGTGTTTTTGAGTAAATGCAATAGGATCCTCATCAGAAATTTCAGGAATCATCAAACAATCAATCCACTCCTGTCCTATTCTTTCTGCTAATACTTCCGGAAGCTCATTGCCCATTTTTCTCCATAGCGGCAATGTTTCCTTATCGCCGGATTCTGCCAGTCCAGTATCAAGAAGCAGTTCAAATGCAATATCAGCTATATTTTGCATTATTTCTAAATATTGATCCTGAGCCTTTTCGAATTGATCCGTTATCTGTCCGTTAAGATATTCCCCAACACTCATTTGAGGTAAATTGATAACTTCAGGACATTTTTCCAAACAAGGAAATTGATCTCCCTGAAACATATAGTGAACTTCATTATTTTGTATTTGCCGACCTAGTGGATATAACCGACAAGCCAGCGGACGTCCCAGATGAACACTGCATCCAAAATCATCGACATATTGAGAGCAGGCCTGCTTCTCTCCCCATCCTGCTTTTCCGTTGAAGTGCAAACGAATTCCGCCGAACTCACAGTAAAGGTCCCGAAATTCCCTTGGTGTAATTTTTTTCTCTCTGGCCAAACACATCAACTCCCATGGATTAAGCAACACTTGGTTGCCATGGCAGCAAGCTCCGATCCGGGCACAGGTGAGAGGCAATATATTTTGAATATTCAGTTTATTTGTCTGCATTATTGTTGATTCTTTTTTGATTTTACACTTAAAAACAACTCCGTGATTAATCGGCGTCCAAATTGTTAAAACAGGATTTTAAAATCACAAATATATCAAATCCACTAAGATGATATTTGTCTGTCTGTAATCACATCAGTTGAAATATTTATTGCCCGGACAACATGCTTTTCGAAGAAGCTTTTTTGATGTTGCGATCCATAAAACTACCTGAAAAGATTAAGCCGCCAATAAGCCCCATAAAAATATAAAGCACCTGTGCACCCATGTTGTTTTGCGCTCCCGGTGCATCTAAAAACACACTACTTAAGCCGATAAATGCTTTGCTTCCGGGAACAAGCATCACAATTCCCGGTATTAAAAACACCAACTGCGGCGATCGTGTTATTTTACCAAACAACTTGCTGATACTCACTGCCACGATAGTCCCGATGAATATGCTGACTAAAATTCCTGTAAAATCGAAAAGTGTAGTGGTATAAAAGCTGATAAATCCAGCAATTACACAATACAGCAAATCTCTTGTCCGCACTTTAAACACCACCGAAAGACTCAAGGCCAAAATTACGATGGCAAAGTAGTCGAGCCATTCGGGCACATCATTTATTACATTATTAGGTTGCAGGTCAACAAACAAAGGAAGAATTGCCAGACCCAAAACAACACCAAAAAACTGCTTAAAAAGCGATACCAAGGCGTCGAACAATTTGGCCGTCCCCGACACCAAACTTCGGGAAGTGATCTCTTCCAATGCAGTAGTAATCGATAATCCGGGAATAAACACAATAATGGATGCAAGTATGGTCATGGAAATATTGATCTGTTCAAATTGCATAGACAATAAACCGGTTATCAGAGTAGCCACAAAGGCTATTAGTGACTCCAAGGCACTGCGGATGTATCCCGATTTATGAGCCAAAAGAGTGATGCCATAAATTACTGCTCCAATAAAAGATGCGGTAATTGCAGATGCCCAACTGGTATCCAATATCATGCTAAATGCCCCCGCCGATAGAATAAAAGCGGCCAATTCGGTTAGTTTACCATAAGCAAAAGGCGCTGTTTTTAATCGCTCCATCGCATTTTTTGCTTCTTCAAAACTGCTTTTATTTGAAAGAACATCGTTAGTGATTTCAACAATCCGCGACAAAGCACCCAAATTCAATTCCCCTGGTGGCACACACTCTACGTAATTGTAGGTTTGTTCCTCCTCTTCGTAAAACACATAGTTGATCCAGGTTGGTGTATCCATAAAACTACCCTTAATCCCTTTCTTTTCCGAAATCTCTGTCAGATAAATCTGCGATTTATAGGAGGGTACGCCATAGGTATGCAAGGCCTTACCCAACTGCACTATGAATTTATATTTTCCGGGAACCTGCATGTTCTTTTATTTCTGTTCTAAATGATTATTTCGAATTAGCATCGGTGCTCTTCGTCCAAATGTTTTATTTTTCTCTGTACACCAACCACAGTTCACTATTCACTGCTATCCGATGATTGTCATTTTAAAATCCGGACAAAAATACAATTTATTTATGCACTAAAACTTGAGCTGTGTATTGTTATTCCCGGTATTTATTTTACCAAAAAAAACAAATATAAAATTTGTATCATTTTTTATAAAAATAGTGCCCTGTTGAAGGATAACGGGAACCAATATGCATTACTTTTGCAACTTCATTAAAAAAACAGTAACAAATCGAACCACAACTATTGCGTTTCCTAATTCGACAGTTGTGTTCAATCCACCATATGCCACAGTTCTAACTTCCAGAGTGAATGTTTTCCGTGTAAATATAGCAGTCGATTGGGAATGAAATTAGCAGATGTATTCACCTGGAAATGTTTGTTTTGCAACAACATCAATCAGGATTTAAAGAATGAATAAAATGAAAATAAATGTTTAGACATCAGGGCAAAAGCAGAACTTTAGAGCATAATCTGCAAATTGCTATTGTTTTGTCTTTTGTTGCTGGAGTTGTTAATGTGACAGGATTCTTATCTATAAAACAATTCACGACAAATGTGACAGGACATTTTGCTCTTTTTATTTATGATGTTGCAAATTTCGAATTTGGGAAAGGTGCTATCTATTTCCTGTATCTATTTTCGTTTCTTTTTGGTTCTTTTTCATCTAGTTTTCTTATCGAAAAATTTAGGGAAACCAAAAGACTTAATGTTTATGTTTTACCAACATCAATAGAATCATTAATTTTAATAACTATTGCTGCATTTAGCAACTTTGAGAATCTTCTGCATCCTGACCTGATTGCATGTATGTTACTATTTGCTATGGGACTTCAAAATTCATATGTGACTAAAATATCAAATGCGATAGTGCGGACAACACATTTAACCGGACTTTTTACCGATTTAGGTATTGAACTTTCTCAATTGTTTTTTCCTAAATCACATCCTCACAGAGAAAAAATTAAAGCAACAATAAAACTTCGGGTTTATATTATTTCTTGTTTCTTTCTGGGTGGATTAATTGGAGGCTTTCTATTTACGAGAATTAATTTAAAATTAAACACATTGATTTTTGGTGCAGTAATTTTATTAATGACCTTATTTTATGATGATTTTAAATTTAGATTAATTCTTAAGAAAAGAAAAAAAACTGCACACAATAGAAAGTACAATGCGTTGCGGCTGAAAAGTGGAAGCTCGAAATAATTCCTTTAATCCATACCGGTTTAAAGATAACCGACAGCTTCGTATCCTTCTTTAACAAAGGCAAGGCAAGGCTTTTTTATTCTTATTGGATAATCCTTAATACGTGAGCTCATGCACCATGTGGTTAAAACCGCTGCGCGAAAGTGATTTAGTGTTGTTCACCTAAACCACAAGGTATTCGTTTCATTTCATCTTCGTTAACTGCTCCGGTAAACGTCCCAAATGAATTACAAGGGACAACTGCACAACGAAGGTAATTTTTAAGATGCTCTTGCTTTGTCCGCGCATTGGTACTTGAATTCCGTTTTTTTTTCACCACATTATAAGATTCCCAAACAACTATAATCCCAATTGGTATTTGAATAGAAAATCGACGAAATAAGATCATCCTATATGCGCCAACCTGAAATTGATTGTCAAAATGGTATAATAGTCGATATTCAACATTGGTAAATCCTTTTTTTATTCACATTATAAAATAATTTATACACTAAGAACGAAAGGCATTACAATGTTGCTTTAAAAAGGATAATAGCTATATTTGAAAAGAACTATCCCAAAAGGAATTTAGTTCAATGTGTTATATCCAGTAAGGGTTTCAATGGTATATGAAGGCTTGTAGCCCGCTTCAATTTTTGTTAATTTGACAAAGATGAAGCCTGCAGTCAACTATTATTTTTATACGAAATAATATTTATATAGCCGTTTCCTTTTGATGCTTATTGGGAGGATAATCAAAATCAAATTACAAACAGATGAAATATAATTTCAGACCTAAATTATTCTCTGTCCTAAAAGGCTACAATGTCCGGGCTTTTCAAAAAGATTTGTTTGCAGGAATTATTGTAGGTATCGTTGCTCTTCCTTTAGCCATTGCATTTGCTGTTGCATCGGGTGTTTCGCCTGAAAAGGGCTTGATTACAGCTATCCTTGCCGGATTTATCATTTCCTTATTGGGTGGCAGCCGTGTTCAAATTGGTGGACCTACCGGAGCTTTTATTGTAATTGTTTACGGTATTGTCAGCCAGTATGGCATTGATGGTTTAATGATCTCTACATTTTTAGCAGGTATTTTTCTGGTACTTTTTGGTGTATTGCGTCTGGGAGCAGTTTTAAAATTCATTCCCCACCCATTAATTGTTGGTTTTACTTCGGGTATAGCCCTGGTTATTTTTTCGACTCAAATTAAAGCCGCCTTTGGCTTAAATGCAGCAGAAATACCATCTGAATTTATTGGAAAATGGGCTTGTTATTTCTCTAATATTTCCAGTTTCAATATCCATGCTATCGCGATTAGCGGGGGCACAATTCTATTGACCTTGTTCGCTGGCAAATTGATCCCTAAAATACCAGGATCATTTATTGCAATTATTACAATGACTGCACTTGTGCAGGTTTTAGACATGCCGGTTGAAACCATCGAATCGGTATATGGAAGCATCCCCAATTCGTTTAGTTTCTCGGTTCCAACTATCGACTGGACCAATCTTCCAAATTACTTTCAACCTGCTATTACCATTGCAATTTTGGGCGCGATCGAGTCTTTGCTATCCGCAGTAGTTGCCGATGGTATGATTGGAGGAAATCATCGGTCCAATACAGAGTTGATTGCTCAGGGAATTGCCAATATCTTCTCTCCTATTTTCGGAGGTATTCCAGCAACAGGAGCTATTGCAAGAACTGCAACCAATGTTAAAAATGGTGGACGCACACCTGTTGCGGGAATAATTCATGCACTTACTCTTCTATTAATCATGTTGGTGTTTGGACAATGGGCAAAATTAATTCCAATGTCGTGTCTGGCAGGTATATTGATTGTTGTTTCCTATAACATGAGTGAATGGAGATCTTTCAAATCTATCCTTAAAGGTTCAAGATTCGATATTATCGTTTTACTCACGACCTTCTTCTTAACCGTCTTGGTTGATTTAACCATCGCCATCGAAATGGGAATCGTACTGTCATCCTTAATCTTCATGTATCGAATGTCAAAAATCAATGGGGTTTTTCAACACGAATCGGAATCGGATGAAATACAGAATTACAATCAA
Organism: Marinifilaceae bacterium; assembly: GCA_016936255.1. Lineage (GTDB taxonomy): Bacteria > Bacteroidota > Bacteroidia > Bacteroidales > Marinifilaceae > Labilibaculum. Next base: position 31,354 of record JAFGYE010000105.1, on the reverse strand, counting down.
ATCCCTAAAGAAATTGAGATATATGAAATTAGCGGACCGTTCTTTTTTGCTGCGGCCAAAAGATATCAGGAAACCCTTCGTAACCTGAAAAGTTCTACATCAGTTCTTATCATTCGAATGCGGCACGTTCCCTTTATTGATAACACCGGAGTTCGAAATTTCACCGAAATCATTAAAGATCTGGAGAATAGAAAAACAAAGGTGATTTTATCCGGAGTAAATTCGGAAGTAATGGGCGATTTACTAAAAAGCGAAATTCATCACTTAATAAACGAAGAAAATATCTTCGACAATTTTGATGATGCAGTTGAAGCTGCTAAAAAATTACTATAGTTGGTAAGAAACTGTTTAAAAATAAAACCGGACAATAGGTATTCCTCCTAAAGTCCGGTTTTTTCATGTTCAATCCCCTAAAAAAACATAAAAACTAAACTACTAATTGAAATTCGTTTTGCAGGGCACTCACAACCATGTCAGGAACTTGATGTGGTTTTCGGGTTTTACTATCCACAAAAACCACCGTAGATGTTGCAGTACATGTCTTTTCTCCTTTTCCGTTTTCAAATTCGAACTCAAATTTGAAACGAACCTTGGGCAATTCCTTTATTTTGGTTCGAACCGTTAATTCTTCATCATAGCCTGTCGGTTTTAAATATCTTAAATTCATTTCAATTACAGGAAGCATAATATTATTATCCTCTAACACCTTGTCGTTTATGCCGAATTGGCGCAACAGTTCCGTTCTGGCCTGATGACAATAATTGACGTAATTGGCATGATACACATATCCCATTTGATCGACCTCGTTGTATCTTGGCCGTATTTTATATTCACCAATAATCATTGTTCAATTTTTAGTTCGGAAACATCAACTTTCTTCCAAAGTTCTAATAGTGCGTTGCCAATTTCCGAATCTTTATTGTACTCCAAAATTGTTTTTTTCTCTACCATCGAGTAAACTACCTCTTCGGAAAAAGGCAGTTTGCCCATCAGCGTAATTCCCTGTGTGGTAAAAAAGCTTTCCATTTGCATGGAAATTTCTAAATTGATATCATATTTATTGATTAGAGCATACATCGGTATTTGGAACGACTGCACCAACTCTACCAAACGCACTAAATCATGAAATCCTGATTTGCTGGGCTCTGTAACCAAAATTACTGCATCGGTTCCGGTAATAGACGCAATTGCCGCACAGCCGATTCCCGGAGGCCCATCATTTAAAATAAATTCAGCATTTGTTTCTATGGCAATTTTCTTAGCGCTTTTTCGAATTTGAGTGACTAATTTACCCGAATTTTCCTCACCCGGTCCCATTTTAGCATGAACCAATGATCCAAAACGCGTATCGGACACAAACCAATGATTGTTGCGGCTTCGCTCTGAACTGATTGCTCCTGCAGGACAAATACGTTCACAAAGACGACAACCTTCACATGCAAAAGCATCGATACGTAAGCCTCCACCCGGTTTAAAATGGATAGCTTCAAATTTGCAATGCTGTCTGCAAAGACCACAATTGGTACATAAATTGGTATCAATAGAAGCAACCCAAGCTCCCTCGAACACATGCGTCTCTTTATTTTCCGGTTGAAAAATAATGTGAAGATCAGCTGCATCAACATCAGCATCTACAAAAACAGTATTTTTAATCACCGAAGCCAAAGCTGCTGTAATACTGGTTTTTCCTGTTCCCCCTTTACCACTAAGAATAGTTATATCCTTCATATTAATTCAATTTCTTCAAATACTCAACCACCTTGCGATACTCCTTCGCGAATTGAAGGGGAACACAGCTCACAATTTTCCCTTTTGCATACAAACCTGCATACTCTTTACTAAAAGGAATTTCACCCAACAAGTCAATATTTTCTGCCTTCAGAAACTCATACACTTCAGAATCTCCTAATCCGGCTTTGTTTACAAAAACACCAAAAGGTTTATTCACCTCACGCAATAAATCAACAGTAAGCTTTAAGTCATATACTCCGAATGGAGTTGGCTCAGTCACTAAAATCACAAAATCGGCATCCGAAATGGTCTCAACAACCGGACAACTTGTACCAGGTGGTGCATCGTAAATCAGAATATCATGTTCACCAACTAAGTTCTTCTTTAAATCCTTAATCAACATAGTCTGCAATGGAGAACCAACCCGCAAATTGCCTTCCATCAGACTCAAATTATTACCAATATTGTAATTGGTCACGGTTCCAATAGCATTTTTGGTTTCGTGAATAGCATCAAACTGACAGGCCACAAAACAAGCACCACAAGAATGACACAAATCCTTATTTACAACAGCATACTGCATTGAGGGAATCATTACAATTGCATTGAATTCACAATATTCCTCACATTTTTTGCAAAATGTACATTTCGAAGTGTCTATTTTTGGAATCACCTGCTCTGATAATTTCTCGCTCTTAACCGAGAAATTCCGAAAAAACAAAAGGTCATTCGGCTCTTCCACATCGCAGTCAACCAACTGTACACTTCTTGTCCAATGCTCATTGATGGAAGAAAATAAATTAACAGCAAAAGTTGTTTTGCCTGTTCCTCCTTTGCCACTTGCAACGGCTATTTTAAACGCCATAAACTCCCCTCCTGCTTTTTTGTAATGATCAAATCTCCCTTATTCACACCCAACATCTCAGCCATTATATCACATTTTGCCATCAGCATAAAATAAAGTGATTTTCTTTTTTCATTTAGCAAACCTTCAAAATTTCCCTGTCCTTTAGAAATCACAACAGCCGCATTTGTATACAGTTCCTGAAATTCCTCTGAACAATTATCCACTAAGGTTGAAGGTGCATCATGACCATTCGATATCACCCTGCAAACATCCTGCATTCCTACTTGTTCAGCATCCTCAAGAGTCACATCATTAATAATCGGATTTCCCCGAACTACATAAGTTAAGTTGGGATGATTCAGATGTTGAATAAAAAGCTTATCGAAAACTATTTCGCCTGCATTATCGCCTAAATACAAAACCGATTCTGCTTTTTCTATTTCAGCAAACATCTCATCCCTATCGTCCAAAGCAAAATCAAGAGCCAGTAATTCTTCTATTTTAGCTGGAATATCGGCTGGTACACTATGTGCTCCATAATCAACAATATTGCCAACAACAGCTAATTTTGCGGCAATATGCAGTGATTCATCATTTTCATTCACAAATGCAACCCATTTTTTATATTGCGAATACAAAATTGAATTGGCATGTTTCTTCTCCTCACGGTACAAATCATCATTTTGTATTTTCTTTTTCGCCAAACGATGAATTAGCAACGCCAGATAAGGATTTGAGAGGTGCTTACAATTTGTTAGTAAATGATTTACTTCAGAGGAAAAATTACCTGCGACTTCCCCCTGAAGATTAAATTTGTCAATTAGTAAATCCACCGTTTTGGAATGGCAAGTCAAACACCTGTTATCCATATTTAGTGGTCGCAATAGTTAGCTGTAAAGCTTAAACTTTCATCCAAAAATCCTTTTACCAATTCTTTAGCATCTAATTGAGGTGCTCCAACAAATACATTTACATTGTGTTGATTAAAAATTTGTATGGCTCTGTTTCCCATTCCTCCGGCAATTACATCAGTAACCCCTAAGTCAGCTAAGAATGGAGGCAACAAACCTGGTTCATGTGGTGGTGCAGCCACTAATTCTTCTGTAACAATAGCTTTATCCATTACATCAAGCAATGCAAAATGCGAACAATGGCCAAAATGTCCATCCAAAATCCCATCTTTAACCGGAATTGCAATTTTCTTTTTCATGTGTTTATAATTTGATTTTTATTTGTCACATGGAACACCCAAATTGCAATCATCTTCCTTTGTGTAAAGCCTTTTACATAGGTGTTTCATCTGTTAATAATTTTAAGTTTTTTCCATATGATCCCGAAAACCTTCGGGATTGCCATGAACCGATAATCATGCCTCTTTGTGTCACAATTGCCTGTCATGGACGTTTCATATAATATTTTATTTCAATTGATCAATCCCAAACAAGAGGGAATACTATTTTATTCTTTGTATCAGATACAGCACAAGAGCTATTGATATTATTCAAGAAGAATAAAATCAACAAGACCCTTATGCCTCTTACTAATCAGGATGCATTTTTTATGAAACCAAGGAATAAATATCTAATCATTTATTTTCCTTCGGCGAAGTCTTAGTCTTCCGGCACGTCCTCGTCCAAGACCAAATCCTTGTCCTTTGCCTCTTTCAATGGTTTCATCCTTAAATTCAGTCTCACTGTACATTTTCTTGTTGCTGTTACAACGCCCCATTCCTCTTCCGGTTCGGGCACCTTTTCCCTCCGGACCACTTCGATCTAAACCTGGCATTTCAACCTCCTTTTTTAAATTGATTTACTACTTTTCAATCTTTTTCCCTGCCCTTTACCACAACCACTTTTTCGTTTCAAACCTAAACCTTTCCCTAACTTCTCCAATAGAATGTTTTGGTCAGATTCAGAACACTGTCCTAGTCCTCTTCCCGATTTTGAACCTTCTCCTTCGGGTCCTTTTCCATCCAAATGTGGCATAACATTTTATTTTAAGATTTCAATTTGTCTATAATGTGCTGCACTGTGCTATTATCATCTTGCAGCAACACCATTTGAATATTGAACTTTTCAAGCAATTCTTTTGCTTTAGGCCCAAAATCACCTGAAATTACTTTTTGAGCACCCAGTTCGACCACCTTTTCAACAGTTTTGGTTCCTGCTCCACTTTGCGAGTTGATATTTTCATTCTCGATGAAACTAATTTCTCCTGATTGATCATCATACAAACAAAACCAACCTGCTCTTCCAAACCGCAAATCAAAAATTGAATTCAATTGATTTCCCGTTGATGTAATAATTGTCTTCATATTCTTATTTATTAATTAATTCGATGTGTTTGGAATTACAAGCCGGACAAATTTCTTTGTCCATAGTTTCCGGAATATTAAATCTTGCATTGCATTTTGAACACAAATACCAATTATTATCCATAACTGCATTCCCAAAAACAGTTCTTATTTCCTTTGCTTCTACCAATGCTGCAGCAATTTTTCTTCGGGCACTTTCGTAGATTCTCGCAAAAGTCGGCCTCGATATGCCCATTAAACCAGCAGCTTCATCATGTTTCAACAAATCGTAATCTGCTAACTTCAATGCTTCATATTCTTCATAAAGCAAATCAATTGATTTCCGACTCTTAGAATTTACACCAAAAGGTCTGTAACCCTTAAATCTTGGTGGTTCCACAACTTTTCGCAATCTGATTTTTCTTGGCATAGGGATTTATTTTCAACAAATATAATGAGAATATTCTCATTATACAAATATTACCGGCCTTTACTAACAAAGCTATATAACAAAAAAGAGGCCTCTGAAGCCCCCCGTTAAATTTCTAGATCTTACAAATCTTATACTTCCTCTTCCTGAGAAATAAAATGAGCGAATTGTCTTTCGACAGTTATAGGCTCGGTCAAATACAATTCTCCAACCTGTTTCGACATAACATCCGGAAACACGTATTCTTTACCATTTATTAATCCCTGAACTATTTCTCTGGCTACATTTACAGGAAAATCTTTTTCTATTTCCAAATCTCTTGTCATACGAGTATCAATAGGCCCAGGGTATACTCCCATAACAAGAATATTATTCAAATATAGTTCTCCACGCAAGCCTTGTGTAATACTATGAACGGCAGCCTTCGAAGCAGAATATGCTCCAGCAATTGGCATACTTGCCAAGCCCAATAACGAAGAAATATTGACAATAGCAGCAATTTCCCTCTGTTTTAAACGATCTATTAAAGACACTGTCAACTTTACCAAGCCCCAAACATTTACTTCAAAATTTATAGCCATACTGTCTAATGTTTCATCCGAACAGAATCCTCCGGATTCATAAACACCGGCATTGTTAATTAAGATTTCAACATCCTTCGCTAATTTTGTGGCTTTAATAATGGATCGATCATCCCTTAAGTCCAAAAGTATCGGAACCAAACGACTCCCATACTCAGGCTTAAGATCATCCATGGATTTTAAGTTTCTTACTCCGGCATACACTTTTTTTGCACCCTTATCGAGCAGCTCAATGGTTATTGCTCTCCCAATTCCTCTGTTAGCTCCACTTACAAAAGCTACCCTATCTTTAGGGGACACTTTGATTTCATTCATCACAACCTCCATTTTTGGTTTAACTTATTTGAATTGATTCTACACAATTTACAAATATCCCATCCCAATAGCAATGCAAATTATCTACCCAAACACTATTTAGAACTGCAGGATCATTTTGAACAGATCCTGTACGAATCAAATAAACTAATTTTTCTATCTTTGCTTTTGTCGTTTGATTTTGGCAATTTCTTATCGGGGTGCGAGTAATCTATAATCTTTTCCAATAGTATTCCCGGCTGGAGATGTAAAAAAATTGAACAACACAAATAATAACCGGACTCTGGAGATACATCTTTATGGATCCGGTTATTTTATTTTGACTCGCGAACCACATACAATTCAAAATAAATTAAACTATCATTAACCAAAATATTTACTAAAATGTCAACGAATTATTTTAAAGCCTATCCTGACGAAAAAGGAAATTTTGGCCAATACGGAGGAAGTTTTATTCCTGAAGTTTTAGAAGAAGAGATGAAGAAAATTAATGATGCCTACTATTCAATTAGTAAATCTCATGAATTTATCTCAGAACTAAGAAGCATTCGCAAACACTTCCAAGGTCGTCCCACTCCAGTTTATTTTTGCAACCGCCTGTCCAATAAATATGGTGGCCGAATTTATCTGAAACGTGAAGATCTGAATCATACAGGTGCACATAAGCTAAACCACTGCATGGGAGAAGCTCTTTTAGCCAAATACATGGGCAAAAAAAAGCTGATAGCCGAAACCGGTGCCGGCCAGCATGGAGTTGCTTTAGCCACTGCCGCAGCCTATTTTGGATTGGAATGTGAAATTCATATGGGAGAAGTTGATATTGCAAAGGAACATCCTAATGTGGTGAGAATGAAAATTCTTGGTGCAACAGTAGTACCGGTAACTCATGGACTTAAGACATTGAAAGAAGCAGTTGATTCTGCATTTATGGCTTACCTTCAAGATCCTGTCAATACAATTTATTGCATTGGATCTGTTGTAGGACCACATCCTTTTCCAATGATGGTTCGCGAATTTCAGCGTGTAGTTGGAATTGAAGCAAAAGACCAATTTCAGGAAATGACCGGAGAACTACCGGACAATATTGTGGCTTGTGTTGGTGGAGGAAGTAATGCAATGGGAATTTTCTCGGCCTTTCTGGAAGATGAAGAATGTAAACTGCACGGCGTTGAACCTGCGGGTCGTTCTTTTGATAAAGGAGAACATGCAGCAACTCTAACTTTTGGCAAACCTGGTGTGATCCATGGATTCAAATGCTATCTTCTTCAAGATGAAAAAGGAGAACCCGATCCTGTATATTCTGTTGCCAGTGGATTGGATTATCCTGGTGTTGGTCCAGAGCACTCCATGCTTAAAGATCTGAAAAAAGCTGAATATCACTACATTACGGACAAAGAATGTATTGATGCATTTTATGAATTGAGTAGAGAAGAAGGAATTATTCCTGCGCTGGAAAGTGCACATGCCGTAGCTTATGCTTTGAAATTGGCAAAAGCAAATCCGAAACAGTCGATTTTGGTGAACCTAAGCGGCAGAGGCGATAAGGACATCGACTTTATTGTTGATACGTACGGATTGCCCGAATAAATTACTCCAAACAAATTTCTATAATAGAATCAAATGTCACTTTTCGAAGTGGCATTTTTTTTATGCAATGTACTTTCCTTTAGCTGATTAACTAACAACATTAAATTTAGTTTGTTCAGATATATTTTTTTGACTTATATTTGCTTTATTATGGAAGCTAAATTCAAATTCACGAAAGATTTAACAAAAGAAATGGAATTCATTACTTCAAGGAGTAGTGGTCCGGGCGGGCAAAATGTGAACAAAGTAAATTCTAAAGTTGAACTTCGGTTTTCTGTTTTCGAATCGGAGATATTGACGAAAAAGGAAAAGGAAATCATCTTTCTAAAATTATATCATCATATCAATAATCTGGGTATACTATCGGTAACTGCTCAAACAGAACGTTCTCAGGTTCAAAATAAAGAAATAGCAATCCAAAAGTTTTATCAATGGATTGAAATTGCTTTAACTCCTGTAAAACCCAGAAAAAAAACCAGACCAACAAGAGCTTCGAAAGAGAAAAGATTAGAAGAGAAACAGGCTCTTGCACAAAAAAAAGAAAGCAGAAAAAAGCCTGAATTATAGAGATATTAAAAAAGGGTGATCCAATGGATCACCCTATATTTTTGTTTGAGAACTTCAATTTACATGTTTGCAAAGAAGTCGTTTCCTTTATCATCAACAATAATAAATGCAGGGAAATTTTCCACACGGATTTTACGAACAGCTTCCATTCCTAATTCAGGAAAATCAATCACCTCGATAGATTTAATGCTGTTCTTCGCCAATACTGCTGCAGGGCCACCAATTGATCCTAAGTAAAATCCACCATTTGCTTTACAGGCATCGGTTACAGATTTGTAACGATTCCCTTTGGCTACCATTACCATAGAACCTCCAACTTTCTGAAAAAGATCAACATAAGAATCCATACGTCCGGCAGTTGTTGGTCCGAAACTTCCTGAAGGCATTCCTTTTGGTGTTTTTGCCGGTCCGGCGTAATATACAGGATGATTTTTGAAATACTCCGGCATTTCTTTTCCTTCCTCCAACATTTGTTTGATTTGGGCATGAGCAATGTCACGGGCAACAATCAAAGTTCCTGTTAAACTCAATCTTGTTTTAATAGGATATTTGGTCAATTCTTTCAAAATATCTGCCATTGGCTGATCCAAATTGATTTCAACAGCATCCTTCAAATGCGGGGCTTCTTTTGGCAAATACTGAAATGGATTTCTTTCCAATTCTTCCAAATAGATTCCGTCTTCGGTAATTTTCGCTTTCACATTACGGTCGGCACTACAACTTACACCTAAACCAACCGGACAAGATGCTGCGTGACGGGGCAAGCGAATTACTTTAACATCGTGAACAAAATATTTACCACCAAACTGAGCTCCAATTTCACTCTTTTGGCAAATCTCTTCTATTTTTTTCTCCCATTCCAAATCGCGGAACGCCTGACCACCTTCGTTACCTTCTGTTGGTAAATGATCGTAATATCCGGCAGAAGCCTTCTTCACAGTCGCCAAAGTTGCTTCGGCCGAAGTGCCGCCAATCACCAATGCCAAGTGATAAGGAGGACAAGCAGAAGTTCCTAAATCACGAAGTTTATTTGTTATAAAAGTGGTTAAATTCTTTTCGTTTAATAGAGCTTTCGTTTCCTGATACAGGAACGTTTTGTTTCCTGATCCGCCACCTTTGGTTACAAACAAAAATTCGTAAGTATTCCCTTTGTTTGCGTAAATATCAATTTGGGCAGGAAGGTTGTTTCCTGAATTTTTTTCTTCGAACATAGAAAAAGGAACCACCTGAGAATATCTCAAATTTCTTTCCTGATAGGTATCGTAAACTCCTTTAGAAAGGTGCTCTGCATCATCAACTCCGGTATAAACATCTTCCCCTTTTTTTGCTACAACAATTGCAGTTCCTGTATCCTGACAAGTAGGCAATTCACCTTCGGCAGCAACCACCTGATTCAACAACATCGTGTGAGCTACAAAACGATCATTATCTGATGCTTCATTATCCTGAAGAATTGTCTTCAATTTATTTAAATGAGCAGGACGCAGGTAAAAAGATACATCTGAGAATGCCTCTTTCGAAAGCATTTCAAGTCCTTTCGGATCTACTTTTAAAATTTTTCTTCCATCAACTTCAACAGTTGAAACGTAATCTGTTGTTAGCAAACGATACTTGGTAGTATCCTTTGTTATCGGAAATGGTTTCTGATAATGAAAATCGGACATGATATAGTATTTTAAAATTTTGTATTTATAAGTCAATCGGCAATAATCAAAAAGTACATATTACCACCTCGATTAAAGTCATAGACAAATATAAGATAAATTGCAGTTTGAGGCTATGGAAATTAACTATTCTATAACATTGTCCTGCAACATAAGCTCAATAATTTCAATTCTTTCAGATGATATCAAAATCCCAATGAATCCAAAATTTTCTCATTTAACTGTCTGTTTTTACCTATATATGGGTAACAATGAATGTGAATTGCCGGATTAAAATTCATTTCAATTATGGCGTAATTATCTTTTGTTGCCGGCTGATTTACATCTTCAATCATCATATCCAATCCTGTAATCTGAACACCAAGCGCTTTTGACGATTCTATTGCAATATCCTTGTATGACTGATGAATATCGTCGGTATAATCAATGCTATCGCCACCGGTACTAATGTTTGAATTCTCCCTTAGGTAAACAACTTCATCTTTACCTGGAACACTTTCGAAACTTAAGCCTTGCTCTTTTAAGAACATTTCTTCAGCCTCTTCCAATCGAATTTTTTCGAGTGGTGTCCGATATCCTTTTCCACGCAAGGGATCCTGATTTTTGATTTCAACCAACTCGCGAATGCATTTTTCACCATCCCCTTTTACATTGGCCGGAACCCTGTGCAAAATACCACACACCTTATCGTTTATTACAAAGAATCGGAATTCCCTACCCGAAATAAACTCTTCAATAAGGATACTTCCATCGTGTTCAAAAGCAATATCAACAGCTCTTTTGTAAACCTCCTCGTCTTTATTTTCTTTTAAAATGGTAATTCCTAAGCCAAAATTTGTCGATTTAGGTTTTACTACAATTCCTTTTCCTTCAAACAAATCAAAATCAGAACGTGCTTGTCTGGCATCCTGATAATCCAATCCGGCAGGAACCCTAATTCCACCTTTTTCAAGAATTTTCTTCGTTACCAGCTTATTCTCCATCATTAAAACACTTGAATAGTTATCTAATGATGTTCGGGTAGCCTGCATTACATATTCCGTTTTATCTCCCTGGCTTAAACTGATGAAATTTTCACATCGGTCCAATATAGTAAACTCCACCCCTCTTCGTAAAGCCGCCTTCATAAGTAATTGAGAAGACAATTCCAGATCTTCGAATCCATGAAAGCGAAAACTACTCATCTCACTTTCTTCCTTGTACTGCTTAGCTTTGTTCAAATGGAAATTAATGAAGCCCTCCTCTACAATTCGTTGTTTTACTTTAAATGAAGTTCGCTGATCAGGATTTTCAATAAAATTTGAAATCTCAGCAAGAGATCCCTGATAATCAGAATCATTAATTAAATCGGCTGTTCTTGCAAAATCAGTAATGTCAGAAAATAATTCGTTCAACATCTTTTTTGCACAAGTTTCCTGTCCATCAAAATTCATAAGCATTAGCTCAGAATTCAAACCATGACATGCAACCAAATCCTGATTATTGGCAGCCACCTTTTGGACTGCTTCATTGTACTTATCATTTTCGGCGGTGAATAAGCAATACAACAGAAATAAATGTGTGAAATACAATCTATTTTTAGATACTCCCGATTTTTCAAACGGATCTAAATCCAGAATACGTACTTCCAGATGTGATATTTTTTTGCTCTTTTCATCAAATTTTAACCGAATGGGAAGATAGAGCTCCTCTCCTGCCAATATTTTACCTGTTTGAATCAAGTTAGACACAGATTTTTTATAATCCTCCAGACTGTTAAAATCGACATAAAACTCTTCTATATTTCTATATCCCATGGAACTGTTTCGAATCGAAATCGCATTTCCACAGCTCATGAAACTCTTTTTTCCTGTTTTTAACGATTTCATTTTAAAAGAAGGATCAGAAATCGGGCTTTCGCCAAATAACCAGATCAGCATCCATCGGTACCGCATAAAATTCCGAACCATTTTTAAGTAAACAGACTCACGAAAGCTTTCCAAATCGCTGTTGCAATGATTCGCTTTTTTCAACTTTCGCTCTAACCTGTCTGATAAAGAAAAATTAAAGTGAATCCCGGAAAGCATCTGTCTTTCCTTCCCATATCGGTTGGCCAATTCCTCTCTGTATTTCTCTTTATGAATTCCTTTCTCTCCGAATTTAGCAATTGGTATCTCTTCTTCCTGAGGCAATAAAGGAGGTAAGCTTTGCGGCCAAAGTAATTCATCGGTTAAATTTTCAGAAATTACATCCTGCAAAGTCTCTAAAAAACCATGAACTTCAGCAATACTATGCAAAGGAGGTGTTATCATCTCCACCTGACTTTCCGAAAAATCAGTTGTAATAAAAGGATTCTGAAATTTATCACCCAAAATTCCCGGATGTGGTGTTGTTGCCATCTTACCCGTGTAATCGACTCTCACATTTTCCTTTTCAATGCCAAACTTCCCGTTCTTCAAGCTCTCACGAATCCCCTCTATACGAAGGGCTTCATTGATATTATTAATAAGATGATTCATATATATTAGAATTTACCAAATGTATTATTTTTAAAATAAGTTCGTAATAAAAAGTAAAGGACTATGCCTTTTAATATGCTGCTTCCAGTGATGCTCCACCAGACTCCGTTTAAACTCAAAATTGTATAAAAGCCGAGAAAATAGGCTCCCGGTAAACGTAATGAAGTGAAAATAACACTTACCGCGGCAGATATTTTAGTTTTTCCAAGACCATTGAAAACCCCGGCACTAATCATTTCCAAACACATAAACAACTGAGATGCAGCCAATATCATCAAATAATCTTTACCCATTGATATACTTTCAGCCTCAGGAACAAAAATGGAAAATAATGTCTGAGGAAAAAACAAAAAGATCAATGTCGTTACAGCTCCTACGGCTAAGGATATCCGTATACCCGCTTTATAAATATCGGGCACCTCTGTAATGTTTTTTGCGCCGTAGCTATGCCCAACCATAATGGTAACGGCCTGCATAATACCTCCAACAATCATAAATGTGATTGACTCGATTTGAACACCAATTTTCTGAACTGCAATAGCATTTGGCCCCCATTCGGCAATGATTCTGGCAAGAAAAATATAAATTACTGAAAATGAAATTCGCTGAATAGCTGCTGGCAATCCAACTCCGAATAAGTTTTTCAGTTTTGTTGTGTATGGCAATATCCCTTTAAAATAAATAGTATCGAATTTTTGATACACAAATAAGAAAAATACAAGACTGGACAACCTGCCAATAATCGTGGCAATAGCAGCTCCTTCAACCCCCATTTTAAAGGTGAAAATTAGCAAAGGATCCAAAACAATATTGATTAAGGTTCCAATGATACTAGCCTTAAATGAGATTTTCGTTTTACCGTGAGCATTAAAGATACTGATGAACAACAGATTCACGAAACTGATAATAATCCCAAAGGAACTTATTAGTAAATATGAAACGGCCATTTCATTAACCTGAACATCATTCATCTGAAAAAAACCAATGAACTGTTCCGGAATGGTTAAAAAAACAGAGGTGAACAAAATGGCAATGCCACCAATTCCCCATAATCCAGCAGTTGAATATCTGCCGGCAGCTTTCATATCTGCTGCACCCACTGAATGTGCTATTTTTATATTTGCACCTACTGTTACGATCGAAGCCATGGCCCAACCCAGATGTAAAAAGAACCCTGCAGAACCAACTGCAGCCACGGCTCCACTGCCCAAATATCCAACCCAAATCATATCAGTAAGATTGTAGGTCATTTGCAAAAGAAACGAGCCGATAATTGGAAAAGCAAGCTTGAGCAGCTTCTTCCCAACTTCAGAATATTTTTGTTCTCTTTTAAGTAAACTGGTGATGAATTTTAACATCTACTAAACTTCATGTGTAAGTGCAAAAGAATATGAATTGAAAACAAATGTAATTTCAAAAATACTAGCCAACTCTATTTAAGCATTTGATTGATTAATATTTCCAATTCATTTTTCAAACACATTGCTTTCCCAACACTGCAGTTAAGTGATTTTGCCATTTCCAAGGGTATATTTATTGCTTCATTTTTTAGATCCTTTCCTTTATCAGAAAGATAAATAAGAACCTTTCGTTCATCTTGGCAGCATTTTATTCTTTTAATAAAAGAAAGCTGTTCCATACGTTTCAAAAGTGGCGTTAACGTGTTTGTATTCAAATACAATTTGCATCCAATTTCGTTAACTCCAATTCCGTCTTTCTCCCATAAAACCAGAAATACCAAATACTGAGGATAGGTAATTCCCAATTGATCGAGATAAGGCTGATATTGCCTTGTCATGAGCCGTGAGGCTGCATATATTGTAAAGCATAATTGATTCTCAAGTTTGAGAGGATTGAACTCTTTGTTGGCTAAATTGTCCATATTTCTTATTTATATCGCTTGCGATGCAAATTAACGAAATTGTCTGTTAAGATCAAAAAATATAAGCTTGTATGTCTGAATATACAAGCTTATATTTTTTGATTCACCAATTTAGTTTATTCTTTCCAAAATCCATTTTGCTTAATTAGTTTATATTTGCCTGATCCTAAAAACATTACAGCAAGCCCTCCAAATAAATACATTGCATTTAATTCAATTGCCAAGCCTCCGTATTCATTCAAATGAAAAATACCATCGGGGTAAGCTGCTGGTATAGATACCAACATTGTCAGAGCAATTATCAAACCCGAAACCCTTGTGTATATACCTAATAATAAAAAAACCGGCGCAATCAATTCACCCAGATAAACTCCGTAGGAAAGCATTTCGGGCAAACCTGCTTTAACAATTAAAAATTTCACTCCTCCAATACCACTCAATAATTTCTGCACTCCATGAAACAACATCAAACCACCAACTGATAGTCGTAAAATTAGTTTTCCTAAATTTTCCATAAATGTATTTTTATTTGATTAATTTCGATATTCATTACAAATCTATGAGCTTTTATCCATGATATAAATGCACAATTTGTGTGTATTCATGTACTTTTTTTTCAAAATACAATTGCAGAATATGTTACACAATCTTTTACAAAACAATTTTGGGTTTTCTGATTTTAAACCAGGACAAAAAGAGGTGATCACTACTATACTGGAAGGAAAATCAGCAATAGCTATCTTCCCAACCGGATCCGGTAAATCTCTTTGTTACCAACTTCCTGCTCTCCAACTTCCGGAACTTACAGTGGTGGTTTCCCCTTTACTGGCTTTGATAAAAGATCAAATTGATTTTCTTCAATCAAAAAATATATCTGCGGTTCGAATCGATTCATCTCTCTCGAAAGAGGAAGAACAGGATATCATGAACGGTATCCGTGCCAAACGACACAGAATTTTAATGATATCCGTTGAACGGTTTAAAAATGAGCGTTTTCGCAGATTTCTGAAAGACATTCCAATTTCGTTGATGGTGATTGATGAAGCACATTGTATTTCTGAATGGGGACACAATTTCAGACCAGACTATTTAAAACTTCCTGATTACAAGGATACTTTTCAGGTCAAACAAGTGCTTTTGCTTACTGCAACTGCGACTCCTAAAGTTATCGAAGATATGACTAAAAAGTTTGCTGTTGATAAGTCAAATGTTACAATTACGGGATTTTACAGATCAAATTTAGATGTAAACGTTATTCCTGTTATTCAATCTGAGAAAAACAACAAATTGCTTTCATTACTGCTTCCCCGGAAAAATGAATGTGGAATTGTGTATGTAACACAGCAAAAAACAGCAGAGGTGGTTGCAGGCATATTATCCTCAAAAGGAATAGTAACCAAAGCATATCATGCCGGATTGAAAAGTGAAGACCGCGAAGATATCCAAAATCAATTTATGGCCGGTAAAGTAAATTGTGTGGTTGCAACAATTGCTTTTGGAATGGGAATCGATAAATCGAACATTCGTTACGTTATTCATTACGATCTTCCAAAATCGACAGAAAACTATTCTCAGGAAATTGGGCGGGCAGGCCGCGATGGGAAAAAATCAGATTGCATTGTTTTGGCCAATCATGACAATGTGAATGTGCTTGAGAATTTCATATTTGGAGACACTCCTGCCCTATCAGGCATAAAAGAAATTCTCAGTCGCATAAAAAAGGCTAAAACAAGCTGGGAAGTCAAGTTAAATACACTTCCTGCACATAGTAATATACGTATTCTTCCAATCAAAACCCTACTGGTTTACATGGAGATACGAGGAATTATAAAACCTCAGTACAGTTACTTTGCAGACTATCGGTTTAGCCTAAATAATGATGAAAAAAGTATCGTGGAAAAGTTCCAAGGAGAACGAAAGAAATTTATTCAGGCAATTTTCGATCATTCTGAAAAAGCCAGAAAATGGATCACAGTAAATTTTGATACCATCAGTCAAAATTATTCGACAGATAGAAATAGAATTGTTGCTGCTCTGGAATATTTCGACGCTGAGAAATTAATCAATTTGGAAGCCAAACTAATGGTTGATGTTTTTGCCGTAACAAATCCTGATTTTGATATCGATACAGTGGCGCAAGAACTTTACGACAGTTTCAAAAAGAAAGAAACAGTTGAAGTAAACAGAATTCGGGAAATGCTAAGTCTGTTCGAATCGGAAACCTGCATCAGTAAAAATATGGCCAACTATTTTGGAGAATATCCCGAATGGGAAAAATGCGGACATTGCTCCGTATGCAATTCCGGGGCGGTGAAAATTGCAAAATCACATGAACTGAAACGCTTGCATGACTACAATTATATGGAAGTATGTCAGACTGCAATTAATAAATTTGGTGATCAGTTAACTGATGAATTACTCGCGAAATTTTTATGCGGCATAAACACGCCCATTTTCACCCGTTTAAAACTGAAACAGGAAAAACACTTTGCTTATTTGGAAAATTATCGATTTGGTGATGTTCTGGAATGGGTAACATCAAATAACAAATAAAAGATTAAAAGGTATTTACATTTATCACTAAAACATTTAATATTATTTTAAATTAGATCACATAAGATATAAATTCAAAATGCTTATTTTTACAGTCTCATAAAAGTATTCTCTACTATCAAAAAGAATACATACTATATCTATTTAAATTTTTTGGTTTGAAAAGAAATCCGAACTTCCCATTTGCTCCGGCAAAAATCCCGTTTTTTTACGGATGGATTTGTATGATTGCAGGTACCATAGGTATAATCAGTAGTATTCCCGGGCAAACAATGGGTGTTTCAGTGTTTACCAATTACTTAATCGATTCGTTGAAATTAAGTCGTGATGCATTAAGTTCAGCCTATTTGATAGGTACTGTGGCAAGTTCTCTTTTCTTAACATATGCAGGTAAAATTTACGATAAATTTGGTGCCCGCTTCACAGCAATGATCGCTGCCTTAGGATTAGCCGTAACATTAATACTATTTTCCTATTCTGATCTTTTATCAGGATCGTTATCAAACTTTGTCAGCATCGAGTTCTCAACAGCTTCATTTATTCTGATCTCTCTATTATTTTTCTTCTTACGCTTCTCGGGACAAGGAGTACTAACCTTGGCCTCACGAAACCTGATCATGAAATGGTTCGACCAGCGAAGAGGATTGGCAAATAGTCTTTCCAGTGCGATTCAATCTTTTGGATTTGCCGTATCTCCACTTTTTATAGCACTGCTTATTACCCGCTTTAACTGGAGTATTACCTACCAGATTTTGGCAGTACTTACTTTTCTGTTTGTTATTTTCGCATTTATCTTTTACCGGGATAATCCTGAAGAATGTGGCTTAATCCCTGACGGAAAAATTATTGAACCCAAACACAAAAGCAATCCAACATTTCAAACTAAAAAGCAATATACTCTAAAAGAAGCCAGAAAAACCTGGGTGTTTTGGTTGTTTACATTTGGTTTAAGTTTTAACGCGTTTTTTATTACTGGTTTCACCTTTAATGTGGTATCCATTTTCGAGTCATGCGGATATTCCGACCAAAAAGCGTTGAGTATATTTGTACCTGCTTCCATTATCTCAATTATAACAGCGATTTTTGGTAATATCCTTAGCGATTACATCAGAATGCAAAAGCTTCTGATTATTTTTCTACTTGGATGTTTGTTATCAAGTTTAGGGATTGCAATTTTAGGATCTGAAATTGGCTACTATGTATTAATAGTGGGAAATGGTATTATGGGTGGATTGTATTCGGTATTGGTAGCAATTACGTGGCCCCGTTTCTACGGACGTAAACATTTAGGCGCTATCAGCGGTTTATCAATGTCCTTGATTGTATTTTCGAGTGCGATGGCCCCTCTTTTTTTCAGTAGAATATTCACGTTAACAGGAAGTTACAACTTCGCCGGATACGCCGGTGTTGCCTATGCCCTTGTTCTTCTGATATTCTCTATAAAAGCAAAAAACCCACAATTGAAATAAGAGTAGATGCAGACTAAATCTGCACCTGTTTTGACCCAAAACATCTTATTAAAATTGACAACAATAAGAATCAATTTTTGCATAACTTAAATACAAATGGTGTTTTAGAACTAGTCTCCGGCTTTTTAGCTTCTTCATTATTTTGTTTATCCTGCTGTTTTTAATAAATTCGGGACGGCTTACTTTTACATACTTACCAGCCACCACAGGTAAGTATTGAAAGCTATCATATTCCTATTTAGTTGATCATCTAAAAAACCAAAAGAAATGAAACATTTCATTGCCATCATTTGGCTTGTACTCTTATGCCAAAGCTCATTTAGTCAGAACGATTGGGAAAACCCACATGTATTTCAGAAAAACAGAGAAAAGGCTCGTGCTACTTTTTTTTCGTACTCTTCCATAGATAAAGCTTTAGCCGCGAATCCTTCAGAAGAGGAAACTATTCAGTGTTTAAATGGAAAATGGAAATTTCAATACTGTAAAAGTGCGGGCAAAAGAAATTTAGAATTCTATAAGGAAGATTTTAATGACAGCGATTGGGATGAAATTCCAGTTCCAGGAAACTGGGAAATGTACAATTATGGATTTGCCAACTATACCAATGCAGATTATCCATTTGAAAAAAATCCTCCTTTCATTACTGATTCAATAAATGCAGTTGGTTCTTACATCACTTACTTTACGCCTTCTGAAAATTGGAAAAACAGAGAAACCTATCTTCAATTTGGATCTGTAAAATCGGGATTTTACATTTGGGTAAATGGTGAAAAAGTTGGTTACAGTCAAGGGTCTAAACTACCTGCCGAATTCAACATCACACCTTACTTAAAAAATGGCAAAAACAAATTGGCTGTTCAAGTGTTTAAATTTACTGACGGCAGTTATCTGGAAGATCAGGATTTTTGGAGATTAACCGGAATTCAACGGGATGTAAATTTATACTATCGTCCCAAAACACATATAAATGATTTTTATGCTAAGGCATTATTGGATGAAAATTACCAAAATGGTGTATTTAACTTGTATGCCGAAATAGGAAACCATTCCAAAAAAAATAGCGGAGTGTATCATTTAAAATATACAATTCTGGATTGTGAAGGAAATGAAATTCTGACTGATCAATCTGAATTCAGCATAAAAAATCTGTCAAAGAGAATTTCATTTACAGGTAAAATTCCCAATGTAAAAAAATGGTCGGCTGAAGAACCAAATTTGTATACCCTGCTGCTAACTTTAAGTAATAAAGAAAATGAAATAGTAGAAGCCACATCAATTAAAATTGGCTTTAGAACCAGCGAAATTAAAGGAGGACAATTATTGGTAAATGGAACTCCAATCCTGTTAAAAGGAGTTAACAGACACGAACACAATCCTTATTTTGGACATGTTGTCAACAGAAAGAATATGTTGGACGATATCCTTACCATGAAAAAATTTAATATCAATGCCGTTCGTACCTGCCATTATCCTAACGATCCGCTTTGGTATGAGCTATGCGATGAATATGGAATTTATTTGTATGATGAAGCAAATATCGAATCTCATGGAATGGGTTACGAGCCAAAGAATACTTTAGCAAATAATCCGGAATGGGAATCGGCTCATGTTGAACGAACTTCAAATATGGTGGAAAGAGATAAAAACCACCCTTCGGTAATTGTTTGGAGCATGGGTAATGAAGCCGGAACGGGTCCTAATTTTCTGGCATGTTACAAAAAGATTAATGAAATCGATGGTAACCGGCCAGTACATTACGAACGTGCTGAAAAAATGACCGACGTAAAAGAAAGACATACCGATATTATTGGTGACATGTACCGTTCAATTGAAAGCGTAGAAAAAAGATGGATTGGTACAGATTCGGAACGTCCTTTTATTTGGTGTGAATATTCTCATGCCATGGGAAACAGCAACGGTAACTTTAAGGAATATTGGGATTTAGTTCGTAAAAACCGACAAATGCAAGGTGGTTTTATTTGGGATTGGATGGATCAGGGAATTGCAAAATATACTGAAAAAGGAGAGCGGTTTTGGGCATATGGCGGTCATTTTGAACCAAAATGGGTGTATAATGACGGTAATTTTTGCTTAAATGGTGTGGTAGATCCTGATTTAACCCCGCATCCCGCTTTGTACGAAGTAAAAAAAGTATATCAAAACATTCATTTTGCGGCTGTTAATCTTTCCAAGGGAATTATCAAAGTTTCAAACGAGCAATTCTTCAAAAATTTGAATGACTACCAGATTCGCTGGGAATTACTTGCAAATGGTACTGTTCAAAAATCTGGAGAATTTACTCCTGAGGGAGTTGCCCCTCAATCTGAAAAAGAATTTACTCTCGACTTGGGTGATTTAAATCTGAACGAAGGAACAGAATATTTCATCAACCTGTTTGCTTTGCAAGCCCGGAAATCAGAACTAATCCCATTCGGTCATGTTGTTGCTTCGGAACAATTGGCGATCAGTAAATTTAAGACACCTAAGAATAATCTGATTTCTTCTGATCTGATTTCAATTCAAGAGAATGCAGATAAATTAAGCCTTGCCGGCAAGGACTTTACAGCTTCATTCTCGAAAAAATCGGGTGCTGTTACTTCCTACAAATTGAATGGTTACGAATTAATCGAAGACCAGTTAGTACCGGATTTTTGGCGTGCGCCTACCGATAATGATTTCGGAAACCAAATGCCGGAACGATGTAAAATTTGGAAACAGGCCATGAATGATGCAAGTATTCAGGAATTTACATCGAAACAAATTTCTAAATCAGAAGTTTCTGTTCATGCAAAATTACAACTGCCAAGTATTAAGGGTTCGATTGAACTTACTTATACAATTTACGGAGATGGTAAAATTGATGTAGACTATAGCTTTGAAGCTAAACAGCAAAAGTTACCGGAAATTCCGCGTATTGGATTACAGTTTAAACTACCTCAGGAATTTAATAATCTTACTTATTATGGCCGTGGCCCTCAGGAAAATTATATTGACAGAAATACCGCATCGTTTATTGGATTGTATCAATCGAATGCAGCTGATCAATATTTCCCATACAACCGACCACAGGAAAACGGACATAAAACAGACGTTCGCTGGTTAAGCCTAACCAATCAATCGGGTTTGGGAGTAAAAATAATTGCTAGCAGTGAGCCTATTGAATTCAATGCACTGCACTATACTACCTCTGACTTTGATCCGGGAACAGAGAAACTTGGACGCACGACTGCTGATGTAAAGGAGCACAAATTCGTAGAAGTTCACATCGACCACAAAATGATGGGTCTTGGCGGCGACAACAGCTGGGGAGCAAAACCGCATAATCCATATCTATATTATGCAGATAAGGTATATCATTACAGCTTTACCATTGTTCCTGTAATAAAATAGCCGGCACCTAATTATCAATAAAACACAATGCTTAAACCGATTAAAATCAGTTTAGGCATTGTTGTTTAAAGGAGTAAAACAACTAATAAAAACTACTGAACTGGTATTAAAAGCAACTCCTTCTTTTCAAGAGAAAGCTTAATTTTCTTATGATCGTTCCAGAAGGTAGTTTTCATCCTCTTCATAATTTTTTTGAATTCGGGAAGGTCTTTAATATTATCAACCAGCGGGTCTATTTCGAAGAAAAGAAGAAACCAATACTGGTAGTTATTCCCTTTCGAAAACAAGTCCAAATGTTCAATCGCTTTTTTTGTATCACCTTTTTGTGCGTAATAAACGGCTAAACTTGCATTTTGGTAGATAGACAATACCCTACTAAAATGGAGATGGTTACTTGTAAGCATTGCATTTGGCCTGTATCTTGTTCGTCTGTTGGCATTTGATCTTAAAACACCCAATTACTTACTATCAATTGAATCGAACATCTGGATTTTTGCGGTATTCGGTTTTGCCTGTAAATACCTGAACAAACCAAGTAAAGCACTTAGCTACCTAAGTCAGGCAGCCTATCCTATCTATATTTTACACATGGTATTTATGTTTCTGGCTGCGGTTCTTATTTTGCCTCTTGAGATGCCGGTTTTCGCAAAATTCGTTATGGTTATCGCCTTTACAACGGTAGGATCTTTTATACTGTACGAATTACTTATTAAGAGAATTGGTTTTCTAAGACCATTGTTTGGTCTTAAAACAAGAAGTGTGCTTGAGCTGAGCGTAAAATATTAATATACTGAAAGCAAGAAAGTCCAAATCTCTTCATCATTAAAAAAACAAGAGCCTAAATTGTAGTACACATGAATACACTAAGGCATTATTTTTGTGGCAATTAGACTGATAATTTTAAAATTTGTAATGATGAAGAGATGGATGTTTTTTGTATTACTTGGTTTGATGACGGGCTGTTTAGACGATTCGGACTATGTTTACATTCGCGAACACAAGCAGAGCATATTGCTGCTGCAGGTTGACTACACCAGTTACGAATTTGAGCAAGGTACAGAACTGTTTCTGCATACTGAATATTCAGATGCTGATACTATTCCTATTGGTGTAGATTACGATCCTCCGGGAGATTTTGGAAATATCAGTTTATTTTATGAACCAGGCCATGAGGTAATTTTTAATGGTTCGATAGTTTGGGATGGAACCGGACATTTAAAATTCCCAAAATGGTTCTATTATCCTTCACAGTTTGCCACTTTGAATACTCCGGTTGAAAAACCTGATGATGATGAATTTCAAATCATTTTTCCGGAAGAGGGACTTGAGTATCCACTTGATTCCATTTGGAATGCAGTTAATCATTTATCAATTGTATCAAGATATCTTAAAAGTGGTAAAAAAATCGGTGTTTTTCGTTACACTCCCAGTGTTGGTGCTGGAGATCCAAACGAATGGGACTGGTATGTAATAATGAATACAAATTAAAGATGAAAACAATTTTAGTTCACAAGTAATTTTGATCACACAAAAGAGGATAAGAAAGCAATCTTATCCTCTTTTATTAATGGCACAATCGTCTATTTTACAGTTTTCTTCAAGGTTCCCAAATAAGTCCAATTCAAATCTCTTGTTTTTAATGCTTCGTCTATTTTCATTTGTGTTTCGGCATCAACATTAAATACTTCATTACGACCATAAGTATCAAAATAGTGAAGATAATCTTTAAACATATCAAAAGTCATATGAGTAGTCGGAACTTTACTGCCCGAAGGCATCAGTACTCTTGCCAAAGCCCAATGGCTCATACTTCCGGCTTCTACTCTTTCCTGATGCATTGGAAGAAAAAGATCTATTTCAGCCTTCTCATACTCATCCATTTTACCTTTGGCAGCCTCCATAAAATTCATCCGCATAACAGTTCCTAAATCCATTTTAAAATTATCGTCCGTGGTCTTAATTACTTTTAAAAACATTCTTTTACTAAGTTCTCTTGATTTCTCACCATTCTGCAATGCTTTCCTTAATTCCTCATCCGACATGGCAGGATAAGCTTTTTTTGCTGCACTCCACACATCTCCATCCGATAAAGCTTTTACCGGATCGTCATAGATAGTGACCGTTACATACTGATAGCCCTGCTCTGTTCCACCAGGTTTTAATGACCATAAATCCCAACCTTTAATTTCTCCGCTTTTAAGGCGTTCAGCATGTATTTTTTCCCAAAAAGTTTCTGTCTCCCAATAATTCATTTCCTGATCATTAGTAACTTTCATGAATTCAAAAACCAGAAACCGCTCTTGCTGTGCAATACCTGCACCGCAAAACAATACCATAACAACAAATAGTAGTATTTTTTTCATAACAATCAGTTTTAGGTGAATAAAACTTAAGTTACAGCTTTTTATCACTTTGTACAATAGAAAATAACATCCAATCCTTTAAATAGATATTCATAACAAATCCAAATTAGAAACAACCAAGCCATTTTACCAATTAATTATACTGCACGTTTTGTTTATCAGAGAGCTTTTGATAAATTCGAAATCACACTTCATTTAAAACAAGTTAGCTGATCATGATTACAATAAAATCTTTGGCAGGAATTCGTTTTCCTGAGCTTTTCGAAGCTTTTAGCCAGGCATTTAACGATTATGAAATACAATTAGACAGTGAGGAATTAAAAACCATGCTGCACCGCAGAGGATTCCTTCCCGAACTATCTTTTGGCGCATTTGATGACAATAAATTGGTAGCTTTTACCTGCAATGGAATCGGTTCTTTTAACGGAACTAAAATGGCCTACGATACCGGAACCGGAACTGTCAAAGAATATCGGGGACAAGGATTGGCCGGCAAAATATTCAACTACTCCATTCCATTTTTAAAAGAGGCGGGTATTTTTCAGTACTTGCTGGAGGTATTGCAGCACAATACAAAAGCAATATCAGTATATAAAAAGCTGGGCTTTTGCGTGAGCCGTGAGTTCAACTATTTCGTTCAGAAAAATGAGGACATAAAAGTTGATTCCATGAAATTAAATCCTGCCTATGCTTTTAAGCCAATCGATTTATCGCAAGCCGAAAAACAGAGTTCATTCTGCGACTTCATACCATCCTGGCAAAATAGTTTCGAAGCCATATCAAGAAAACCGGATAATTTTACTCTACTGGGAGTATTTAAGGAAGAGCAACTATTGGCTTATGGTATTTTTGAAGCTAAATCGGGCGACATTACCCAAATTGCTGTTGAACCAATACACAGACGAAAAGGCATTGGCAGCCTGCTTCTTAAAGAAATGGTGAAATTGAATCAACACAACTCCATAAAATGCATCAATGCGGAAATAGAGTGCGGGTCGATTACGGAGTTTCTTAAATCAAACTCAATTTTAGTTAGCGGGAAACAGTTTGAAATGATAATGGAATTGTAAGTCAGCTAAAATCAAAAAAAAAAAAAAGCTTCGAGACAGGAATAAAATACAACTCTTAACACCCAACAAATTAACCTATGAAAATCAGAATTAAATCTGCAGAAACAACTCTTTTAATCCTCGGCATTTACCAAATTATTGGTGCAATCGTGGGATTCTATATAATTGCCGTCTTACTATTCCGAACTGGAACTATTAACGGCCCCTTACTCCTTATCTTATTTATTGCAATAGGACTGTACTTACTTTCACTAAAAGCAGGAACTTTACTATTAAAAAAAGAGTACAGGTCAGGAATAATCGTTTCTATGGTATCGCAGATATTACAACTAGTAAGTATAGCTTTTGGTGGCTACAAGTATTTCTTTGTATCGGGAGCAAAATTTAATGTTGGCTTTAATTTTACAGAAGGTTTTCTTTTCAATTTCGATCTTGGAATAACATCAACATTTACAATCATGTTGAATGTTTCGGATAAAGAGTATTACATCTATTTAAACCTGCTGACTGTATTCCTTTTGTATCTATTCAACGATTTGTATTTGGAAATTACGAAGGACAAAGAACAAAATACTGCTATAGAAGAAGGTATACCTAATATGAAGATCAATTAGTCTCAACAAATACAAGCACCCCAATGTACAACCTGTTTTTTGATTTTTTAGTCCAATTTGTTGGAGCCTTTGTTGTTTGGTTTTTTAAAGGTTGTAAAGGAAAACTATCAGATGAAATGGCTGGCCCCTACGATAGCAGCTCTAAAACATGGCGTAATTTTGCGATCACTTTACTCATATTTCTAATAGGCTTTGCAATAGTTTTCAAAATTGGGGTATCGAATAGTGAAGTGGTGAAAAAAACTTATGAGATACATCACAAAAGATAGTGGCTCCTTTGTTCTTCGAACATCTCCCCTTTAAAAAGGAAGAAACCTTCACAAACAGAACCTTCCCATCTTGAGGGGAAGTGCCGACAGGCGAAGGGGTGAACAAACATATAATCAAATGCAAAACGTCAAATAAAACACCCCTCTGTCCTACGGACATCTCCCCTTAAAAAGGGAGAATCGTTCACAAACAGAACCTTCCCTTCCTGAGGGTACCGTAACGCAGTGAAGATCGTAAACGCTATTTGAAACAATAGTGTGAACAAAGTGCCGATCCCGACACGTCGGGAAAAGGGTGTTAATTCCAATAACAAAGAACGCAATGCAAAGAAGCTCTCCCTATCCCTCTCCTTCTGGAGAGGAGAACACAGCTTCCTTATGTAAAAAATTTGAATGTAGAATACTCCCTTCTCCTTGAGGAAAAAAAGCCGGAGTTGAGGTGATTTCAAAAAAAATCCCCCCAACAGCTAACCATCTGTAAGGGGGAACATTGCAATATTAAAAAACCAAAAAATCTATTCTGTTTCGCTAAGCTCTTCCGATTTTCGGTTGCTTCTTATCTTTTGCGACAGTTCCAATTTCAGAATGCACTCATTAATTTTTTTAATCATGATATCCAGTTCACTACCCGCAGTTAAACCCGACATAGCTTCCAGATATTTAAACATTCCATCTAAACTTTCAGCAAGGTTCCTACGAAATAATTTCGTTTCGTTCTCGCGTTTTTGATCCGCATTTTTACTGTTTCGTTCATCAAGAATCAAAACAAGCGCATCCAAGGCTATTTGCACATTATCAACAATCTCTTTAATACCCAGTTGCTGTATTGCCAATTTTGCTTCCTCTACATTTTCGCAATCGGCTAAAAACATTTTTGCTTTTGCATTTTGTTCCTGCAAACTCTCCTGATGCAGGTTGTAGCCATGCGTTTTACTTAAATTGATTAAAACTTCGGCGGCCTTGTGCATTTTCTTATCCGGGTGCAGCTCATAACACAAACAAATGTATTTTAAAGCCCTCCATGCGTTATTAAAATGCTTGTCGGCAAGTCCTGCTCCGGCAGTTTCCGTTATCGTGTTCAATTTATTCAACTGAACCACCAAATTATTCAAACTGGCATCAACCCGGGTATAAAAACCAGGAATCCCCAGCCCTACCCAATCATACGATTTGGTTATTGAAATTACATCATTTCCAAGCGATACAAATTCAGCATTTCTGAATCTACTTTTACTAAAACCCTCAATTTTCATTTTCTTACAATTTAAAATTCGATAAAAAACCTTCAATTCTATGGGCGAAAGCAGTAAAGAATCAGCAGTACCTGCCTCGCTTTTCTCCCATCATTATATTTTTATGCCGATAATGCTTTCGCTCCGGAGCGAAGCATATATCAGTATGTCGGAAGTCTCTTCGCAGCAGGCAGATGACTCCATTTTCATTTCAAAAGCCCCTTCGCATTGCTGAGAGATAGCTTTCTTGCTGCACAACATGCCTCCGCACCAGTAAAAACCACCTTTTTTATGCCAATGATACCTCCCCCCCAAAGCGATGACACTATAACAATAAAAAAACAGCCTTCGCAGTTAGCAAACAACACTATTGTTATGCTTAAAACACCTCCCCACCAAAGCGATGACACTATGACAATAAAAAAACAGCCTTCGCAGTCGGCAGACGACACTATTGTTATGCTTAAAACACCTCCCCACCAAAGCAATTACACTATTGCCATTGCGAAAAGCCTTTAAACATAGGCATTCCTCAGTTTGAACAAAAATTGATGCCCTTCACTGATGATGCTTGCTGGTTTCATTCACCCCAACTTCTTCTAAACCTACTTTTAGTGAAACAAATGCCTCGGCCGAGTCATTCTCCTTAACAAAACAGTTTCTAAGTTATGAATAAATTAATGAACAATAAAAATATCAATCAAAGTTTTTTTCAAATACAGCCCAATTACTATGTAATATTATGTCTGAAAATGCTGTAAACATCAGCTTTCGCTGACGGTAAAAAAAAATACATTTATTTTATTTTTACGGTTAAACTGAGGCGAAATAATTAAAAAAACAGAAAGAAGAAATAACTTTAGTAAAAAACCAATTTTAGCTGACTAACAAATATATTTGGCGAACCAAATTAATTTACACCTGCACAAACAAAGCCAAAAAGCCCCGCAACAAGCACAAACTACCATTTAACCGGCAAATAGTTATCAGGATTGATTCTAATAAACAAAAGTACTTGTACTTTTATTTTTATGCTTACCTTGGGGATCGCTTAAGGAAATACTAGTGGCTTTTTACATATATAGGGGGGATTTCGGGTTTTGTTTCTTAACTAGGTAAAATGAATAATCTAATTTTAAAACTTAAACATTATAATAAATAATTCTAAACCTCACATGCAATGGAACTAGGAACTGTTACTCAGATTCGAACATTAAGAGACAATATTAGAGAAAAAATAAAAACGATTAGTAAATCCCAATATGCCACAACAACATACGGAGGCGAAAATGAATACACATTTAAGGGAGTTCTTGGAGGAGTGGATGCTTTACTAACAGATATTTCATGTTTAACCAAAGGACCTAATAAATTTGTTAAATTTTCTACCCATGCTGAACGCAACACTATTATTCAATATTTAACAAAAATAGATACCCATTTTAATAATCCTGCAAATTACATCGCTCAATTCGAAGCTTTAAAAGTATTATTAAGAAATTATAATGTTAGAAGTTTTTCCGAACGTCAAATCGAATTTGAACAAGAAATTGAAGAAGTATTAAAGTTAAAATTACAAGTTCAAGAGGAGCTTTTTGGAATTAAAGAAATTCAAGAAGAGATTGAGGTAAATAAAACAGCAATTGAAGAAAAATTTGAAGCAAGTAGTGAAAACTTAGAGAAAATCGAAATAGGATTATCTGAGATTGAACAACAAAGAGATGCTCTAATTGAAAATGTCGCAATACTTGGTGAAACAAACCAAGATATTTTAAGCCTTAAAGAGGCTTCTGAAGAAAATTTCAGAAAATCTACGGATTCTTTATCTGAATGTAAATCAAATGAAAAACTAATTACCTCTTTTGCCAACAAAATACAAGAAAGAGACAAAAGACTAGACGAACTAGAACAAAAAACAACAGAAAATAACCAAAAGCTTCAAGAATATGAAAAAGAAAGAATAACAATAATAAGTGAAGCTAATGCCTTAATCAACACGGCAAAAAAGGCTTTAAACTACAAAACGGCAGAAGGTATAAGCGCTGCCTTTCAAGAGCATTACGGAAAAGCGAACAACTATTGGATATTTGGAGGTTGGATAGCTGGCTCAATGATTTGTCTTGTAATGACAATTCTTCTAGGCCTTTGGGTTTTAGAAAATTCCTCAAATGAAATCGGGATTATCATTGGTCGAATTTCATTATTACCACTTCCAATTATTGGAGCCGTGTTTTGTGCCAATCAATATACAAAACAGAAAAATATTATTGAAGATTACGCCTATAAAATGGTGTTATCGAAAGCCATAGTCGGTTTCTCAGAACAATTGAAGAAAAATGGAACAGAAGGGAATGAGGAATATGTCCATTACATTAAAACTGCACTTGAAGAAATTCATAAAGATCCACTAAGAAAGAGAGAAAAGGGAAAAGAAGAAAAGATAGCAACTCCTGGACTCAAAGATCTAGTCGAGATGGCTGAGAAGATTATAAAGGCATCAAAACTAGAATAATTACACAATCAATATCAACTCCCATTCTACATTAATATTTTAATCAAGACTCACATTATATTATGGAAAAAAGAAATATCGAAATCCACAAATTTCATATACACCCTCAAGGAAATAAGGATGTAAAAGTAAGCTTAAATAACATAGATGGAATTGACTTCTACTCCTTATTAAAAAAAGACTATGTAAATTTTGTTGATACTTTACCCAAAGATAAATTCAGCAAAAGAATTATTAAATTCCATAAGGAAAAGATTGATGATAAAATCAAAACTAAATATCGGCTTAGAGACGAATTAAGAATCATTTCAGGAAAAATAGTAACAGGAAAATATGGCAAAATTGAAAATGTAATTGATGTCGATAAAAAAATGGAGAACCAGTATTTACAATTCTGGGAAATCATGCTGTTCAAAAGCCATTTTTCTTCATGATATGCTTACCAAAAAATAAAAAAGATGGATTCCTCTTAATGGAACGTGATGGTCCTTTCGGAATAAAAGAAGTTTTTGTGACGGTACTTCGAAAATTTATTAATGCTAATTTTAAAAAACACACTGTTGCATTCTCACAATATGTAGATGATGAAATTGTTAAAAATATTGTTACGAAAGGAGATTTAAATTCAATTCAAATAACAAGAAATTCATTACCCGGTGATATTGCTGAAAAATATGGACTTGGGCGATATGAAACAGATGATTTTTCGATTGAATTAAAAATTAAAGCAAAAGGAAAACAGAAAATTGTTGGCGATGCCAGAAAGAAAATTATCCAAATGTTTGATGAAAATCCACAAGGATTCTTCTCATTTGATGGCTTTGATGAAGTTGGTTTTTCAAAAGCATGCACTATTAAGGTAAACTCAACCTATAATAATGCAACCCGAACCATTGATTTACAGGATACTATGAAATTTAGACCCTATTATGAAATCAGAATTGAAATTGACACGGATGGACACTCCAATTTTGATTCAATTGATCAAAATGCCTTGGAATTATTAGAAGAATTAAACATCGAAATAATTGAATCATGTCTTCAAAAATAAATGTTAAAGAAATTTTCGATAAGCATCACCAAACAATTCAATATCCAAATAAATGTTTGAGTAAGAAGGACAAACAACAGTTTTTCCTGTACCCAATAATAGGATCTATAATAGCCATTATCGCTATTGGAAAACCAAACTCGGATATGATAAATATTTTTGCCGTTTGTCTATCCATTTTTATTGGGTTATTCCTTAATCTTCTGGTCTTAATCTTAAGCTTTACGGAAAGTAAAACAAAAATTAAAGATAAAAAGAATAGGGCCGAATTATTAGAACAGACCTTCTATAATTTGTCATACACTATTGTAATCTCTTTAATTGCTTTAGGTATTTTATTTCTTACTACCTGTTTTGACCCCTGATATCCTAGAGTTTTATTCTATTTTTTAATTTTCATTTTTATAGAGCGATTTAGGCTCTGTCAAAATTTAAT
>JAFGYE010000104.1 GCA_016936255.1 Marinifilaceae bacterium | reverse complement strand
GCACCATACTGGAATTGAAATAAGAATTACCGACCATTATAGTATTACTTGAAAGTCTCTCAATCGCACCATACTGGAATTGAAATACCAGCCAGCCTTTAGATTCGTAAAAGTCAAAGAACTCTCAATCGCACCATACTGGAATTGAAATCTTTGTCGCATTTAGCATTTGCAAATAGCATGAAAACTCTCAATCGCACCATACTGGAATTGAAATGAAGATGCTTAATTTACACGCTATTATTTAGATTGACTCTCAATCGCACCATACTGGAATTGAAATAAGAAGAAGAAGCAGAATTAATCGAAACCGAACACCTCTCAATCGCACCATACTGGAATTGAAATAAGACTCCGTTAAACGATAAGTATTTCAGAATTGGCCTCTCAATCGCACCATACTGGAATTGAAATCAAACTTTATTCTATCTTCTGATGAACGACTAAAGACTCTCAATCGCACCATACTGGAATTGAAATATGACTAATGGTATTGGATATTCAGAGCCTATTGCCTCTCAATCGCACCATACTGGAATTGAAATACGCTTGCGGGCTTCTACTAAAAAATGATTTAATAACTCTCAATCGCACCATACTGGAATTGAAATAAACAACAGACTCACTTAATTAAGCAGAATTTTGAACTCTCAATCGCACCATACTGGAATTGAAATATAGGAACCCCCCCATATACTACAACAAGTACAACCTCTCAATCGCACCATACTGGAATTGAAATTCCATATCAACACCACCAACCATATTCCCATTTGGACTCTCAATCGCACCATACTGGAATTGAAATTTTCCTCTGTGATATCCTGAACCTCCAAACTTTCTTCTCTCAATCGCACCATACTGGAATTGAAATTTCGGATTGCAACTTCTTTTACTACTGGAAAAGCGCTCTCAATCGCACCATACTGGAATTGAAATACAACAGCACCAGCCTTTAAGACTGTATCAAACCAATCTCTCAATCGCACCATACTGGAATTGAAATGACTATTCAAGTTAATTTTCCAAGTGGACTTACAGACTCTCAATCGCACCATACTGGAATTGAAATTGAGTTAAACCAGTATGTAGAAAGCTTTCTTCAAGACTCTCAATCGCACCATACTGGAATTGAAATGCCTGAATGGTCAAGTAATCTTTGGGATGAAGGAACCTCTCAATCGCACCATACTGGAATTGAAATGATAATATGAAACACCTTTTAAAGATTTGGCCTAACTCTCAATCGCACCATACTGGAATTGAAATATGAGGAATTGGTGGCAGAAATGGGCGCAATGATCCTCTCAATCGCACCATACTGGAATTGAAATAGTAATCCACAAACTACAGCTCAGGCCGAAGCACGCTCTCAATCGCACCATACTGGAATTGAAATCAGTTAGGGCACGTTTCAAATACTTCATGGTTCGGTCTCTCAATCGCACCATACTGGAATTGAAATACACAAGCTTGGCCTAATATTATAACATTACCAATCTCTCAATCGCACCATACTGGAATTGAAATATTTTACTTAGTATTTCTCTTGCTTTTCCTAGTTCCTCTCAATCGCACCATACTGGAATTGAAATAAAGAAAATAAGACAAATTGACCTGGTAGAACTTAACTCTCAATCGCACCATACTGGAATTGAAATTCAAAAGATAAATCAAAGTCAAAATCCTCTAAAATCTCTCAATCGCACCATACTGGAATTGAAATTCGACTGGCGTTGCTGGCTCAGGAACTACAATTCTTCTCTCAATCGCACCATACTGGAATTGAAATTCATCAATTTTCAACTCAGCTGGACGATAGAACTGCCTCTCAATCGCACCATACTGGAATTGAAATACAAAACACTGTCATTTCTCAATCTCATTTTTAACCTCTCAATCGCACCATACTGGAATTGAAATCGGTATAAGTTCCGACTTCGCCAATGGTAGCATACTCTCAATCGCACCATACTGGAATTGAAATTTCGGATTTGCCTTTTTTTCATGCAGAACTAAAGATGCTCTCAATCGCACCATACTGGAATTGAAATATAAGATTTCGCGTACCCCCATCAGCCAACTGAATTCTCTCAATCGCACCATACTGGAATTGAAATCTCAAAAGGCACTGTTTCATGAAATAAATCACCCATCTCTCAATCGCACCATACTGGAATTGAAATGCAACACCAACGGTTTGAATGGTTTGGCAGATCAGCCTCTCAATCGCACCATACTGGAATTGAAATTGGCAAAACAACGGTTACTGATACTTATTTCGATTCTCTCAATCGCACCATACTGGAATTGAAATATGTTAGGAGTCAACGGAATTGCTTCGATTAAAAACTCTCAATCGCACCATACTGGAATTGAAATTTCGGATTTGCCTTTTTTTCATGCAGAACTAAAGATCTCTCAATCGCACCATACTGGAATTGAAATACCTTGCATATGGTTCATTCTTAGAGTTGAAATTTTCTCTCAATCGCACCATACTGGAATTGAAATAACACTCTTATTTATGCCCTGCTTGCCATTTGCGGGCTCTCAATCGCACCATACTGGAATTGAAATTCATAGTGTTTTTGGGCTATGGCCTGTAGTTTTTGGCTCTCAATCGCACCATACTGGAATTGAAATGATGATGAAGAGTAAACAGGGCTAAATTATTCACAACTCTCAATCGCACCATACTGGAATTGAAATAAGGCAAAAGCAAAGGCAAGCAAAATGCAATGCTCTCTCAATCGCACCATACTGGAATTGAAATCAGTAAACACAGGAACGAATACACTTGACCTTTTGCTCTCAATCGCACCATACTGGAATTGAAATGATATAGATATTACTATACGACCGCCACCAAATGACTCTCAATCGCACCATACTGGAATTGAAATAACATATTAACACGAGCACAGCAAAGAGATCCACACTCTCAATCGCACCATACTGGAATTGAAATCCAATAAACCTGTCAAATATAACCGCGCACAAGGTGCTCTCAATCGCACCATACTGGAATTGAAATGTCACAATTGAACTAACAGTTACCAAAGTAGGACCTCTCTCAATCGCACCATACTGGAATTGAAATACCTATACATAAACGGCAACATTATTCAAAATGGTGCCTCTCAATCGCACCATACTGGAATTGAAATTATCGGGGTCAATTTTAGAGTGGGTTCGTTTTTCATCTCTCAATCGCACCATACTGGAATTGAAATCATTAAAATTCGTAAAAACTCAACACTATTTTGGATCCTCTCAATCGCACCATACTGGAATTGAAATCTATAAACAACTGAAGGACTATTTTAAATAGTCCTTCTCTCAATCGCACCATACTGGAATTGAAATGAAAAAAAAGTAAAAATGGTGTAATTGTTAAACGTGCTCTCAATCGCACCATACTGGAATTGAAATGAGGTTATATTATTCATTTTAATTTCTTCAACATCCTCTCAATCGCACCATACTGGAATTGAAATTTTAGGAATCGAATAATCTGCTCGTGACGGATCTGCTCTCAATCGCACCATACTGGAATTGAAATTCGGCAATATTACGGTAGGGGTTACCTGATCCTTTAACTCTCAATCGCACCATACTGGAATTGAAATAAGTTCAATGTGTTGTCAGGTATTTGGATTTCATCAGCTCTCAATCGCACCATACTGGAATTGAAATACAATATTGGGGGAATATAAAATACAGTATGGTTTTACCTGCTTGTTCCAAACTTTTTGGAAGCAATTATAGCGAAATATCCAGATAAGAAGCCGACAACAAGGCCAACACAAAAAAGCCCCCTGCAAATACCACAAAATGTCTGTCAATATGATCAGCCATTTCCTCCTGAATCTCCTCATTAAAGATATTGAACTCATCTCTTTCAAAAACAATTGTTCCAACAGATTAAAGCTTATTACATTTTTATAAAAGTATATCGACCCAAGCATAAGCAATTTACTTGTTTATCTGAAGCAAGACAAAATGATAAAAACAACAACAGATAGACAAAAAGTGGTTCCAAATTAAATTACTTAACAAATAAAAGCAATAACTTGTGTATAAAGCAGATGCATTGTAAGCTATGTTCGTTTAAATAAGTAAGAAAAGTTTGTGTGAATATCCTTCTTCAATCAAACTGACAAACAACATATATCATAAGTAGAAAAATACTTTGCCTTATGAAAACTATTTCCAAACAGCTAATTTACAGCACCCTCCTTTTATGCCTCTTACTTGCAGCAGGAGGCTATATTCTATCTGTCTTTTCAGGAATTGAATTCTGCTTATTTCTCAATGCGCTCCACACTCCTTTTCTTGATCAATTTTTTTTATGGATATCTCTGCTTGGTGATGGTGCTTTGCTCCTAATTCTTGCCTTCTGCTTTCTATTTAAAAAATACTATTACGCAATTTTTAGTTTATTACTGCTTATATCTTCCGGTCTGATTTCCTATCTGTTAAAAAAATTGCTGTTTGTAAATTCAATGTGGCCATTGTTTTACTTGTCGAAAAGTGAAATTCACATCCCCGAAGGGATTCATTTTTACTATATAGAACTCATTCCCTTCGGGGCATGCAATGACCGTATTTGCGGCTGCTACCCTAATCATATGGATCTATCGGAAATCCCTCCTTAGCAACATATCCTTACCCCTGGCAAGCCTGGCTTGTATCGCCCGAGTCTATCTTTTGCAGCATTTTTTTATCGATGTGTATTTTGGGGCAATTCTGGGTATTCTTAAATCGGTTCTATTTATTTGGATCGTGGAAACCAAATTAAAGTGGCTTAAATTCAGCCTTGCATTTATTTCTAAAACCTTATAAAAAAACTAAAATTCTGATATCATCCCTAAAATCTGAAAGTAATGCGAAGCTTCCTTCTAAATATCCACCCAAGAATTAAAATCCCTGTTCCTATTCTGCTTTTGTATGTGGCTGTTGCCAGAGCGGGAATTAGTGGTTCAATTTACATTTTAAACGAAGCAAAAAATTATAAAGCTGGAAAGTATTGAAAGCACTAAGATTTCCTGCAGAATCATCCTGATGCTTGTGTTATCAGTACAAGCAAAAGCCTTCGGGATGCAAACTACTCTGAATTTGCCACAAAAGTATTTGAACAAAAAGATGTTTTCGAGAACAGAACCACTGTACTCTTAAAGAATAAATTCACTAAGAACTAAAAGCATGAAAAAGCTAAGTCTTGTCATCTGTGTTTACAATGAGGAACTAAATATTGCTCCTTTAAGCGAGAAAATTATTCAATCATTACCCAATTACGAATATGAAGTTATTTTCGTAGATGATGGCTCAACAGATGCGACCAGAAACAATATTCTGAATATTAATAATGAACGCTTTGTAATGGTTCAACTTCGAAAAAATTACGGACAAAGCTCAGCATTGGCTGCAGGAATTTCGGTGGCCACAGGAGAATACATTGTTACTCTTGACGGGGATTTGCAAAACGACCCGGCAGATATTCCCATGATGCTGCAATTGGCCGAAGACGGAGATTGGGACTTGGTGGCAGGAATTAGAAACAACAGAAAAGATGGCTTGCTTTTGCGTTTAATTCCCAGCAAAATTGCCAACTGCCTAATTCGTTTGCTCACAAGGGTGGATATAAAGGACTATGGCTGTACGCTTAAAATTTACAAAAATGAAATTGCCAAAGAACTTGGGTTGTATGGAGAACTGCACCGCTTTATTCCTATTCTTGCCAGATCGAACGGAGCCAGCATAACGCAAATACCTGTGAAACACCATGCCCGGCAATTTGGAAAAACAAAGTACAATTTATCAAGGACTTTTAAGGTTGCAAGCGACCTGATTTTAATGGTGTTTCTTACCCGGTACATGCAAAAACCCATGCATATTTTCGGCGGTTTAGGAATTGTAATTTTTACAATTGGAGCAGGTCTAAATATTTATTTGCTGCTACTTAAATTACTGGGAGAAGACATTTGGGGAAAACCAATCCTCATTTTAGCCTTGCTTTTGGTGGTAGGCGGAATTCAACTGATTACCATTGGTATCATATCCGAAATACAAATGCGGACCTACTACGAATCGCAGCAAAAAAGCCCCTTCAAAATCAAAAGAATCATTTCGGGCAAAGCAAATTCTCCTGCCAAACAGAAAGAGATGCGGTGATTTACCCCTGCGCAATAAACTTACAAAATGCTGAAGCACAAACACAAAGACAGCACGCACACTTGTCAGTATTCTAAAAAAGAGACATTCAAATCTTTTGTTATGAACAAAACCATTCTCCAACTGAAAAACAATAATAATCCCTGCAAAACGACTGCAATCACAGGTGTTTTGTAAAAAAATGTTTGATTCATAGAAAACTGCCGGCACATCCTCTTTTTTGTTTGGAGAGCATTTGGCGCAAGCCAAGTAATCAAAAAAAAGTTTGGTGATCTGCTGGCGCAGCCAGACAATCAAAAAAATGTTTGGAGAGCATCCGGCACAAGCCAGACGATCGAAAAAAAGTTTGGTGAGCATCCGGGGCAAGCCAGATTTTGTTCTCTTTGTTTTTTATGCCGGTACAAGCTTGTAACAAAAATACCACACATTAAACGGCATGGTTTTTTTTTGCGAAAACTTTTAGTTCCCTGTTGGCTCTTACCATTTTTATATTTTCTAATTTTACATTTTCCTAAAAATATGTCTATGTTGAAATTAAATGCCTTTATGCTTCTTGCAGGTTTTATCAGTTTGGTTTCCTGCCAGCAAAATAATGTTGAAATGTATGCCCTGCGCTTAAAACCGGGGATGGATCTGAAACAGGAAATGGCACAATTTGTTGAAACCAATCAGCTGCAATCGGCATCGGTTTCTACCTGTGTGGGAAGTTTGAGAGAACTGATTATTCGGCCGGCAAATCAGAAAGAGCTTTTGCATCTGAAGGGTCATTACGAAATTGTTTCTTTGACCGGAACATTTGCAGACCATGGTAAAAACAATCATATTCATATCTCGGTATCGGATAGCACAGGTAATATGATTGGTGGTCATCTGGTGGATGGCAATATCATTTACACGACTGCAGAAATCGTGCTTCTCAATAATAAAGGCCTGAATTTTACACGTGTTGTTGATCCTGAAACAACATTTTACGAACTAGAAGTTGTGGGGAACTAATACCGAATTAACATCAAAACTCATCTTATAAAATAGTGCTTATAGAATCAAGTCATACCCTGACCAAAACGGCTTGCATACAGTAAGAGCATGACAAGCTGGTATTTTAAGCAGGCTGTTGATATTAAATTGGTATCAATGGTAAAATTCACACCAACTTTTTCATTTTCTGTTTATCACCATTTGACGGCATGGATTTTCCCGTATTTTTTTTTAGCACACCAATCTTATTGGTATCTTCAAACTGAAGATCACATAAAAGTCAGAACTAAAAAATAGTTACAATGAAAGGAATACAGGATTACTACCCGGACCATTTTGCGCATTGTTACGGTTGCGGCAGGTTAAATGAACACGGACATCAGATTAAAACTTTTTGGGAGGGTGAAGGAACGATTACCCGCTTTGTGCCCAAAGAATATCACACGGCTATTCCCGGTTTTGTATACGGCGGACTGCTGGCCTCGCTGATAGATTGCCACGGAACCGGCTCGGCGGCATTGGCCTTGGCTAAAGCACAGGGAATTGAGCTTTCGGAAACCAACGCTCCCCGTTGCGTTACGGCCTCGTTGCAGGTAAAATATTTAAAGCCAACACCCAT
Organism: Marinifilaceae bacterium; assembly: GCA_016936255.1. Lineage (GTDB taxonomy): Bacteria > Bacteroidota > Bacteroidia > Bacteroidales > Marinifilaceae > Labilibaculum. The sequence goes on along the minus strand of JAFGYE010000104.1, from coordinate 14,642 downwards.
TGGCGGCGAAATAGTAATTAAAGGGAAAATTAAGGAAGTTGGGGCTCGAAAAGTAATTGTGGAAGCGGAACTGTTTGCAAACGGGGTGCTTTGCGTAGTTGGCGAGGTTGTTTCGGTTTTAGTTCCCGATCATTTCGGGCAGTAAAAAATACTGTTCGAAAAGAAACTTTTAATAGGGAGTTTAAAATCGTATTGCTAAACAAATTTTGAACAGACTGATAAGCAAGCTGATTATAGTTTAAATTTTTTCGAAAAAGCAGGGATGACTGCAAGGCATAAAATCACGCTTTTAAGAGCGTTAAATAGATTCATCCGCCTAATAAAATTGAGCCAAAGAGTTTAATAGTGACTGTTGTTCTCCTCAAATCCCTTGAAATCCTTTAAAACATAGATATTGAAATTATTGATTTCTGTTCCGCGATAAAGAGTTTTTCGGGTAGTAAAGGAGTTCATCTCCTCAAAACTATCTTTTAATTTGTCCTTTATTGGTGTTGTGCTGATGAAAATTCCATAATATTTTTTGTTGACAAATTGTTCCAGTCCCGGCCAAAGGCTGAATTGATTCATGCGGTTGTTATGATTTAAAAAATAAGTTGCTGGTTGTTCTTCAAGATAAAACTGCATTTCAGAGCTAATGTGATAGTTATTCGAAAATACAAAACAGTTCGTAGAAGGAATCCTTCTTTTTAATGAATCAACATGTTGGGCAAGGCTTTTCCAGCCTGCTAACCTACTTGTCGGATCCAATTTAACGGGGATAATTTTCTGAATTCCCACTTTATCAAGAACGGATAAATTAGTAATGAGTAACACCAGCATAAAAGTTGCTGTAGCACCCGCTGCTAATCGGCCGGTTTTTTTTCCCGTTACAGCCCAATGAGCCAAAGCAACCGGAATTGCGGCATAGGCAAACATGGGCCAGTTTACTTCAACGCCCGATCTTCTGACAAATGCAATGGGCATAAAAACAAAGAATACCATGATACCCGGAAGGATAAGATATACCATTTCATCTGAAAGCTGCTTGTGGATCCATGATTTTAGGATTTTAATATAAAAACCTATAAAGAATGGAGATAAAATGACAATCTGCCCGAAAATATATTCCAAAAAATTAAAAGCCAGCTTCTCTATTTGGACAGTTTCTTTCGTATTTCCCGCAAGATATTGAACGTGACGCAGACCTACAAAGTCATTTTTTATATTCCAAATAACAACAGGCAAAAAAAACAGTAAGCCTATACTCACTCCAACATAGAGCTTTCGGCTTCGAAAAACATGGGAATGGCTTCGCAATAAAAATACAAATAAACAAGGCAGTATTAAAAGGATGGAATACTTTGAAATGATACCCAACCCAAGGCAAATGCCAAAATAAATCCAATTCTTCATGAAATTGTTATTTACAGCTCTCCAGAATAAAAAAAGAGAGAGAAGCCAAAATAACAGAAGAGGGCTATCGGTTGTGAAGAAAGATGAGGGAAGCCAAATAAAGGGCAGAACATAACTTAGAAAAGATGCGATTGTGGCTGTCCTGCGATTGTGGAAGAGTTCCAAAGTAAGATAATAGCAAGTCATTGCAATGCCAAATCCAACAAGAATGGCATTGATCCGAATGCCTAAAGGAGTATTCCCCAAAAGTGAAGTGGAGAACCAGTTTAAATAAGCTATTAAAGGTGGTTTGGAGTAGTAGGACAGCTGCAGGTGACGAGACCAGATCCAATATTGTGCTTCTTCTGAATAAATTTCCAAAGAACTCCATTGCACGTATAAAATCCTTAGTACGACTATTAAAAGGTGAAAGGCAAGCAGGATGGTGAATCTGGAATATACCGCATCACGTAAAATTGAGCATTTCTCCTCAATAAATTCAAATAAAAAAGAAATACCAAATCGTGAATGCCCAGCCATAAATTAAGAATATGAATTCAACGATGAAGATCTGGACATTTATTACAAATAAATCCAGTATATCAGTCTAATATACAACATTCTATATAAGTGAGCCAGACATTTTTTACCTGTCTCCATAAAAAAATGGTGCAGGTCGAAAATGAAATTGTTCTAATAGTACTTTATCTTTTAGAGGGAAATTTTTATGTTTCTATTGTATAGTTCTGCAAAACTTTATCCTATGCTTGCAATACCAAATTAACATCAAAAGCAATCTTATAAAATGTTTCTTTTTAGCTATATATTTGTTCTCTATACAAAAAATAAGCTTGCTGGTATTTGTGATGCAACACAAATACCAGCAAGCTTTTAATCGTTTAAATCTTTTCGAAAAAATCGGGATAATTCCTTGGTACAAATGCCAGGTTGAGCTTCTCGAAACACCACATTAAAAAAATGGATTCTTCGGCTTTGCTTAGAATGACAATTCCCTGTTTTTGTAAGACTGTTTACATCCGCAGTATTTATTTCGTCTGTTCGCTTAAAATTCCACCTGTCATTCGCACCAATGCCGTTCTCGATTGAATCAGGTTAAAAATGGCATTCACCCTTGACAAAGCCACATTCTGATAGGTGATCTGAATATCCCGGTAGTTGAACGAATTGATGCTGCCAGACTCATATTTATCCTTTGAAATGCTGAGGTTGAGCTCTGCTGCCGCTAAATTCTCCTCAGCAAGCTGATACAGTTCTTTTCGAACTTCATACAACTCAAATTGCTGAGCCAGTAAATTAGTCAGAGAATGTTTTACATCTTCCGTTTCAACCTTTCCTATTTCTTCCTGAATTTTTGCAATCTGCATGGCTCTTCGATTCGAATTTCCATTAAAAATCATGAAATTCAAGCTCACATTGGCATAAAAATTATGCGAATCAGCAGTTGAAGCAGGCAGACCATCCAGTTTCAGCCGGATTGAGTTTTCCTGTACACCGGCTCCCAATGAAACACGAGGATAATAATTGCTTCGTGCCATATCTACATCCCTTTTCAGCAACATTTCCTGTATGTATCTATTTTTAAGAGTATTGTTTCCCGAAAGCATTTTATCCAGCAATGCAGCCATCTGAAATTCTTCATTTACGGGTAAGAACTCATCGGCGAAAGTATAGGTTTCGCTCTCTTTAACACCCAGAAGAAAATTTAAGTCCCGAACAGAATTATTAAAATTCACTTCCTGAATCAGGAAGGATGAACGATCCTGCAACCATGCATTTTGCGCCTGTAAAACATCATAGGTAACCGAACTTCCCAGCTCTTTTCCAACTTTCACCTTCTCGTATCTATCCGACGATAAAATCATCACTTTTTGGGCAACCTCCATGCGCTCCTTCTCTAACAATACCTTATAATAGGAAAGAATGATCTGTTCAATTTTGTTTTCGATGGCAATTATGGTGTTTCCCTTCGACAACTGAGCCAGATCATCGAATTTATCTTTTCGGATCTGTACCGCAAACCCATCAAATAAAGTCCAGTTTACATCCAAAGAAGGAATTAAACTGTTGCGGGTAAAATCTGCATCTTCATTGTAATCTTTACTATTTCGATACGCAAGATTAAATTCAAGGCTGGGATAAGCTCCTGCATTTCCCCAGGTATTATTCAATTCAGAAACCTTTTCTGATTTTCGATAGATCTTTAACTGATAATTGTTCTCCAATCCTACCTCGATGGCTTTAGACAGACTTAATTCTTCCTGTGCCTGCACAATAAACTGACCACACAGAATGAAGGCTATAAATAATGATACTTTTCTGATCATTTGATTTGTTCTTTATTTAATCCCCGGTCCCCGAACCAAAGTCCGGGGCAATTTATACAGGGCGATTCATATTTTTAATCCAAACTTACCTTTGATTCTTTCACCTTAGGCTCAACATCCCGGGGGCTGATTTCTTTGCCTTCCCATATGCCCTTTGTTATTCTTCTTACATCATTCAGGATTAAAATTAATACCGGAAAAAATAACAAAAGAAACAACGTGCCGATTAATACTCCATATGCCAAAGCAATCGCCATTGGAATTAAGAATTGAGCTTGAAATGAATTCTCCAATATCAATGGATACAAACCAACTGAGGTTGTTATTGTGGTTAGAATAATAGCCCTGAATCTGGCTCTGCCAGCGGCTTTAACAGCAGGCTCAGGTTCCATTCCCTCTTCAATCAGCGAATTGTACTTAGACAGGAAGACCACAGCATCGTTGATAATTACCCCCGAAAGAGCAACCATTCCCCAAACACTTAACATGGAAACAGGGTACCCTTCAATTCCATGTCCCCAGGCAGATCCCATCCAGCCCAAAGGAATCATCAGTAATATAATTATTCCCTGTGTAAAGCTTCGGAAATGAATCATCACAATAAAAACGATCAGCATAAAAGCAATGCTGAAATAAATTTTCAATTCATGAATATCTTCGGCAGAGCGTTTTTGCTGCCCCTGATACTCCGGACGAACACTTGGGAATTTAGCTTCCAAATCGGGTAAAATTGTGGCTTCGATATAGTCCAGAATAGGTGGCACCGGCTCACTAGGATCAATTAATTCTGCGTCAACACGAATCTCACGTGCTCCATTGTACCGCTGTATACTAACAGGTCCACGTAAAATTTCATAATCAATTAATTCCGACAATGGAAATTCACCTTTCGGCGTACGAATTCTCATGTCTTCCATTTGTCCGATAAAAATCCGGTCGCTTTTCGGATATCGAACCCAAACCTTAATCTCATCTTTTCCTTCCTGCAAACGCTGCGCTTGTCCTCCGAAAAAACCCTGACGAATTTGAGCTGTTATAGAACTTAAATTCATACCCAAATAATAGGCTTTTGGTTTTAATTTAAGTCTTACCTCGCGACTTCCCAATGGGTTGTTGTCGTTAATATTGTACAAAGAGGACATTTTGCGCAACTCTCCTTGAAAATACTCATTAGCCTGATTTAGCTGTTCCAAATCATTTCCCAGCAAACTAATCGAAACAGGAGCACCCCAACGGTTGCTGGCTCCTATAGTGAATTTTTCAAGATCAGAAACATCTCCCAATTTCTCCTTAACTCTGTCTGAAATATCAAAACTGGAAACCGGGGCTCCTTCCATATCCCGGAGAGTAACAGACAAATTCCCTGCATGCGGACCAGACTCCTGTCCTCCAAAAGCATTCCCCGAGGAAAGGCTTGTGTATTTGATGAAATTTGCGGTATCCTGAAATTCGTTCATCAATTCTTCGTTCACCTCCCAAACTGCCTTTTCGAACTCTTTTAATCTGGCTATAGTGATTTCCTTATTACTTCCCGGCTTATAAGCAATATTCATAGCAAAAGTATCGAAAGCCACATTTGGGAAAAAGGTACTTTGGATGAATCCTCCGCTAAATAAGCCAATAGTAATAAAGAACAGAGCTACGGGAATAAAAACAACAAACCACCTCCAACGGACTATACGATCTAATGTAGCCGTATAAACATGGTCTCTTACAAAACGGATCCCTTTTTCAATTTTTCCTCTAAAACGGTTAAAAAAGTTGTCCTTCCGATCGCGGTTCAAAACCTTTTCGTTGCCCACATGACCCGGTAATACAAAAAGACTTTCGAAAAGCGACAGACTCAAACAAGCCACCACCACAAAGGCCATTTCGTACATAAATTCCATATTCCCGGAAACCAGTAAAAGTGGTGAGAAAGCCACCATGGTTGTAGTTACTGAAGTAAGAACAGCAGGAACAACCTCCATTGTACCATCTATTGCTGCTCTTCGGGGACTTTTGCCACTCTCGAAATGCGAATAAATATTTTCTCCGATTACAATACCATCATCAACCAGAATACCGATTATTAATATCATCCCGAAAAGGGAAATCATATTGATGGTGATTCCCATTAAGTTGGCAACAATAAACATCCCTAAAAAGGACGCTGGAATTCCCCATGCAACCCACAATGATAAGCGAAAACTCAGAAAAAGGGCCAACGAAATAACCACCAACAACAAACCATACCCACCATTTTTATACAGCAAACTTAATCGTGATTGCAGCAGACTAATGAAATCGAAACTAATCTCCAGACGGGCATCATCATATTTTTCATTAAACTCTTTGGCATATTTATTACAATATACCGATATGTCGTCCAAATCTTCATTATTCAGCTTGTTCACCTGAATCGAGATGGCCGGATTTTTATTAACATAGGTTGAATTAGGAACATCCTGAAACTGAAAATGAATATTCGCCACATCACGAATCCGGATGTAGCTCCCGTCATAGTTTGCTTTTAAAATGATGTCTCCAATCTGATCCGGATCGACAGACCGGTTGCGCGATCGAATTAGAATTTCCTCCACATCATTCTTGATTGTCCCTCCCGAAATATCTATATTATTATTGGCAATAGCAGCAGATATCTCACTGAATGTCAGATTATATCTTCGCAGATTATCCTCTTTGACCTCAACAGATAATTCCAGATTTGGAAAACCAGACAAAGATATTTGCGACATGACTTTCGATCGCATTAAATCGTCGTAAATCAGATCGGCATATTTTTTCAAACTGATTAAATCGATATCTCCTGTAACCACCATGCGCACGGCAGGTGATGTAGCTCTCCGCTTGGCAATAACGGCTTTTTCGGCTCCGGATGGAAAGGTCGGAATTCCATCCACCGAGTTTTTTACATCGGCTAATGTTTCATCCAAATCGTAATCGCCGGTTGTGGTGATGGTTAATCGGGAAAAGCCCTCTGATGATACAGAATTCATTTCTTTGATTCCTACAATTCCCCGAACAGCATCCTCAATCCGTGAGGTAATGCCCTCTTCAACCTCCTTAGGTGAAGCGCCTGGAAACACCATCGAAACTGTAATTGTTTTAGATTCTGTCTCCGGAAAAAATGATTTCTTCATATAAACCAAAGAGACAAATCCTGCAATAGCAAGCACAGCAATAATCATTTTTCCGTAAAACGGATATCTTACAAATTGTGATATTATATTTCTCATTATACGCTATTTCTTGATTTGTACCTGCATATTTTCAGTTGCTTTAACAGGAGGTTCCACAACCAATATCTCCCCCTCTTTCAAACCATTAAAAACCAAAGTATTCTCATTTCGTTTGATCACATTAATTTCCTTTTCTTTTAGGATATCTCCTTCAACGACAAACACTTTATTGGAACTAAAAACTGCATTTCTGGGTATTTCCATTGCATTGGCAATCTTTTTCCCATTAAAACGAGCAGTTAAAAACTGCCCCTGATACAATTCATTCCCATTCGTTTTCTCCAACTTTACAAAAACCGAAATAGACTGCGTTCCCTCATCAACAAAATCAGACTTCCTTACCAGTTTACCGGTAAAAGTAACCTCTCCATCCGAATCCAAAATATCTACCTTTTCATTTAAGCTCAGCCAATAAATTTCTTTCGAATCAATTGGAACCTGAAGTTCCAGATTATTTGATTCAATAATACCTGCAAGCTTTGATCCTACGCCGGCCACCGACCCAATCTGAGTATTCACCTCTGCATAAGAACCATCAAAGGGTGCATATATTTTTCTTTTATCCAATTTAACCTCGGCACTCTTAATGGCATAATAATCGCCTAAAATATTTCGGCTTGCCATAAATACCTTTTCCTGATCTGATTTAACTTTTGGTAATTCAGGAACACTTTCCTCCAAATTAATCGCATTGAAAAAATTCATCCAGGCCTCAAAATTATCTACATAATCCACTTTAATATCCGGCAAATTCTCAGCCAGCTTATTCAGAAACCGGCTTTTAAGAGCACGTAAATCCATTTTTGCATCTTCTTCGTAAATACGAATCAGCAATTGACCTTTTTTAAACTTCTGTCCCACTTTTAAAGGAACACCGGTCTCAACAATTCTACCCGCAACTTCCGAACTTAAATTCACTTCTAAATTTGAAGCCAGTCGTCCTTTCTCAACTATAGGAGAAGATATGTCATTGTACTTTACTGCTTCAACCTTGACAAGCGGCAGCTTTTTTTTATCTAAGTTCTTTTTAGGAGATTCTTTTAAGCTGCTTAAGCCTTTCATAGCGACAAAAGAAATTGCCAATGTTGCAATTACCAGTAAAACGATGGTTATTTTCCGATTCATTTATAATATTTATTTGGAGTTTCTTAACAATAACACTAATTATCAGTAGTTTTTATTTATAACGCATAAAGATAAGTATTTATGAGGTAATCTGAACCGGTTTTTAAATTTTCGTTTGGATTTCGACAAACCTCCCAATTTAAACTTTAAGTGAAACAAATAGCAGGTTTTATTCGTTTCTATTTGAACATTCAATTTTCAAAAGCCAATGAATTCAAAAAAAATTCCGATTTTTGACCTCCAATTTTATTTAAATACAAAATGGAAAAAGAAAAATATACAAAGCTTAGATATCAACTTATGGAGTCATTAACATGGCCTTCATTATACATGTTTAAATTTATCATTCCCAATTCAGATGAAAAAGTAAAGGCTGTTAAGGAACTTTTCACTGCAGATACTGAATTTTCTTTTAAAACTTCCAAAGACTTAAAATTCATAGGAATTACTGTAAAAAAAGAGATGGGCTCAGCAGATGCCGTAATTGATATTTACATCAAAGCACAAGGTATCAAAGGCATAATGATCCTTTAACAAAAGCCATTATTTACATCCTCAGCAAAAACCGATTATGCTAAAAAGCTGATTAAGCACGCCATTCCTCTGATTGACTTTAAGTTAATTAATTTGTGAAAAATTCCCTTTCTAAAATAAAAAATCGATATTTTGTTTTACTTTCGGGCTTCTGAATAAAAACTAACAATATTTTAAATGATAGATGTAATTGATTTTGGATTGACACGTGATGGAGAAAAAGTACAACTATTCACCCTCCGAAATAAAAACGGCCTGACAGCAAAAATCACCAATTATGGTGGTATTCTTACCTCATTTACTCTTCCTTTGCCCAATGAGGAGAGAGAAATCGTGCTGGGTTTTGATTCGCTTGAAGAGTATACAAATGAGGAATACCTTAAAAACTATCCTTACTTTGGAGCTTTAATCGGTCGGTTTGGAAATCGAATTAACAAAGGATTAGTTGCACTTGATGAAAAAGAAATTCAGCTTCCCTGCAACCATGGAATGCACCATTTGCATGGTGGTGATATTGGGTTTGACAGAAAAGTATGGAAAGCCGAAATTAATAACAATAGTGATTTAAAATTAACTTACCTGAGTCCTGACGGAGAAGAAAATTTCCCTGGAAATTTAAATACTGAGGTAATTTATAAGTTGACAGATGATAACGAATTGCAGATTCATTACAAAGCAGTAACGGATAAAACAACCCCGGTTAATCTAACTCAACACGCCTATTTTAACTTATCAAACAATTTTGAGAGTATCCTGGACCATCAACTTCAGGTGGATACCGAATTCATTTTAGAAACAGACGATCTGTTGATTCCAAGTGGTAAAATATACAATATCAAGAACACTCTTTTCGACTTTAGAACAAAAAAACAAATAGACAGAGACATAGAAGATATTGAGAACTACGACGACTGTTTTGCATTTGAAGAATCGACTGAAACACCAAGAAAAGTAGCTGAACTTTCTGATAAAAATGGTGAAGTGACAATGGAAATTGCAACAACATTCCCCGGATTACAGGTTTATACAGGTAAATATATCGCAGCTGGGAAATTCGGTTCTTTCTCAGGTGTTGCTTTAGAAGCTCAAGGTTATCCGGATGCGCCCAATCATAAAAACTTTAAACAGGGTTGGTTAAAACCCGGTGAAGTTTACCAGCATCAGACAAATTACAAACTTATCTTCTAACAAAAATATCACAGAGGCTGTTTCGAAAGATGCAGCCTTTTTTATTGACTGGAATGTCTCGTCCTAAAATAGCATTACACTAAAAAATAAACTATCTGACGTTACAATTTTATTATCTGAAAGAAAAAACCAATCTTGCAACTTCAGATTTAAAAACATGTTTTAATAAGATTGTTACAGCTATGCTAACTGATATTATCATCGTTTTATCCATAATGATTTTAGGAATCGGAATTGGTCTTCTTATTGGCAACCGCCCAAAAATCATCAAAGTTATTGGTGTTTTAACATCATTTTCTATTTTTCTATTGCTTTTTCTTTTAGGGATAGGTGTTGGAACCAATAATCAAATAATAAACAATCTTCATTCTATTGGAATACAGGCTTTGATCCTAACAATTGGAGCTGTTTTAGGTTCTTTAATTTGTGCCTATTTTACCTACACCCTATTTTTCAAAAAGAAATAACCCCCGACTTCAACTATTATGAAACGTACATGCCAAAGAGATTTTGACAGACAGGGAGATAATTATCTCAGCATGGTAAGTTTCATATGGCAACTAAAAACAAATTAGAATCATATGAAAGGCAGTTTAATCATTCTTAGCTTCTTTATCCTTGGGCTAATCCTTGGACTAACACGCTTTTTACCCTCCTCTCTTTTAGAAGGGGATTTCAGTATATATGCTCTTTATTTACTGATGTTTTTAGTAGGAATTGGTATTGGAACCGACCGTGACTCATGGAAAGTGGTTCGCGAGGTGAATATCAAAATTATATTGGTTCCTCTATCAGTCATTGTAGGATCTCTTCTTGGCGTTTCTGCTGTTTCCGCTTTGCTTTCGAATATTAGCATTGGCGAAGCAATGGCTGTAGGTGCCGGATTTGGCTACTATAGTTTATCCAGCGTTATCATTACTGAATTCCATAGCGAAACGCTGGGTGTTATTGCTTTAATTTCCAATATCATCAGGGAAATACTGACTCTTTTAGCAACGCCATTATTTGTAAAATACTTTGGGAAGCTAGCTGGCATTGCATCTGGTGGAGCAACTGCTATGGACACAACCATGCCCATAATTGTCCGCTACTCAGGAAAAGAGTATGCGATTATTGCCGTCTTCAGCGGAATTGTACTTACTGTATTGGTTCCTATTATTGTTCCAATCATACTTGAATTCTTGTAAATCAATTCCTTTTGACTGAGAATTTAATTAATTACAGTTTAAACTCATTTTAAAGTATATAAGCAAAATATATCATCTGTTTTTTTTTATACATTTACACCTCAGCTAACGATTTATTTAGAATGTTTTACTGTAACAAATTCATACTTCTATACAATTGTTCGTACAAAGGTTTGTACGAATGTTGGATTTGTTAAAACTCTTCAATTTTCCCCTTTCACATCTTATTTTGTTCAATCTGCTTAACAGAGCATTTTCTTTTATGGAATCCTTATATCCCCGTAAGTTTTAATTTCTGACTTTACTGATTGAACAAATGAGTTACATCCATTTTATTATTTACAATTTCGTATCTGAAACAAGAAAGTTCCCGACACGATTAACACAAGCAAAAAACCCAAAATTATGTTCTCAAAAGAAACCTATATTAACAGAAGAAATAAGCTTAAAGCAGAAGTTCAATCAGGAATTCTGCTTTTTCTGGGCAACGATGAAAGTGGAATGAATTACGCTGACAACACCTATCATTTCCGTCAGGACAGTACCTTTCTATATTTCTTTGGTTCGGATTATGCCGGACTAAATGCAATTATTGATATCGATGAAAATCGTGAAATTATTTTCGGCGATGAATTGACCATAGACCATATTGTTTGGATGGGGACACAACCTACAATTAAAGAAAAAAGTGAAGCTGTTGGAATTAAAGAGACAGCTCAAATGTCTGCATTAAAAACGTACCTCAACAAAGCTTTAACAAAAGGACAAAGAGTCCATCACTTACCCTCTTACCGCCCTGAACATCAAATTAAATTACAGTCCTTATTGAATGTACATCCCAATATTTCAGTAAAAAATGCATCCCCTGAATTCATTCAAGCAGTTGTAAATCAAAGAAATTACAAATCAGCCGAAGAGATCATTCAAATTGAAGAGGCTGTTAATATTACAGCAGAAATGCATCTTGCAGCCATGCGGATGGCTCGCCCGGGAATGAAAGAATATGAAATTGCTGCCAAAGTTCAGGAAACAGCAATTCGGTTGGGCGGACAACCCTCTTTCCCAACCATTGCCACTGTAAACGGACAAACACTTCATAATCACTATCATGGCAACACTTTAAAAAGCGGAGATATGGTATTGCTTGATTGTGGTGCTGAAAATGGAATGCATTATGCCGGTGATATGTCCAGCACATTTCCTGTGGATAAAATATTTACGACACGCCAAAAAGAAATTTATGAGATTGCTTTAAATGCCCACAACGCTGCCATTGCAAAACTACAACCCGGTATTAAATTTAAAGATGTTCACCTTACTGCCTGCCTAACTATTGCCGAAGGAATGAAACAAATGGGTTTTATGAAAGGAAATATGGAAGATGCAGTTCAACAGGGTGCTCACGCTTTGTTCTTTCAATGTGGAACAGGTCATATGATGGGATTGGATGTTCATGACATGGAAAATTTAGGCGAGCTTTGTGTTGGTTACAATGGAGAGGCAAAAAGTACGCTGTTTGGACTAAAATCATTGCGTTTGGGAAGAGAACTTGAACCTGGATTTGTTTTAACCATTGAACCGGGAATCTATTTTATTCCTGAATTGATTGACATGTGGAAAGCCGAAAAACGATTTGAGGAATTCATTAATTACGATAAAGTAGAACAATACAAGAATTTTGGCGGCATAAGAAATGAAGAAGATTTTTTAATTACCAAAGATGGTGCGAGATTATTGGGCAAACCCATTCCTAAAAGCATTGAAGATGTTGAAAAAGAAAGAAACTAAATTATAAACATTATCATTAACACTCCCAATGTTTTCTAAAATAATTAAGCAATGAAACTTAAACAAATTACATTCCTTCTGATTGGATTTCTTATCGTTGGCAACATCTCTTGTCAACAATCAAGACCCAAAAACCTGCTGAACCAGCTTCAGGAAATTCCAGGAGTAAGTGTAAAAAAGATTTCCGGAGACTCTACTTTTACAGAATATTACGAGCTCTATTTTACACAAGATCTTGATCATCAAAATCCCAAAGCAGGAACATTCCAGCAAAGGGTCTTATTGGGGCATCATGCTTTTAACCAGCCAATGGTTGTTCAACTGGAAGGTTATCAAATTTGGTCTGATAAAGCTGGCGAACTGAGCAAATTACTGAATGCAAATCAATTGACCATTGAGCATCGTTATTTTAAAAATTCAATGCCCGACAGCTTGAATTGGCAATATCTAAACATCAAACAGGCAGCTGCCGATCAGCATGCAATCATTCAAGCTTTAAAAAAATTATATCCGAACAAATGGCTGACAACCGGAATTAGTAAAGGAGGACAAACCACTATTTATCACCGTTACTTTTATCCAAATGATGTTGATGTTAGTGTGCCCTATGTAGCACCACACAATCTGGCCCGTGAAGACAAAAGAATCCAAAACTATTTGGCAAGTGCAGGAAATCAGGAAATCAGAGATAAAATTCGCCAATTTCAATTGACTTGCTTTAAAAACAGAGAAAAATTACTTCCTCTTGCAGAGGCATATGCAAAAGAGAAAAACTATTCTTTTACCATGGGCTTAGCAAGAGCACTTGATTTAAGTATTCTAGAATATCCATTTGCCTATTGGCAATGGGGTGGAATTGATGAAATTCCCGATGAAAACGCCAATCCTCAAGAGCTTTCCGAGCATTTGTTTAAAGTGTCAAATATCGATTTTTTCGATGTAAACAACATCAAAACACTTCTTGCATTTTATCATCAGGCATTAACCGAGATTGGAATGTACAGCTACGAAATTGCTCCTTTCAAACAATACCTGAACGATGAAAAGGACATTACTTTCGATTTTACTTTCCCTAACGAACCCATCCGGAAATTTGATGCCTCATCGATGATTAAAATTAACAAATGGCTGCAGACTGATGCGGAAAAAATATTGTTTATATATGGTGAGAACGATACATGGTCGGCAACGGCAGTTGATCTAAAAGGAAATAACAAATGCAAAAAATTTGTGAACCCTGAAGGATCGCATAAAAGCAGAATCAATAGTTTTCCTTCTGAAATGAAAAAAGAAATTTTGAACACTTTGGAAGAATGGATGGATGTACAATTAACCATTAATAATGAAAAGTAATTGTTTGAGGAACAAGCATCTGTAAACAGAAAAACAAGACCAGTAAAAGAGACTGTCTGAAAATTCAGATGGTCTCTTTATCTTTTAAATCATATTTAATTCTTCCAACAAAGCCTTCCGTTTTGGATATTCTTTTCTTAAATATGCAATCAGATCATTCGACTCATCTCTTCCACCAAGCTTAATCATTCGTCTTATGTATCTGCAAATGCTCTGATAATGACCTCTCCCTATGTTATTTTCCATATATTTCTTAACAGCAACAGCGTATAAATTAATGATTTCACCAGAATAATTACCTATTAAATATTCACTGTAAGTATCAATGGTCGGGAAATCCGGATTTTTCTGCAAAAAAACCAAAAGTTTATCCCACCACTCCTCGTTTATGTAAATTTTTGCCAACAAACCGCTAAGATCCCATGTTTTGACCCCTGATATCCTAGAGTTTTATTCTATTTTTTAATTTTCATTTTTATAGAGCGATTTAGGCTCTGTCAAAATTTAAT
>JAFGYE010000013.1 GCA_016936255.1 Marinifilaceae bacterium | reverse complement strand
CAAATAAGCAGTATAAGGCAGTTTAATCTCAAAAAAACAAAAGATCATGAAAAAGAGGATGTCTACTTTGTTATGAGACATCCTCCTATTATAATTTATCTGGATTTTCCTTGAAATAATTCCTTATCAGTACTTTTTTGAGTTCTCTTAAAATGATTAACTCAGTAAGTAATTCTGATTTTGGAACATCAGGAAAATCCAATTCCGTTTTAACAATCTGTTTTTCACTCACATCAATCTGATACAGTAACAGAATTAAACGATGATAATCCCGATCCAATAAATGAGTTAAATGTTCATTTAACTGATTAAAAAGTTCTTCGTATGCATTATGAATTTCTCCGGAGAACTTTACTTCCAATCCAAATTGATCAAAATCTTTCTCAATCTGGGCTGCAACCTGCCGAATCACCTCTTCGCGGTTACGATAAGGTTCAATACTCAAATTTTTTAAATCGGGTAAATTCACGTTCTATTCCTTTTCTATACTTGTGTAAGAATACATGATAGCTTCCAATTCTCTCAACAATTCACGCTTATCGTGGTTTGGGTAATAAACGTACGAATCCAGGCAAACAACTCTGTTGTTCTTTTGATCAAGAAAAGTGATACTTACAAAAGGACCTCCCATAAAATCGCCGTTCACTTTCCATAAACCTCTTGTTTCCGTTGCATAGTTACCGAAAAACTCGAATTGACGGTTCGAAATTGGAAAATCCATTTCGGTACTCATATAACTACCCTCCTTAGGTCCCGGAACAAATTTCTGAAGTAATAAATTTCTCCTTTTAATCACTTCTTCCTTTGTAAATGAATCCTCGGAAATGTAATCGTAAGTGTAGATAAACATCCCCTGACTTGTTGAAGGAGTCTCCTTGCTAACCCAAATGAAATCCGACTCTTCTTTGTTTATGGTGTATCCAGCGGGGAACGATAAGGTGAAATTATTTTTCTCCTTTAGCTTTTCGAAAATATCCTGAACAACATTCTTTTTAAAAACCTTTATTTTTCTTTCTCGTTCTCCAATGTGGAAATAGGCAATAATCTTATTTTTATTTTCACTCAAGAGCTGGATCATCTCCTTGTTACTCTTGGCTTCGATCTTCATAAACGATTGTGTTTTCGCATACAATTCATTTTTTACAGAGATCTTATTCTCCTTCACTTTCGACGAAACCCTAATGTCTAAAATACTTCGGTGAGTTTTAAACATACTGGAAAACTCATTGTGAGAAATTTGCAGTATATCAAAAAGTGTCTCATCCTGCGGCAATCCAATCTGAGTATCATTTAATACCGACTTTAATGTATCCCCAACACTTCCTTCATATAAGGCATCATTTATTATCACAACTATTTCTCCTGATTTCCCGGTTACTACAGGTCGTAAACCTTGTGTTGTTTTCTTGCAGGAAGAAATACTTACCATTACAAGTAAACAAAGTAATGTTGTTTGAATTATTCTCTTCATAATTTTAAATTTACAGAGACAAATGTTTCTATTCGTAATGAACTATTTTTAATACCATTCCCGGCACTAATTTCTTAGAGCGGGTTATACTATTTAATTCAACCAAATCGGCGGTCGATTCAAGTTGAAATCTATCTGCAATCGAGCTTAAACTATCCCCAGTCTGAACTTCATACAGCAAAAATCTACTTTTTTTCAACAAAGGATCCCTTTGAGGCTTTTGAGCCAAGGTATCGGAAGGGTAAACCCAGATTTTCAGTTTTTGTCCAATAAAAATATCAGGGCTATCCATCTCATTCCATTCCTTGATATTATTTATTGTACAGTTATACTTCATAGCGATTTTATGAAAATATTCTCCCGGCTCAACACTATGGATGATACA
This sequence comes from Marinifilaceae bacterium, assembly GCA_016936255.1. GTDB lineage: Bacteria > Bacteroidota > Bacteroidia > Bacteroidales > Marinifilaceae > Labilibaculum. The sequence continues at coordinate 26,480 of JAFGYE010000013.1, read as the reverse complement.
ATATTTTCCTTCAGTGGCTGAAAGATCCTTTTGGAGGTCAAGATATTTTTTAGGCTCATCCTTGATTCCGTAAATAACCTCCTCCAAATCAATAAATTCGCCCACTTTTTCTATTGGGAGAATCAGTTTGGCAGGAAGTTCACACAAAGGAATTAAATCTCGCTTGTAAATTGGATTCAACTCCCGAACTGCCTCTATGGGCAAATCAAGCACTTTGGCTACGTGTTGAAAAGAGATTGGTTTATTTACAGTAACGGGTGATATTCTGAAGTATGGATATACATTTTTAGCAGGAACAATATTGTGTTCGGAACTATAATTTATGATATAATTAACAGCAATAAATGCAGGCACGTAATTTCTGGTTTGCTCGGGAAGATAAGGTGATATTTCCCAAAAATCTGTCTTCCCGCCGGAACGTTGAATCGCTTCACGTACGATACCAGGTCCACCATTGTAAGCTGCCAAAGCAAGTTTCCAATCACCAAAAATCCGATACAAATACTGAAGGTATTTACAAGCAGCTTCTGTCGATTTCTCCGGATCCATTCTCTCATCAATATAAGAGGTGATTCTTAAATCGAACATTTTACTGGCATTATACATGAACTGCCATAAGCCCATTGCTCCTGATCGTGACTTTGCTTTAGGATCCAAGGCTGATTCTATAACTGATAAATATTTCAATTCCAATGGAAGTTGATATTTATCCAAACACTCTTCGAACAAAGGAAAATACAACTCGGAACGCTCTATGATTTTAGCAGTCTTTGCACGATGTCTAATTGCATATGCGTCAATATATCTTCTGACAATTGGCTTAAAGTCCAACTGAATCGGACTTTTTGCATTGAGTTGATTCATTCTTTCCTGATATACTTCATCAGAAAAAACGGGAATATAATTAGCATCCATTACAACATTTTCCGGAAGATCTTCTTTCAATATTTCCGAGGTAAAATGAATCAACCGTTGATTGATTTCATTAATATTCTCAGGCTTTTCTTTGTTTAAAATATTGAAAAGCGACTGTGCATCTGCCTGATTAGCAAATGCAAAGCAAATCAAAATAAGAAGTAAATATTTCCCCATATATGTCAGCATTTAAATGCTCCTAAATTTCGCAAAATAATACGAAATGAAGATATTTCATCAACAAAATAACATAAAAAAAACATTTATTTCTAAATGTTTCGCTTAAAATGAATCTAAACAACTAAAAGTTTAGTTTTCATGGCATTATTGTTTTAATCCAATCCAGAAAAAAAAGGAAGTAACAAAAAAAAGACAGGAAGTAACTCCTGCCTTTCCTTTACTATTTATTGTTGGATTCTTTATCCTTACTTTTATCCTTATCGTCATCCATGTCGGTAGCCTTTTTAAACTCTTTCATTCCCTGACCTAATCCTTTCATTAGTTCCGGAATTTTTTTTCCACCAAAAAGAAGCACAATTACAAATACAATTATTACTATTTGCCAGGGACCAACCATTCCGGCTAAAACAAAAAGGTTCATATCTATTTATTTAATGATTTAGAATACTAAGTTACTAATTTTACTGAAATTTCTATTTCATATTAGAAATCCATTTTACAACATCATTACCATTTGCAAATAGTAAGAGTCCAAACAACAGCACCATTCCTGTTATCTGAGCATACTCCATAAATTTATCACCTGGTTTTCTTCCTGTAATGATCTCATACATCAGAAACATTACATGTCCGCCATCTAAAGCAGGAATTGGAAGAATATTCATAATTGCTAAAATAATTGAAAGAAATGCTGTCAGATTCCAAAAGGCCTCCCAGTTCCAAACACCCGGAAAAATATTACCAATGGTAATAAAACCACCTATTGATTTATATGCTTTAGTTTCCGAAGAAAAAATTAATTTAAACTGCTTTAAATAGGATCCCAGCTTATCGATCCCTTTATTAAAACCTGCAGGAATTGACTCAAAGAAACTGTATTCCAATGTTTCATACTCGAACAAACCCGATTCAATTTGAGGGTAGAATCCAATTTTTCCATCATCTCCAACAGTAAGCTGAACTTGTTCAGATTTTCCTTCACGATCTAATTGAACCAGAATACTTTCATTTTTCTTAGATTGCAAAAAAGTCTGAAATTGATCGTAATAACTGAAACCAACAGAATCAATAGAAACAATTTTATCTCCTTTAATAATTCCGGCCTCACTTGCCGGTGATTCTTTCAACACTTTTCCAATAGAAACAGCACTGTAAGGATAACGGATATCAAACACAGGACTTAGAGAGAACCCTTTACTGCTCTTCTCCAATAGTGCCGGAACAAAAGAAGAAGGAATATCAACACTTAGCTGCTCATTATTTCTTATGAATTGAATTGACTTAGGACTATTTAGAAGGATATCTGGTACGATGTCACTAATTTTTTTTACTTTTTGATTATCCAAAGCAACAATTTTGTCACCATCCTGCAATCCAATACTCTCGGCCAAAGAATCACAAACAACACCGTACTTCACATTTTCAGCCGGCAAATACTGCTCGCCCCAGGTGTAAAGTACTGCAACATAAATAACAAATGCCAGAATAAAGTTCACCAAAACACCGCCTACCATGATCAGTAACCTTTGCCATGCAGGTTTGGATCTGAATTCATAAGGTTCAGGAGGTAATTTCATCTGCTCCTTATCCATTGACTCATCAATCATTCCTGATATTTTCACATAACCACCAAGTGGGAGCCATCCAATACCGTATTCTGTTTCGCCCTTTTTAAACTTAAACAAAGAAAATCCAGGATCGAAAAACATATAAAACTTTTCAACTCTGGTTTTGAACAATTTTGCAAAGGTAAAATGCCCTAACTCATGCAATACAACCAAGATGGACAAACTCAACAAAAACTGTCCTATTTTAACAATTACTTCCATTCAATTTCAATTAATAATTTAAACTCTTTGCCAATTAATAAGATCATTAAATTAGCGGATGCCTAAGATAGGCATTTTTTACAACATAGATAATGCCATTTTCCTTGCCTCATTATCTGTTAACATATAATCTTCGTAGCCCGGATTTTTAATAAACCCGGTTTTATGCATACAGTTTTCGATAATATCGCTCATTCGTAAAAATCCAACTTCATCTCTTAAAAAGGCATCAACAACAATTTCATTGGCCGCATTTACTATACATGGTAAATTACCTCCTTTTTCCATGGCCTGAAAAGCCAAATCCAAATTTCTAAAATTCTTTGAATCCGCAGCTTCAAAACTTAAATTTGGATAATCTAAAAAATTGAAACGTTGAAAACCTGTTTTTAATCTTTTCGGATAGGTAAGGGCAAACTGGATAGGCAGTTTCATATCCGGCAATCCCATTTGTGCTTTCATCGATCCATCTTCAAATTGCACTATGGAATGAACAATTGATTGCGGATGCACAATCACATCAATTTGAGAAGGTTTTAAATCGAACAACCACTTGGCTTCAATCGCCTCAAAGCCCTTATTCATCATACTGGCAGAATCGATGGTTATTTTTGCTCCCATATCCCAGTTAGGATGCTGCAAGGCTTGCTTAGAGCTTACATTTTCGAGAAATTTTTTATCCTTGCCTCGAAAAGGTCCTCCTGAAGCGGTCAAATAAATCTTCTCTATTGAATTATCAAACTCTCCGGACAAACACTGAAAGATTGCTGAGTGTTCAGAATCAACAGGGTAAATATTAACACCATTCTCTAAGGCTAATTTTTGAATAATTTCACCCGCAACCACAAGAGTTTCCTTGTTTGCCAAAGCAATATTCTTTTTTGCCTCAATTGCTTTTATAGTAGGCAGAAGTCCGGAATATCCAACCATTGCTGTAACCACAACATCAATTGATGACATTTGCACGACTTGTGCTATTGCATCAATCCCAGCATAAACCTTTATAGGTTCATCTTTTAAAGCTTCAGAAAGCTCGGTATATTTTTCTTCGCAAGCAATAACAACAACATCAGGATGGAATTTTTTCGCTTGCTGAATCAACAATTCAATATTGTTATTCGCAGTCAGCACATCCACAATAAATACATCAGGATTAGCTTCCACCACCTCTAAGGTCTGCGTTCCAATGGAACCGGTAGATCCCAAAATGGCAATGTGTTTACTCATCAATAATTAGAGTTTTGTTTGTAGTTAGAATTTGATATAATCCTCGGGATTTAATGCCTGTCCATTGTGCCACAATTCAAAATGCAAATGAGGCCCGGATGTAAGCTCACCCGAATTCCCCAGTAAAGCAATTGCCTCGCCTGCTTTTACATGCTCGCCTGTTTTCTTTAACAGTTCGGAGTTGTGCTTGTAAATCGACAATAAATTGTTTGAATGTTGAATCTGGATAACGTAGCCAGTATTCAACGTCCACTCCGAAAACACAACAGTTCCATCTAATACCGATGAAATTCTTTCATTCAGTCCCCCAACAACGTCGGTGCCAAAATGTTCAATCTTACTATCGTAATGATTGGAAACCATGCCGTTAATTGGCGCAAAAAAGTGAGTATTGGATAAACCACGGGCTTTGGCAGCACTTCCAAGAGATAAATTATATTTCTCATCCTCCTCATGCTCTTTCCGAAACACAGAATCGTTGGAAGAGGTACTAAAGCTTAAATCTTTATATTTAGGATCAACTATTGAATCATCAGCATTCTCCACAACATTATCGAAATCATTTCCTGAAATAACATTTCGAATTCCTTGAAAAAAGCGATCTCTTTTATCCAGTTCTGCAATCAGGGAATCAGCTAAAATCGCATTATCCTCAATGTTTTTTCGCATTTCACCATCGGGATAACCTGGAATATATTCACGCAACGGAGTAAATGCAATAAGTAAAGTCACCAAAGCGATAAGGACAATTGAAAACAATCCAGTTACGGTAAAAACATTTAAACGTGATAATCGAATCGATAACACCTCATCAAAAGTACCTTCATTGGAAATAGTTAACCTGTATTTGTTTTTTAATTTCTCAAGCAAAGGTTTTTTTTCTTTTAAACGACTCATAACGAACGGATCTAAAATATTTACGCAAAGGTAAGAGAATTAGCGTAAAATGTTTACTTCTAAGAAGCTAAAAATTGCCAATAAAAAAAGGGCTTTGGAGTAATCCAAAGCCCTTTTGCTAGTAGCGGGAGCCAGACTCGAACTGACGACCTTTGGGTTATGAGCCCAACGAGCTACCACTGCTCCATCCCGCAATATATTTTCAAAAGATACGATCTATTATGTCTTTTTAGGCTTCTTTAATCCTAATTCTTAGTAGCGGGAGCCAGACTCGAACTGACGACCTTTGGGTTATGAGCCCAACGAGCTACCACTGCTCCATCCCGCAATATATTTTAAGACATATCTTTCGTTTTGCGGTTGCAAAGATAGGAGGCTTTTGTTCGAAAACAAAATTATTGCGGTAAAATTTAAACAAATCCTTATCCACACTGCGCCAAACAAGGATGTAAGCACTGTTTACCACACAGATACAATTCAAAAAAAAATATCCAACTCAACTTACAATACAACATCTTTAACATCTAAAAATGCTTCTTCTAAAATTGTCATTTTCGAGAACATAAATTCAAAATAGCTTTTCCATTCATCTTTATTATAAATCGACGCACCTTCCAAATGATAATAAATCATACTTACCTCTTTAAATCCCTCAATAAAATGGTCTTTCTCCCATTTTAACTCCGTTCCGCAAGTATCTGTTATTACAGGTTTATACTTCTCGAACCGTTCATAAACAGAGTGTCTTTTCGAATCCAACTTACTGTCGATCTGAAGAATAACAAAAGCGCCATTCTCATTCAAGTCAAACTTTAACTGCACCTCTTTAATCTGAGTTCCACGTAAAACCCATGATGTCATCTTCCTTCCCTTTTCCTTTGAATATCTTTTAAATCCATCCCAAAACTGGATCTTAATTTCTTTAGATTCTTCTTTAGTATACATTACTCAACTTTTTTTTACAAAAATAAGGATATCTTACAAGATATAATGATTTGAAAGAATATGAATTCGCATTTAATTAAAATGGAAATTAATCTTATCTTTAAACACTCTAAATAACGCAATCAGATTATTAATGCAAATAAAACAGGTCTACATATATTTACTCCTCCTATTATTGCTTGGTTCTTTTCAATCTCATGCATCTTTCGATCAGGATACAATTTGCAAAGACTCCCTGATTGTTGCCAGCTATGTTGAAGGTCCGCATGTTAGATATATTTCTCCAACAAGGGTTGAAGCTTTCTATATAGTACACGACAGCATCAAAAACAGAACCAGAAAAATAAGTAAAAGTTTCCGGTTTAAGAATGACACCGCATCCTTCATTGGATTTGCAGGACATGACACTTTAACTTATATTATCCCTAATAAAATAGAGCCTGAACCTGGGGAAAACCCTTCAAATAATAGAATAGTAGTACTGGGAGATATTCATGGTGAATTTGAATCCTTATTAGCTATTCTTCGATACAACAAAATTATTGATAAAAAAAACAAATGGAACTATGGTGCCGGACAAGTGGTATTTACCGGCGATGTTTTTGATAGAGGTGATAAGGTAACAGAATGTCTCTGGTTTATTTTTCAATTGGAAATACAAGCAAAAAAACAAGGAGGCATGGTTCATTATCTGTTGGGGAATCATGAAATGATGGCTCTGCTGTTTGATGACCGATATGTTATTGATAAATATCAGCATGCTGCTCATCATTTACAATTTCATTATTCTCATTTTTTCGACAAACATTCGGTTTTGGGAAAATGGTTACGGTCTAAAAACACACTTGTTCGTATTGGAGAGCAGTTATTTGTACATGGTGGTATTTCACCTAAACTTCTGGAGAAAAAAATGAGTATTAATGAAGTGAATGTTGGAATGAGATATCATCTAAATAATTACACAGCATTAGTAGATACTACATTGGTAGATTTATTCTTATATTCAAATAGTCCGTTATGGTATCGCGGATATTTATCAAGAACCCCAAAATATGATCGGATCTCTTTACAGGAAGTACTAAAGACACTGGAATTTTACCATGCCAATGTAATCATCTTCGGACACACTCCTGTTGCCAGGGTATATCCATTTTATTCATTTAAGCTAATTGCGATGGATGTTCCCATAGGTGATCCTAACTATATTGATCAGGGCTTACTTATAGAGAATCAGAAATATTATCGGATATTTGCACATAAGAAAAAGGAACGATTACAATAAAACCGAAACGACATGGAAGTTTTTACTGATATAATAGCAAACCCGAATATTCCAACATCTTTTATGTACTCGAATAATATTCTTGAATTGCTACTCCGATTCATACTTAATTTAGCGGTAACGGTTTTTGTAATCAATTACGTTTATTTTAGAGCTACAGGGAAACGATCCTACGTTTTTACGTATATCATGATAAGTACAACCGTATTCTTTCTTTGTTTTTTACTTGGAAGTATTGAATTACAATTGGGTTTTGCGCTTGGATTATTTGCAATTTTTGGAATTATTCGATACCGTACCGATACCATACCAATCCGGGAGATGACCTACCTTTTTCTTGTCATTACCATATCAGTTATTAATGCATTAACCAGAGGTGAAGTTAGTTTTGGCGAAATTGCTTTTACCAATACAGCTTTTATGGCTACTACCTGGGTAATGGAAAGAGTATGGATGAGACGTCATCTTGCAAGAAGAACCATAGTATACGATCGACTTGATTTAATTCATCCCAGTAAGCATCAGGAATTGATTAATGACATCCAAACCCGAACAGGAATGGTAGTCGCAAAATTTAATATTGGACAAATAGATTTAGCAAAAGGATATATAAAACTAATTGTATTCTACAAAGAATCAGCAACTCCTAATATCTTAACCGATGCCGAAATAAGCGAAAGGAGCTCCTGATAAATAAAACACTCAAATTATGATAAAATTATTTCGATACAAGGCTTTTCTGATGCTCCTTCTATTCTCACTAGGATGTACAAGACTACTTGTGATTGGTCAAGAAAAAATCGATTCTGTTTATCATGCTCCGGATTTATTTGAATCCGATTCACTTATTGAATTGTCAATAACTACTGATCTGAAGTCATTGGTTAAAGATGTAGGTGATAATAACAAATATCACAAGGGGAGACTCTCCTACCTACTTGGTGATTCAATTGTTTCTATGATTGTAGAACTTAAAACCAGAGGGAATTTCAGGAAAGATCGTAGTATTTGTGCATTTCCACCATTAACTGTAAAATTCAACAAAGCAGAATCAAACTATTCTCTTTTTCACGATAACGATAAGCTAAAATTGGTTTCTCATTGCCAAAATCGCAATTCCAAATTCGAACAAATGCTTATTCATGAATATCTCATCTACAAGGCATACAATATTTTCACACCTGAAAGTTTTAGAGTTCGTTTGGTAAAGATTACCTACAAAGACAGTAAAGAAGAGATGCAAGCTCTTGAAAAATTTGCATTCTTCATAGAGGATTTTAAAAAAATGGCTGCAAGGAATGGCAAGATAACCCGTTACGACAAAAAAATTCATCAAGATCGTACCAACATCAGTAAAATAACCAAACTTGCCATATTCCAATACATGGTTGGAAACACCGACTGGGGAGTGCCAACCCTCCATAACATTAAGCTTATTTCGAAAACCCCAACCTCAAGTTTGATTGCAGTACCTTATGATTTCGACTGGGCCAGTTTGGTAGATGCTCCTTATGCCATTCCGAATGCTAAATTAGATATTCAATCCATTCATGAACGGCTTTACAGGGGTTATAAACGAACCGCTGAAGAACTGGAATGTGTTTTTAGGGAATTTCGAATGAAAAAAGAACTTTTATACGACCTATACACAAATTGTCCTTATCTGGATAATAAGGAAAAAGAACGGGCCTTAAATTATTTCGATGAATTCTATGAAATAATAGACAATCCTAAAAGTGTAAAGTCAGAATTTATTGACGGATCCCGAACTATAAAACACAAAAACTAATTTAATATATGCACATTTGATTCAATAGAAAATTCGATCTATTTTTACAGTCAAATATTGCATCTATGAATGAATTAGCCTCCTATTTACACAAAAATATGATTGAAGCCGGTTGCGACGAAGCAGGACGAGGATGTCTTGCCGGCCCCGTATTCGCATCAGCAGTAATCTTACCTAAAAATTTTTCGGACAAATTATTAAACGATTCAAAAAAACTCTCTGAAAAAAACAGATATCTGCTTCGTGAAGTAATTCAAAAAGAAGCAATTGCCTGGGCTGTTGGCATTGTAAGTCACACAGAAATTGATCAGATTAATATCCTGAATGCATCATTTTTAGCCATGCACCGAGCTATCGAACAGCTCAAAATCAAACCTGAACATCTGCTTATTGATGGAAACCGTTTCACTCCTTATCCTAATATCAATCATACCTGTATCATTAAAGGTGATGGCAAATACTTATCCATTGCTGCAGCATCCGTTTTAGCAAAAACTTATCGTGATGACTATATGTTATCTGAGCATGAAAAATTTCCTTGCTACGACTGGAAAAATAACAAAGGCTATCCAACAAAAAAACACCGATTGGCAATTCGAGAGCACGGAATCAACTCCATTCATAGAAAGACATTTTCGCTATTGCCAAATCAACTTGAATTAAAATTTTAAACAAATACAGCTCATTAACAGATAATTATGAATCCTCTTTAACGAGAAAATCACAGGGTTCATCTAATTTTCAGAATCACAATCAGATTCAAAACTCTGACAAACAGATCATTAACTCTTACTATTCATTTTATGGTTTTTGATTGAAAAATGTACTCACATATTAATATTAACTTTGCTAATCGACTAAATACTTATAACATCAAATAACCAAACTGGTTTTAAAAGACCAATTCGGTTACATTAAAAATTTAAAGCAATTAAAATGAGAAAATTTGCATCATTAATTTTGGGACTAAGTTTACTACTTAGCTTTTCCAATGCAAAAGCAGATGAAGGCATGTGGCTTTTGTCTTTATTAAATAAGAATGTTGCCGAAATGAAGGCAAAGGGTTTAAAATTATCTGCCGATGATATTTACAACATCAATAACAGTAGTTTAAAAGATGCAATTGTAGGACTGGGAACAGAAGGAAGACCATTCCGTCATTTCTGTACTGGTGAAATTATTTCCGATCAAGGACTATTTCTTACAAATCATCACTGTGGATTTAATGCACTTCAATCGCACTCTACAACAGAACATGATTACCTTTCAGATGGTTTTTGGGCTTACAATAAAAAAGAAGAGCTAACCAATCCTGAAATTACGGCATCAATCCTAGTTCGTATGGAAGATGTATCGGAAAAAGTTCTTTCAAATGTAACTGACGAAATGACTGAGGAAGAACGTTACAAAGCAATTGAAAAAGTTGCTGTAGAATTAGAGAAAAAAGCTGAAGAAGGAACAGATTACAAAGCCAATGTTAAAAGCATGTTTGAGGGAAACCAATATTTTCTCTTTGTATATATGATATATAAAGATGTTCGTTTAGTTGGTGCACCTCCACAATCAATGGGTAAATTTGGCGGCGATACAGATAACTGGATGTGGCCGCGTCATACTGCAGATTTCTCGATGTTCCGCATTTATACCGGCCCTGATGGAAAACCTGCTGGTTACTCGGACAATAACATTCCATTAAAACCAAATCACCACCTTCCTGTTTCTGCCAAAGGTGTAGAAGAACAGGATTTTGCTATGATTATGGGTTTCCCTGGAACTACAGATCGCTATCTTACTTCTTTTGGTTTGGAAGAAACAATGAAAATCACCAATCAAAACCGTTATGATATCCGTACTTTAAAACTGGATATTATGAAAAAAGATATGCTTAAAGATGCTAAAGTTCGTATTCAATATGCAGCCAAGCATGCTCAGAGTGCCAATTACTGGAAGTATTCCAATGAGCAAAACAAGGCTCTTACAAAGTTGAATACTATGGGGAACAAAATAGAAATTGAAAAAGAATATCTTGAATGGGCAAATAAAAAATCAAAAAGAGAAGCTAAATATGGAAAAGCTCTTGAAATGATTGCTCAGGTTTACGCAGAACGTAAGGAAATCATGAATTCAAGTTCTTATTTAAGAGAAGCCTTGCTAAGCGGTGCAGAAATGCCCATTTTCGCAATTCAACTGGGAGGTCTGAAATCTTTACTTGAGGCTGAAACTCAAGATGCAGAAGCTATTGAAAAGACAATTACTGGCTTACGTCATGCTGCTGAAGGGTTCTACAAAGATTACAATGCTCCAACCGATCAAAAGCTGATGGCCGGCATGTATAAAATGTATGCAGCGAATATTGCAGCAGAGCAGCAACCTGAGATATTCAAAACTTTTACTGAAGAATACAACAACGACTTTAACAAATTAGCTTCTGACGTTTATTCAAACTCCATTTTTGCTACATCTGAAAGTTTCAATAAATTTCTTGATGATCCAAAACTGGAAACTCTTGAAAATGATATTGCTTTCAAAATAGGTAACTCAATCATTACTAAATACAAAGAGATTAGAGCTGAATTATCAAAAGGATCTGATCAATTACAAAAAGGGAAACGTCTGTTTGTTGATGGTTTAATGCAAATCAACAAAAAGAAAAACCTGGCTCCGGATGCAAATTCATCTATCCGTTTAACTTATGGAAATGTTGGTGGATACACTCCAAAAGATGGCGTTTACTATAAGCATTTTACAACTCTAAAAGGAGTAATGGAAAAAGAAGATCCTACAAATGATGAATTTGTTGTTCCTGCTAAACTGAAAGAGCTGTACAATAAAAAAGACTTTGGACAGTATGCCGATAAAAATGGCAACTTACCTGTTTGTTTCCTAACCAACAGTGATATTACAGGTGGTAACTCAGGTTCTCCTGTTATAAACGGAAACGGGGAATTAATTGGAACTGCTTTTGATGGTAATTCTGAAGCTATGTCAGGAGACATCGATTTTGAAGAGAATCTTCAAAGATGTATTAATCTTGATATTCGCTACACACTATTCATTATTGATAAGTTTGCCGGTGCTCAAAATCTGATTGACGAAATGACTATTGTGAAATAAATAGTACTGAGATTTTAGATGTGAGTAATTAGATTGACATACATGATAATTTTAAAATCATATCAAAATAGATTAACAAGGATGTTCGAATTTTCGGACATCCTTTTTTTAAGGATTTTAAAGGATACAAAGGAGAAATTAAAATATCCAAATTTAATAGTCTGTTCTTGCCTGCTTATCGCAATAAATTGCGAACACTACCGCAAAAATTTGCGGTAAGCAATGCAAAAAGTTGCAGTAAGCAGAGCGAAAATAGTAAGTAAGTATACACCAATTGATTTGTACCGGTACCTGAAATCTCTTTTCCTTATCCAAAATCATCTTACACCATTTACAAAATAATTTGAGTTGCTTACAACTTGAAAAAATCAGGAACAAATTCGACAGCCAATTTTCTTATACATCCTTTCTGCATCTCATTTTTTTCTTACTTTTGATTTGAAAACCGCAAACCAATAATATGTCAACAAAAATAACCATGTATACCGATGGAGCAGCAAGTGGAAACCCCGGGCCGGGAGGTTATGGTGTTGTTTTAATTTCGGGTAAACATCGTAAAGATTTAAATCAGGGATTCAAGCTAACAACAAACAACAGAATGGAGCTAATGGCTGTAATTGTTGGACTGGAAGCACTAAAAACACCTGGCTGTGATGTTACGATTTACTCCGACTCGAAATACGTGGTTGATTCTGTAGAGAAAAAGTGGGTTTTTGGATGGGTTCAAAAGCGTTTTAAAGGGAAAAAAAATGCAGATTTATGGATGAGATTCCTGGAAGTTTATAAAAAACACAATGTGAAATTTGTTTGGATCAAAGGTCACGCTAACATTCCGGGAAACGAACGTGCCGATCAGTTAGCGGTGATGGCTTCCCAAGTGCCTAATCTTCCTGATGATGTTGGTTATAATCCTGAATAATTCGGCTTTATTCACCCTCCTTCACGCCAAAAAAATCTTCCAGATTCTTTTTCGTTTCTCCGCTGGAGATTAAAATCAAGTAATCACCCGTTGCAATCCTTGTTCCCTTAGGCGGATTCTTCATTAACCTGCCCTCCTTTACCATCCCAATTAAAATTGCGTTGTAATCCAGCTTCAGTTTCATGAAAGCAGCCATATATTCCTCATCGGAAAAATCGCAATCGGCTGTAATTATATACTGCTGAATGTCCGAATCTTCATCAGCAATACTTGTAGAAATTAAATCTTCGGTGTAGGCAGCCACATAAGGTTCAAATAAGTAGGATGCAACTAATTTTGAAGCAACTTCACTTTGTGCAATTACATGAACAATACCAGCATTCACAAAAGTTTCTCTCAAACTAGGATTTAAACAAGTAACAACTACGTTCGCCTCAGGGAATCTTTTCTTTAAATTGATCACAAAAACCAGGGTTTCCGAATCATTATCGAAATTTACAAATATTCGTTTTGACTGCTCAACATTCACTTTATTTAAAGCTTCAACATTAGAATAATCCGCAAAAAGACTAAATGTATCTTTAGAAGGAAACAAATCAGCAATTAAATCCAGATCAGCTTTATTATTGGTTACAAAAGCTACCTTTTGTCCTGCCTGAATAATTTGACTTGCTACTTTTTGTCCAAATTCATTCCAGCCAATAATGATGTAATGATTATCAAAATCACTTCCCCAAAAACCACTTTTTTTCTTTTCCATATACTGATTAAATCTAACAGTTACTTCACCAATTACAAATCCCAATATTCCTAAACTACCAATAATCACAATAAGACCAATAATTTTACCAGCAAATGTTACCGGATAAAAATCACCATATCCTACCGTAGTAAGAGTAACAATGGCATACCAAAAAGCATCTCCAATTGTCTTGATATTGGAATCGGGTGACTGCCCCTCAAAATATTTAATTCCCAGTATGGCAATTACGTATATTAAAAATGCAATGAAAATGCTTAGCCTTTTCTTCATGTGATTCTACTTATTCAGGTACACAAATTTCTACTCCATCTCCGTTCCATTTCATGTTCAGCTTACCCGCATTTACCAGACTTTTAAAATCTTCTGATTTTTTTTGGCTGCAGCTGCTCAATTCAACATACGACCATCCTTTATCAGGAAAAGTATGAATGGCCAAATGCGATTCAGCCAACAACCAAAATGCCGTATATCCCTGAACCGGAAAATAATGATCGGTAAAATTCAAAATCACAAAACCAACCTGCTCCAAATAATTTTGAAACTGCACTTGTAAAACCTTTGGTTCATATTCCGAAACCCAAAATCGAAGATTGTGAATTTTTGCTTCTAATATTTTTGTTTTCGTCTCCATTGGATCTTGATTTTTTTGATTTTAAATCAGTGCAAATATGTTGCAAAATGTTACAAGCCCACACTAATTTTAATAAAGATCCCAATTGCCTTTTAAATAATATTGATACAATACGGGATCATGAATTCTATTGATATAAACACTGTCCTTTTCCCAAGGATAAAAATCCTTGCCAAAAGATGTAATCAAGGTCATTGCTTCTTTATTGATCCAACGAGTTGGTACTTCTATATCGAGATTTTGCAATTGTTTTTTCACATTTTTGTCAGCAGGCTCTTTAACGCCTAAGCTCCATCCCCATTCTCCCAAAGTTATTACCTGATTGTGCATGGGAACCGTCACGAACCCCGCACTTTTCATTGTCTCCAATATACAGGAAAATGCCTGTGTTGCGAAATACGGACTTCCAGCCTGAGTTACAATAACACCTCCCGGCCTTAAATGCCGATAACAAAGTTTATAAAATTCATGCGAATACAAACGTCCCAGTTCAACACCTCTCGGGTCGGGTAAATCAATAATTACAACATCGTAATAATCATCAATCGATAACAAATATTTGTACCCATCCTCATTCAGCACCTCAACCTTTTCATCACTCAACGAATTCTGATTTAGACTAGTTAGAATAGGATGTGTTTTGCCCAAATTAGTCATAGCCGGATCTAAATCCACCAAAGTAATCTTTTCAACTTTTGGATATTTTAAAATTTCCCGAACAGCACAACCATCACCACCGCCTAATACTAAAACGTTAACCGGATTTGGGTGCAAACTCATGGCCGGATGCACTAAAGGTTCATGATACATCAATTCATCACGCGTACATAACTGTTCGTTACCATTTAGATACAACCAGTAATCATTCTTCCATTTTGTAATTACAATGCGCTGATATTTTGTCTGTTGTGTGTAAATCACCTTGTCGGAATATTTTTGTTGTTCTCCATACCTAATGATAGGATCAGTGACAAAAACTCCCGTTGTAAGCAAAATCATGATAAATGTGCCTAATACAATCAGCACTTTTCTCTCTGAGGATTTCAAAAGATCCCAAAGAAAAATCAACACCACAATCGAGACAGAGAAATTTACAAACCCCAGAATAAAGGGAGTATAAATCAATCCAAACACCGGTAATCCAACAAAGGCAAAAAAGATTCCTCCCAGTAAACTTCCATAGTAATCATTCTCCAGAATGTTGGAGATATTAAACTGTAATTTCTCATAATCGTCGTTAATACGGATCACCAAAGGTATTTCCATTCCAATCAACAATCCAATGCAGATTGCCAGGCTATAAATAAGAATTCCAATGGATTGAGTATATGCCGAAGCCGTATAAACCAATAAAGCTGCAAACGAAACAATGAACGATAACGCAAATTCCAATATCAGAAAATGTTTCAATAAACGGGTCTCAAAATTCTTCGTAATCCGGCTGCCCAAACCCATTGAGAATAACATGAGCGAGATAATCATCACCCAATGAAAAACAGAATTACCTAAGAAATACTGAGCCAAAGTGGACAAAATATACTCTGCCACCACTCCGGAAAATCCGGTTGCAAAAATTGCCGCTTTTAATAATGTTGATTTATTCTTGAACACTTTCAGAGAATTATGAATTACGAATTAAAGATCATGAATTGGAATGCACAAAATAACATTATCCGGCTCATTATCTTTAATTCATAATTCAACATTTATAATTCATAATTTTACAAACACCAGGTAATTAGAACCGATCCACCGATATAAGCAAATGCTTCAATCAGAGCAGCTCCAACATTTGGCTTCTCCTGATTGATAATTTCATTGGTTAAGCGTTCGCCGGGAAGTAATATCTTATCTGTGATTAAACGCATTACCGGTAATAAAATCAATCCAACAACAAACTCAAAACCTGCTTCAGTAAAACTTGGTAACCACCCTTCAAAATCTCCTGTTAATCCAAAACGAATTAAATTTCCTATCGCAATTATAGCTCCGGCAAAACCAATTCCAACCGCAACATTGTCTTTTTCAATGTGCTCATGCAAATTGTACGGAGTAATCCAGTTGTAAATACGTGTAGTAACAATAAGGGCTAACTGACCAAATGCCCAGAAAACAACAGCAGTTAAAACACCAAATAAAAGTCCTTCGCTCTCACCCGAAACTGCTCCAAAAATAATTAATCCCGAAGCAACTGAGACAGCTCCTTCAACAACACCTGTCCCAACATTTTGATCTTCAATGATCTCCTTACGAACTGAAAATTTCCGAAGAATTAAATAATCAGATAAAAATATAGAAATGTTCAAAAGTACAATGGCCAACAAACCGTAAACGGCAATGTCAATCACATCATTTACCAAACCATTTGATGGTCCTACAATTGCACTTCCTATTGAAAACAATAAGCCGATATAATATCCCACATGGGAAATGGCAAAGGCAAAATTATCTTTCTTCACCAACTCCTCTTTCACTTTAAAAGATGGATGAAGCAATTGATAAACAAATTTTCCGATTAGGAAAATGGCAAAGGCTGCCATGATATAAACCACAGCGTCATAAACGATAAACGAAATTTCTGATAATGATATCATAAGTTTTAAATCTATGAGTTATACAATGGTTTATTTGCCAAATCCACCGCTGCGTGAGCGAGTTGAACTTGTGCGGTATCTTGATGAACTTCTTGTTGTTTTGCTCGAAGATCTTGTGCTGCTTGAACCTGAAGAACGACTCACCCTACTTCGAACTTTATCTTTAAATGTAGAAGGTTTGCTTCCCCATTTACTATTGGTTCCCGAACCGGAAGAAGTATAAGATTTTGTGCCATAAACAGGACTGCTTCCATTTGGACCGTAGTATCCTCTGGAACTTCCGTAATATCCTCCTCCACGGTAATCATCCCAGTAAGAACGTTGGTACGATCCCATATTGAACATGTGCGACATAAAAGCATATTGTCCGTAGAATGCCCAGAAAGAAGCCCCTCCCCGATTTTCCCATCGTCCGTATTTCTCATTTCCAACATAGTGATTGTATCCTGCAGGCACAGCTTGCTTCGTTACAATTCCATCCTTTTTAGAAGCAATTTCCATTCCCATATTGTTCAGATTCTGAGAGAAGAAAGCCGCACTCACATTTTTCCAGGCAGACTTTTGTTCCACAACGGTGTCCGGACGCTGAACAATCACCTGATATTGATGACGATAATCGTCAGAACCTTCATTAGCATCCATATCAAATAAGATTATCGAGAAGTTCTGTTCATCATTCAACTCCTTAATCAAATTATCAACAGGAGATTTTTGCCATGTTTCAGCAACTGAAGAAGAGGAGGAAGATCCTGATCGTCCACAAGTCTTTGCTATAAAAAACACCACAATAATCCCAATGATTACTTTAGTTACTGTGTTCATAAATTATAGTTTATAATTACGAGTTAAGAGTTATCGATGAAAGTCAGATGCTTTTCACCAATAACTCTTACTAACTTATTTAGGCAAAATATTAGATATTTCGAATTCCTTAATTGCCTTACCGGCCGAAGCTTCAAATTCTTTTTCATCCCATTGCTCAATGGTAACAATATATTCTCCGGACTCATCAACAAAATCCCATGATATAAATTCCACCCAATCCTCTCCACGGGCTTTATCATTAAAGTAACCCGGTGATTCCTGATCAAAGAAATATTTTTTATCCTTATAGATTACACTCTTTGGAGGTTTCTGATCCGTTAATAAATCTGAAAGCACATTCTCGCCCAATTCACGAACCTTAATCTTATCGCAAACCCCCAGGCTTATTTCATCATCATCTTCTACAGAAAGAAAAAGTGTCTTGCTGCCATCATTAATCTTGTATTCCTTTGAGAAATAATTATCACCCCAATCGTACTCATAACTCGCCTGCACTTCCCAGCTCGACAGATCATATTCAAAAACAAAACCAACATCCAGATCGGTAACCCGGATATTGGTAGTGTCATATTTCGGCTGCTTTCGTTTAAAAAAATCGGTAAATCCCATTTTTAATTTCGTTCAAATTTGTAAAAACAGCTATTCTTTATTCTTCATTTTCGCTTTCAACTCTTCCAATGCATTGGATGCTTTCACATTGCTTTCGTTTAAAGTTGCATCAATTTCATCATCTAAACTACGGTTTTCAAAAGCAATGTCACCGTATGCTTCGGCCATTGCCTCTTGCTGCGCCACTTTATCTTTCATTTTCTCCAACATCCCAACTGTTCCCGAACTATCAATACCAGAAAGTTGTTTGTTAATTTTTTGAGTAGCCTGACTAACCCGGGCACGGGCTTTTAAAGTCTTCAACTCATTCTCGTAACGAGTAATCGTCGATTTCAACTTCTTCACATTCGTATCCAACTGACTAATGCTGGCATCAAATTTAACAACTTCTTCCTCGGATCTTACTACCGCAGAAACCGCATCTTCTTTTTTCGCTAAAGCTTCGGTTGCCAAACGTTCTGCTTCCGACATTTCAAGCTCACCTCTTTCGGCCTTTTGCAATAATAATATTGCTTTTTGCTCGTAATTTTTAGCTACTGATTTTTGCTCATTTAATTCTCTCTTGCTTCGAATCGCCATTGCCTTAACCTCAGCTAAAGCCTGCAAGCTCTTATCCAAGTCATTTTTCAAATCTCTGATTCCCTGCTCGGTCATCTTAATCGGATCCTCTAATTTATCTATAGCGGCATGAGCTTCAGCTTTGCCAACGTTGAATAATCTACCAAAAATTCCCATTTGTATATTGATTTATCAGGTTACAATTTTGAATATGAAATAATCTCTTCCGAGTACTCACTTAACAGCATTTCCAATGAGTTAAGTGTTGCCTCTAATTCATTCTGATCTAAATTCTCTAATTGCAGAGTATCTCTAAAAAGAACTTTTTTTCCTGATCCGTCGAGAACAAACGCACCATGAATAATTTCCCTGTTCTTTTTCAGTAAAGCTTTATAAATTTCAGGATTATCACTTGTCAACTCAAACAGTACACCTTCAACAATCAAAATTGGATCTTCACAATCAACAATCAGATTTGCAATTCCCCCTTCCGGATTTTCAACCACAAACAGCTCTTCTGTCTTATCTTCTTTAATAATATTGAATTCTAAATTCAACAGGTAATCTTTTACCTTGTTATAATATATGCTCATATTTCCAGGCTTTTAAATTTCTGATTAAAATTAAAACAAATAATCAATCTAATAAAACATTTACCATCATTGGCCACATTCGATAAACATCTTTCCATTACGGATTTTTTGCTTTGAGTTTGAAATTACTAAATATGAGAGGTTCTTCCCTAATTTTATCGGGAGAATCTTCATTTTATTCGATAAATGCAAGTTTTTACATGTTTTTTGGTTCTCAACTTAGTTCAGCTAATTTTCAACCGCTCCCGGCACTCCAAGAATTTAGAAAATAAAAAGATTCCAAACTCTTTTAAATTTACCGCAAATGTCCTTTTTATTTCATGCAGATATTTATATATTTAGGTTCGTCAAAAAATTAACCATTTA
Organism: Marinifilaceae bacterium; assembly: GCA_016936255.1. Classification (GTDB taxonomy): domain Bacteria; phylum Bacteroidota; class Bacteroidia; order Bacteroidales; family Marinifilaceae; genus Labilibaculum. The sequence goes on along the minus strand of JAFGYE010000013.1, from coordinate 6,444 downwards.
TATATTAATAGCTACCGACTTGCTTACCTGTTCAAAATCAATCAAAACAATAAACACTGATCAATAGCAGGTCTTTTTCAAGCCTAACAAAAAAATTATTAAGAATGAAGATTCACGAATATCAAGCAAAAGAAATTTTACGGTCGTTTGGTGTACCCGTTCCCGAAAGCAAAATTGCTTTTTCGGTTCAGGAAGCTGAAAAGGCTGCTGCCGAAATTGGTCTGCCCGTAGTAGTAAAAGCCCAAATCCACGCAGGTGGAAGAGGAAAGGGCGGAGGTGTTAAATTTGCACCAACTGCACAGGATGTAACTCGTTACGCAAACGATATCTTGGGAATGACTCTTATAACACACCAAACCGGTCCGGAAGGAAATTTGGTGAAGAAGGTTTTAATAGAAGCCGCTTCGAATATTGATCGTGAGTTGTATGCCGGAATTGTAATGGACCGTGCGACCTCAAAAGTTACCTTTATGGTATCAACCGAAGGGGGAATGGAAATCGAAAAAGTTGCAGAGGAAACTCCTGAGAAAATTGTAAAAGTTGCCGTTGATACCGCTGTTGGCTTACAAGCATTTCAAGCCAGACAAATGGCGTTTTCTCTCGGCTTAACTGGAGATGCTTTTAAAAATGGGGTTAAATTCCTAATGGCTCTTTACAACGCATATATTGGTACTGATGCTTCAATTTTTGAAATCAACCCATTGGTAGTAACCAAAGAAGGTTATGTAATTGCCTTGGATGCAAAAGCTAATTTTGATGATAATGCATTGTATCGTCACAAAGACATTACTGCTCTTCGTGATTTAGATGAAGAGGAGCCTTTGGAAATAGAAGCAGGCAGGTCAGGCTTAAATTACATTAAACTGGATGGAAATATTGGCTGTATGGTAAACGGCGCCGGACTGGCAATGGGAACCATGGATATTATCAAACTAACAGGTGGTGAACCGGCTAATTTCCTTGATGTTGGAGGTGCTGCTTCTGCAGAAACAGTTGAAAAAGGCTTTCGAATTATTCTTTCTGATGGAAGTGTAAAAGCAGTTTTGATCAATATTTTTGGTGGTATTGTGCGTTGCGACCGTGTTGCAAAAGGAGTTATTGAAGCCATTAAAAATATCGATACTAAAGTGCCTATTGTGGTTCGCTTACAGGGAACCAACGCTGAAGAAGGTAAGAAACTTTTGGAAGAATCAGGAATGAATATTATTGCAGCAACAGAATTACGAGATGCCGCTGAAAAAGTAGTAGCCACCCTTAAAACAATTAAAGCATAATGAGTGTATTAGTTGATAAAAATACTAAACTGGTAGTTCAGGGAATCACTGGTTCCGAAGGGGCTTTCCATACCCAGCAAATGATAGAATATGGAACAAATGTAGTCGCTGGAGTTACTCCTGGTAAAGGTGGCCAGCTGTTCATGGATAAAATTCCGATTTACAACACCATGAAAGGTGCTGCTGCAAAAACCGGAGCAAATGCATCTGTAATTTTTGTTCCGCCACCATTTGCTGCAGATGCCATTATGGAAGCGGCAGAAGCTGGTATAGCTTTGGTTGTTTGTATTACCGAAGGCATTCCTACCATGGATATGCTAAAAGTTCATGAGTTTCTAAAGAAATATCCTAAAACAACACTGATTGGACCTAACTGTCCGGGAGTTATCACACCCGGTGAAGCCAAAATCGGAATTATGCCGGGATTTATTCACAAACCTGGTACAATCGGTATTATTTCCCGCTCTGGAACATTAACCTACGAGGCTGTTCATCAGTTGTGCGAAGCTGGACTTGGACAATCCACTGCCATTGGTATTGGAGGCGATCCAATTATTGGAACCAAACACATTGATGCTGTTAAACTTTTAAATGATGATCCTAAAACAGAAGCCATTGTTTTAATTGGTGAAATTGGCGGATCGGATGAAGAAGATGCTGCTGCTTACATTGCGAAACATGTAGACAAGCCAGTTGTTGCATTTATAGCTGGTCAAACTGCACCTCCCGGGAAAAGAATGGGCCATGCCGGTGCTATTATTGCCGGTGGTAAAGGAACTGCCGAAGAAAAAATGAAAGCCTTGGCTGCTGCCGGAATTCATGTAGTAAAATCACCTGCTGATATCGGCAAAAAAATGAAAGAAGTTTTAGGAAAATAAAAACCTGACAAATAGCAAAGAGCTTGATTCAAAGGTGAATCAAGCTCTTTTTTTGTATTACCGGCTTTATTACAACTCAAATAAATTTAAGTATTCCCACAAATAGAAAACTCTATTTCTTCGGGCACCGGCATATTCTTTAAGTATGTTATGCGTCTCAAACTCTTTTACCAATAAGTTCGCAGATTGAAAACTTAGCTGCAATTTTTCCTTCACATCACCAACCGACATAAATGGATTCGAATAAAACGCCGAAAGCAATTGTTTGGCTGATTGCTTTCGTTTTTTTCCCAATTTTTCTTCAATAATCGATTCATAATACGTGGTAAGAGCTTCTACATTTCCTAAAAGATTCTTACTGTGCAAAGCCGTTTCCTTTACTCCGGTAAGTACAAATTTAATCCATTGTTCAATATCATTTTTTGAACGTATTAGATTCAAACGGTGATAATATTCCAAACGATTCTTTTCAAAGAAAACGGATAGACAGAAAATTGGACGGGCAACAAATTTTAAGCTTATAATTTCAAACAAAATTAAAGTTCGGGCAGTTCTTCCATTTCCATCCAAAAAAGGCAGAATATTCTCAAATTGATACAAAGAAATAGCCATTTTAATCAGCTGTGGCAATTCCAAATCATCATTTCTCCAAAATTTTTTCCCATCATTAATTAATATTTTCAATTCATGTTTATTGGGTGGCGAATAATTCGACTCCTCTTCAAAGGGATTCACGTGAGCATGAAAAAAAGATCTTAGCTTTCCTCCAAATTCTTCCTTGGCAGGAAGATCGGAACACAGGATTTTATGTGCCTCTTTAACCAAACGAACAGATAATGGAAACTTTTTCAGTTCATTTACCCCCCAGTGAATCGCTCTAATATGATTCGCTATTTCTTTTTGTGCATACTGACTTTTAAACGATTGGGAAACATCAGGAACAAAAGCTTGATACAAGTCACTTTTATTTCCCTCAATTAAATTGGATGCAATAACTTCCTGAGCTATAAATAATGGAATATGATTATCGATTCCGGGAAAAAATTTAGAATAGGCATTTAGCTCCCCCAATTCAAGCATGGCAGACTCTAAAAGTATATTTATTTGTTTATCGTTCCATTCAAACGAACGATTAATTAAGGAGGGCGTTACGCTTTTGTAGCCTTCCTTAAAACTTTGATAAACGAAATCACCTCCGATTTTTTTATTCAGCTTAACGCTCATATAATTGAATAAGGAATTATTATTCAGGTTAAAAGTATTAATAATTTAATAAAAACTAATACAAGAAGCAAAACCATATATCTTACTTATAAATTTAGATACATCTATACGTGCTGATTTCAGTGGAACACAATAGATTTGTCTGTTCATTGTTTTGATATTTTACTTGCAATACCTATAATTTGGATTATATTTCTCCTGAATTAATTAATCATCTACTTATGATAAGAAAAATATGTTTGGCTGTCGCGATAACTGTAATGGCTATCAATGTAAAAGCTGAAGGTTACGCTGTTAATGTTCAAGGCAATAAACAAACTGGAATGGGACATGTTGGTACTGCATTAAATTTTGATGCAAGTAGTATGCAATGGAATCCTGGGGCTTTAGCCACACTAGATCAAAAATATAGTTTCTCCGTAGGAGGGTTTGCAACAATAATTAAAACTGAGTTCACCGGAGCTTTAGGGAAAGAGGAAACAGATAATCCAACAGGAACACCATTCTATTTATATGGATCAATGAAAGTAAATGAAAAACTTGCAATTGGTTTGGGTGTTTATACTCCTTTTGGAAATAAAGTAGATTGGGGTAAAACATGGTCTGGAAAATATTTAATTCAAGACATTGAATTGAAAGCTATTTATATTCAGCCTACCATATCCTATCAACTTGCTGATTGGATTAGTGTTGGAGCCGGACTAAATATTGTTTATGGTGAAGAAGATTTGAATAGAGCTCTTCCTTTGGCTTCACTTGGAGCTCCTGACGGAGAAGTAAATATTAATGGTAGTAAAATACAATATGGTTACAATTTAGGTGTTTTTCTGCAACCAACTGAAAAATTAAATGTTGGTCTTTCCTATCGTTCTCAGATAGATGTAGAATTAGAATACTCTGATGGCGATGCAGATTTTACTGTTATTGATCCTGTTTCTCCATTATTCCCAGATGGTGGAGTTGCTGCAACACTTCCTTTACCAGCCAGTTTTAATATTGGTCTTGCTTATCAAATCGATGAAAAATGGTTGATTTCTGCTGATGTCAATTTTGTACAGTGGAATAAGTACAAATCACTGGATTTTGATTTCGAAAAGAATACAACCACAATAGTTTCTACTCCAGGTGGTCCTGTAGAAGTCCCTGTACTTGTTGATTCAAAAAGTACAAGAAATTGGAGTAACTCTAAAACATACAGGATTGGAGCTCAATATTCTGCAAATGAAAAGCTGGATATTCGTGCCGGTTTCTATTATGATGAAACTCCAACCAACAAAAAGTTTTACACTCCTGAAACTCCAGGTGCTAATAAAATTGGTATCTCAGCAGGCTTCTCTTACATGTTAACTGATAAGTTAAGCGTTGATGCTTCTTTATTGTACATTGAAGGTGAAAAAACTACCGGAACCGACCCAAGTGGTAGTTTCACAGGAGCATATAAAAATACTGGATTTTTACCAGGAATTGGAATCACTTACAACTTGTAATTTCATACAGATCCCATTATATTGAAAAGCCTGATTGAAAGATCAGGCTTTTTTTGTAGACAAGACCCAATACTCCAAGAATATGTCTTTCCTCAAATACAAACTGATATGATTTTAATTCATTTTAAATAAAACATTAGTATTAATTATCTAAACAATTTCTTTATTTTGCACTAAAATGAAATTAGCATACGCTACTGATTTCCATCACTAAATCCTATAAATATGAAGCTATTTCGGGTTATTCTGTTTTTTATAGTGATCTGCTTTGGCTCATCTGTATATTCCAACAAACTAGTTGATACTGATCAGCAAGATGAAAATTCAGTTACTCAGCAAATACTTCATTATCTGGACTCATCTGCTCATTTACGCAACGTATCTTCTGAAAAAAGTATATTGGTTTGCCAAAAAGCCATACTATTATCTGAGGATAGTCAAGACCACAATTTACTTTCAAAATCTTATAAAACGCAGGGAATCAATTATTTTTATGCCGGGACTTATGATTCCGCTTTCGTTTATTACGAAAAATCAATTCCTCAATTCGAAGCCATCAACTCAAAGGTTGATATTGGTAAAGTTCTTGGTAATATCGGATTACTTTACAGGAAACAAGGTAAATATGACAAGGCTCTGGAGTACTATCTGGATAATCTGAAAATATACAAAGAAGGCAATTACGAAGAAGGTCTGGGCAGTGTTTTCAACAATCTCGGAAATTTATATTTTGAAACAAAGGAAATTAACAAGGCTGAAACCTATTACCATTACGCCCTCCGGAATTTTAAGAAATTTAAAAAAACAAAAGAAATCGCAAATGCATATTGCAATTTAGGTGCTATCTCCGAACTCAGGAAAGAATTCACAACAAGTCTCGATTACTACAACAAATCTTTACACGAGAATTCTAAAATTGGAAATATTTTATTTGAATCAAAATTACTTTTTAATATCGGCTTTTTACTTCATTCACAGGGCAAGCTCGATTCTGCCATTATTTATGTGCAAAAAGCTGAAGATATTAGAATAAAAATAGGTGATAAAGATGGTGTTATTAGCACCAAATTGGAACTTGGCAGAATTGCAATTGACCAGAAAAAGTACACATTAGCAGAAAAGCACCTACTTGAAGCAGATAAAATTGCAGTAAAGAATAGTATGCTCAAATGGAGAGCGGAAATACTAGAATCTTTAACTACAGTCTATCGAAAAACCGGAAATTACAAAAAGGCCTATTTTCATCAAAATGAAATGATTCAGATATCTGACTCTTTAAACGAAATTCAAACAACGAATCGTTTTGCTGAACTTTCAACAGCTTATGAAATCGAAAAAAATCAAAAAGAGCTGGAATTATTACAGCAAAAAAGTCAAATTCAGAACCTTGAATTAGGTAAGAAAAATGCATGGATCATTATTCTAATGATCGTGATGATATTGGGTGCTGTTGCCATTGTGGTCTCCCTGCGAATTAACCGATTACGGGCAGATCATAAAATTATGGATTTGCGCCAAAAAGTTCTGTTAACTCAAATGAATCCTCATTTTTTATTCAATTCATTAACGGCAATTCAGAGT
>JAFGYE010000002.1 GCA_016936255.1 Marinifilaceae bacterium | reverse complement strand
TTCATATCTCTAAAATAAGAAATCAGTGATAAATATAAAAAACTATAAAACGAAAAAGAGACTATCTCATTTGAGACAGCCTCTTTCCTTTATATTACTTCTCCAAATAAATCGTAGTCTTCAAAATCGTTGATTTTAACGGTATAAAATTCACCAATTTTAAGATCGACACCATTAATTGGGATTAAAACCTCTGGATCAACCTCATATGAATCAAATTCTGTTCGTCCGTAATAGAAATCAACATCCTTTCTATCAATTACAACTTTTAATTCTTCCCCCACTCTTTTTTCGTTCACGACTCTCGAAACCTCCTGCTGTAAAGCCATGATATCATCCCTCCTGCTTTCCTTTATCTCTAAAGGAATATTATCATCGTAATTGATTGCCGCATAGGTATCATCTTCATTTGAATATGGAAAAACTCCCAAGCGTTCAAATTTCATCTCCGACACAAATGCCATAAGATCCTTCATGTCGGCTTCGGTTTCACCAGGATGACCAACCAACATTGTAGTTCTAAGAGTAATTCCTGGAACCTCCGCTCTAATTTTAGCAATCAACTCAATAGTTTTCTCTCGATTAATACCTCTACGCATCAAGTTTAATACATTATCGCTGGAATGCTGAAGGGCAATATCAAGGTAACGACAAACTTTAGGATTCTCCCGCATCAACTTAAGAATCCCATATGGAAATTGAGTAGGATATGCATAATGTAACTTAATCCACTCTAAACCATCTATTTCAGAAAGCAACTGAACCAATTCAGCAAGTTTCGATTCGTTATATAAATCATATCCATAGTAGGATAAGTCCTGAGCAATCACCAACAACTCCTTTACCCCATCTTTTACCAGTCCCCTTGCCTCTTCCAATATATCTTCCATAGGTCTGGAGACATGCTTCCCTGTAATAATAGGGATGGCGCAATACGAACAGGATCTATTACACCCTTCAGATATTTTTAGATAGGCAAAATGTTTAGGCGTAGTAATCATTCTAAAATTCTTAAAATCAGGCTTGTAATCCTTATTTAATTCTTTTACAATCAATTGCCATTCAAATTTACCAAAGAAATGATCCACCTCAGGAATTTCCTTCACTAAATCATCACGGTAACGCTCCGACAAACAACCCATCACAAATAGCTTATCTATTTTTCCTGATTTTTTGGCTTCTACATATTGCAGAATCATATCTATTGACTCCTCTTTAGCATCTCCAATAAATCCGCAGGTATTAATAATGATAGTTCTTGCATCACTATCCTCTTCATCACAGCCAACCTGGAATTGATTGGCATCCAGCTGCTTCATTAACAATTCAGTATCAACTAAATTCTTTGAACAACCTAAACTAACAATATTTATTTTCGTCTGATTCATATATAGATTTCCTTTTGTCGACTTAATTTTGGGCAAAAATAAGAGAAAAAACTCTTTTTCCCATTTGAATTGGAATTATTAACAAGTTAAGAATAGAAAAGGCTGCCTTTGGGGACAGCCTTTTTAATTATCATTAAAAGATTCGCTTAATTAAATAACGAATCAACAAATTCGTTTCGATTAAATACCTGCAGATCTTCCATACTTTCCCCAATACCTATATATTTTACAGGAACTTTAAATTGATCAGAAACGCCAATGACAACCCCTCCCTTAGCTGTACCATCCAGCTTTGTTATTGCTAAAGCATTCACTTCGGTTGCCAAGGTAAACTGTTTTGCCTGCTCAAAAGCATTCTGTCCGGTTGATCCATCCAACACCAATAAAATTTCTTGCGGAGCTCCCGGAATAACACGATCCATAACACGCTTAATCTTACTTAACTCATTCATTAAGTTGATTTTATTGTGCAAACGCCCCGCTGTATCAATAATTACAACATCAGAGCCATTTGCCTTTGCCTGAGTAAGAGTTTCAAAAGCTACAGAAGCCGGATCCGCTCCCATTCCTTGATTCACGACAGGAACCCCAACTCTCTCAGACCAAATTATTAACTGGTCAACTGCTGCTGCACGAAATGTATCTGCAGCACCAAGTGTTACTTTTTTTCCAGCCTTTTTAAATTGATAAGCCAATTTCCCAATGGTTGTCGTTTTACCTACACCATTAACTCCCACAACCATTATTACATAAGGATGATCTGATTTTGGCAGATCAAATGTTTCGTAATCACCCTTATTATTTTCCTTCAACAAACCCGCAATCTCTTCTTTAAGAATACGGTTCAATTCAGATGCCCCAAGAAATTTATCTTCCGCTACACGTTTTTCAATTCGCTCAATAATTTTCAAGGTTGTGTCAACTCCTACATCTGAAGAAATCAGAACCTCTTCCAGTTCATCAAGAACATCATCATCTACAGTGGCTTTTCCTACAACCACACGAGTTAACTTCTTAAAAACACTATCCTTTGTTTTAGCAAGTCCTTTATTAAGATTTTCTTTTTTCGATTTCGAAAAACTACCAAATAATCCCATTTCTAATTAAATTTTAGCCTGCTAAAGTACAAAAAAAAGAGCTTACAAGCAATTAACAATAAACGCAATAGAGTTAAGGAAGCAAAGTTATATCTTTATATAAAAAAAGGCTTCCTAATGAGATTAGGAAGCCTTTAATATTCAATGCTATATGAAAATCTTTACTATTTAGCAAAGAAATCCTTAACGTTTTCGTTCGGTACGATTTCCTCTTTAAAAGAATATGCACCAGATTTAGGAGATTTCACCATTTTGATTACTTTAGCGAAACCACGGCCTTCACCTTTTTGTAGGGATGCTACTACTTTCTTAGCCATATCTCAATTATTTTATTTCTCTGTGAACAGTTACTTTTTTCAAAATTGCATTATACTTCTTCATCTCCATACGATCAGGAGTGTTTTTCTTATTCTTAGTAGTAATGTATCTTGAAGTTCCAGGTATACCACTGTCTTTATGCTCGGTACACTCAAGAATTACTTGCACTCTATTACCTTTTTTAGCCATTTTCTATGCCTTTTTAGTATTTTTTAATAAATCCTTTTTCTTGAGCTTTAGTAAGTGCACCTTTTACTCCTAATTTATTAATTAGTCGTACTCCTGCAGCAGAAATCCTTAGCTCAATCCAGCGATCCTCTTCAGGAAGATAGAACTTCTTATCGAAAAGATTTGGATAGAATCTTCTCTTAGTTCTTCTTTTTGAGTGAGAAACATTGTTCCCAACCATTACGCTCTTTCCAGTAATTTGACAAACTCTTGACATAGTCCAGATTATTTTTTTCCTTAAACGCTTTTCAAACAGGTCGCAAAATACGTAATAATTTTCTTGAAAATCAAATTATTTCACAACTTTTTACAGATATATTTTAACACAAATGAAATTACTCCGCGCATTACAAACACAATACAAGTCTAAATTGCAACTTGTATCTTTTACAAACAATAAATTCATTTTCTTTATCAAATGAATAAACCTACATTATACACAATTGCAAAAATAAAAAAATCCCTCCATATTCGAGAGGGATTTTAAAAAATATTTTAAAATAATCTTATTCTTCATTTAGTGATTTAAAACCTTCACCCAGAATCTCATTCGCTTCCGTAACATTAACAAAAGCAGAAGGATCCACCTCTCTAATATGCAGTTTAAGAATCTCTAATTCTCTACGGCTCATTACAGAATAAACCATTTTTTTCTCTTCTCCTGAATAAACACCGGTTCCTGTAAAAATAGTTGCACCCCGTTTCAAGTCATCTCTAATTTTTGAAGAAATTGACTCAAATTGATCAGAAACAATCATAACTGTCTTGTGATAATTTGCTCCACTAACAACTATATCAATAATCTTACCTTCAATGTAAATAATAATTAAAGAATAAATTGCAAACTCCCATCCAATTGTACCTGTTTCTGTTGGCTGAACAAGTGTAAACAGAACAATTATACCATCTACAATCATCACCAACTTACCCAGCGAAAGCTTAGTATATTTGGCCAAAATCATTGCAATGATATCAGATCCGCCTGATGTTGCACGTGATTTAAAAATGAATCCAATTGAGATTCCATAAAATACACCTGCGACAATTGTATTCAACATTGGGTCAGCAATTACTTTTGCGTAATCCGGAGAAACAAAGGTTTCCATAACCCAAACAGTAGAGAGAATTGTAAAAATACTTAGAAGTGTTTTGATTCCAAACCGAGGTCCTAAAATAAAGGTACCCAGAATTATCAAAGGAATCTCCATTGCAAAAGTACAATAACTGATTTTCCAGCTAAACATAGTGTTTAAAACTGTTGCAATACCATAAACACCTCCCGGTGCCAGTTTATAGGGTACAACAAATAATATGTCAGAAACAGCAAAAATTATACTTCCCAGTATCAGGTAAGCATAGGCACTAAGCCATTCATTTGACAAAAATTTTTCTTTGGTTACAAAAGCCATTTTTTAATTGTTAGTTAAGTGTTTAAAATTCGCCGACAAAAATAAATGCACCTCCTTTAATAACAAGGAATTTTGTCAAAATTCACAAATACACAACTACCTGTAAAACAGCATTAAATCTCACCTGGTCATGTTTTTTTAAACATATTCATCCAAACTGAAGAAAAAAGACGTCAATTTTCCACTTATGAAAATTTTCATGTTATCATTTCGGCTGATTAATATGATAGTAAATCGTATAATTATCTCGAGCAACACTACGACTTATGTTCATTTATACTTTTTGATCAAAAAAAAAAAGCTGTCCTAAATAAAGAACAGCTCATACTTTTTTGCAAGATTAATCTATTTCAGACCACTTCTCTTTAAAAGAGGTTCTATTGAAGGTTCTTTACCTCTAAATTTCAGATAAAGATTCATAGGATGATCACTTCCTCCCTTTTCAAGAATATTTTCTCTAAACGACCTTGCAACTTCTTTATTAAATATACCTGCACTTTTAAAAGCATCAAAAGCATCTGCATCTAAAACCTCAGCCCATTTATATCCGTAATAGCCGGCACCATAACCACCTGCGAAAATATGTGAAAATGATGTGCTCATACAGCTCGTTTCAATCCGATCGAACAATTCTGTTGAAGACATTGCTTTGTCTTCAAAAACTGAAACTTCATCGGACACAGGCTCTGTTACACTATGCCAAGCCATATCATTTAAGCCAAAGCTAATTTGACGAACAAAGGAATAACCACTTAGGAAATTTTCGCTATCAATAATCTTTTGCACTATTTCTGCAGGAATCTTTTCTCCTGTTTTATAATGCTCTGCCACATCATCCAACCATTCTTTTTGTGTAGCAAAATTTTCCATGAATTGTGAGGGTAACTCAACAAAATCACGATACACATTTGTGCCGGAAAGGCTGCTGTATGTGCATTTTGACAACATTCCGTGCAAAGCGTGACCAAACTCATGCAAAAAGGTAGTTACCTCATTAAAAGTAAGTAATGATGGTTTTGTTTCACTTGGTTTTGTGAAGTTACAAACAATGGAAATATGCGGACGATGATCCGTACCTTTTTTACGGTATTGATCGACGAAAGACGTCATCCAAGCTCCTCCTTGTTTTGAACTGCGAGGGTGAAAATCAGTATATAATAAGGATAAAAATTCTCCTTTATCATCAGTCACCTCATACACATCAACGTCCTTATGATATTTCGGAAGATTAGGATTAATATTAAATTTTATCCCGTAAAGGCGTGTAGCCAAAGAGAAGATGCCTTTTTTAACCCGTTCCAATTCGAAGTATGGTCGGGTAATTTCATCATTAACATCAAATTTTTCTGTTTTTAATTTTTCAGCGTAATAAGCCCAATCCCACCGTTCTAATTTAAAATCAGCGCCTAAACTTTTTGCATACGCCTGCAATTCCTTAAATTCCTCTTTCGCCTTAGGCATTGAAGCATCCAATAATTCGGTTAGAAAATCTGTAACCTTACTTGATTTCTTTGCCATTCTCTCTTCTAAAACAAAATCGGCATAAGAAGTGTATCCGAACAGCTGAACTTTCTTTAATCGCAGTTCTACGATACGCTTTAATATTTTTTGGTTATCGAATTTATCGTTAAAACAACGTGAAGAATATACCTTAAACATTTTCTCGCGTAATTCGCGAATATCCGAATATTGAATGAAAGGAACATAACTTGGAAATTGCAGGGTAAATACCCATCCTTCTTTATCTTTCTCCTTTGCAACAATGCCTGCAGCCTCAATAATTCCATCAGGAAGACCTGATAAATCTTTTTTATCAGTGATATGAAGCTCAAAATTATTGGTAGCAGCTAAAACATTTTCGCCAAACTGCAATGTCAATTTGGAAAGTTCTTTAGATATTTCCCGAATCTGATCCTTTTTTTCTTTTTCCAGATTTGCTCCGGATCTTACAAATGATTTGTATCGGTCAGTCAGCAATTTCTCCTGCTCAATCGTAAGTTTCAATTCGCTTTTTTGATGATAAACATCCTTCACACGGGCGAACAGTTTCTCATTCATGATGATGTCATTTGAAAACTCCGTTAGCATCGGCGATACTTCTCTTGCCAATGCCTGCATTTCATCATTTGTATTGGCATGATTTAAATTGAAAAAAATGGAAGCTACCCGATCCAACTGATGTCCGGAATACTCTAAAGCCTCAATCGTATTTACAAAATTTGGCTCCTCGGTATTGTCAACAATCTGATCTATTTCCTTTCTCGCAATCTTAATGCTTTCAGTAAAAGCAGGGAGAAAGTGATCCAATTCAATTATTTCGAATGGAACCGACTCATATGGTGTTGTAAATTTGTTTAGTAATGGATTTGTATCTACAGTCATAGTTAATTTTTTATATCAATAGCAAAGATATAAAATTGAGAAAGCAATTAAACCGGAAAAAAATAATTATTTGGAAAATATCTTAATAGTATTATCAATCTCAATTAATACAATATAATTAACTGATTAATAGTGACTAAGCATATATCTGGCGGATTTGTATTCTACTTGAAATTTTTAACACAAACCTTTTCATGTTATACACAACACTCAACATATCGAAATGTAACAGAGTCTTCTCATGAAATAATTCCTATATTTGATTCATAAAAACAAGGGGGGATTTGTAATTATCAATCATTACCAAAATGAAAGGTCTGAAATTTCTTATCCATAAAAGATTACAAGTAGAAGCAAAAAGCTCCGCCTTTGCTTCCAAATTACTGTGTCTAAACTTCTATTACCTCTGTCCCATCCATCCCTTTGGGTATCTTTTAAATAGCATCCGGAAATAAACATTTCTTTTTGCCTTTCAATCTTCATTGAACAGGCTCTTATCATTTTATTCATTCCAATTTTAAGTACAGAATTCTATTCCTGTGCGTTGAATTATTATAGCCATATATAAAATATGAAACGAATTTGCATTAAAATCGGCTCCAATGTTCTTACCAAAGAAAACGGAGAATTAAATACAAGCAGAATTAAAAATTTAGTTCATCAAATATCATCCTTAAGAAATAAGGGAATACAATGTATTCTTGTTTCTTCGGGTGCGGTTGCTGCAGGAAGAAGTAAGGTAAAACTGTCTGAGAAGATTGATACTGTTTCAGCAAGACAGATTTGGTCTTCCGTTGGTCAGGTAGAATTGCTTAATGTCTATTCTGCCTTCCTTACGGAGTTTAAAATAGAGTGCGCTCAAGTTCTTGTCACAAAACAAGATTTCAGGACACGAGAACACTACTTAAACATGAAAAACTGTTTAAATTCTCTTTTAAACAATGGTATTCTACCAATTATTAATGAAAATGATGCCGTATCGGTTACTGCTTTAATGTTTACAGATAACGATGAACTATCTGGATTGATTGCCTCTATGATGGATGTTGAAGCACTTTATTTACTAAGCAATATCAATGGAATCTATACTGGAAATCCAAATGATAGCAATTCCACATTGTTGCAAACTGTAAATGGAGACGTTAATCGATTGAAACAATATATCACCACTAAAAAATCCAATTTTGGAAGAGGTGGCATGTTAACCAAATGCAGTATCGCCGGAAGAGTTGCCAAATCAGGTATCCCAGTACATATAGCCAATGGAGGAATTGATGATATTGTACTGGAACTGGTTAAATCACCTGACAAGGTAGATCACACAAGCTTTACAGCGAGTAAAAAAACATCAACGGTAAAACAATGGCTGGCTGGATCAGATGGTTTTGAAAAGGCCAAATTAGTAATTAATAAAGGTGCTGAAGAAGCTCTGTGTTCAAAAAAAGCCACAAGTTTATTGCCAATTGGTGTAATAAATATAAGTGGTGATTTTGAAAAAGGGGATATTATCAAAATTGTTGGTTTATCTGGCAAAGTGATTGGCCTTGGGAAAACACAGTACAATAAGACCAAAGCCGAAAGTTATATTGGAAAAACGGGAACAAAACCTTTGGTTCATTACGATTATCTTTTTCTTTATTAATGATACGTTTTGATATCGGTTAATCATACCAATTTTAAAAATAAAGTATAACTTTTAGATGCGCTTCCCAATTCAAACAAAAAAAACTACAAAATATGATCTGTAAGGAACAATTCCATAAAGTCAAAGAAGCTACCAGAACCATGTGTTTACTGAGCTCTGAAACAATAAACAATCTACTTGAACAACTTGCAAAATCTCTTAGAGAAAGCACAAAACAAATTCTTGAAGCCAATCAGAAAGATCTGGAACATATGTCTGAATACGATCCAAAATACGATCGTTTGCTGTTAAGTCACGAAAGAATTAACGGAATCGCAGATGATATTGAAAATACAATTCTACTTCCTTCTCCTTTAGGAAAAGTGCTCTCTGAAAAAACGCTTGAGAATGGTTTAGCAATTAAAAAAGTTAGTGTTCCATTGGGAACTGTAGGTGTTATTTATGAGGCTCGTCCGAATGTTACACTGGATGTATTTGCTCTCTGTTTTAAATCGGGTAATGCCTGTGTTTTAAAAGGAGGCAGCGACGCTGAAAATTCAAATAAGGCCTTGGTAGCATTAATAAAAAAGACGCTTGCAGATAATCATCTTGATCCTGAAATCATTCAATTGCTTCCCTCAGCCAGAGAAGCTGCTGCAGAATTAATGAACGCAGTAGGTTTTGTTGATGTTTTAATACCAAGAGGCTCTCAAAATCTCATCAACACAGTTCGGCAAAATTCTAAAGTTCCGGTGATTGAAACCGGTGCTGGTATTGTACATACCTATTTTGATAAGGATGGAGATTTAAAAAAAGGAAAACAGATTGTATTTAATGCAAAAACACGTCGCGTAAGCGTTTGCAATGCCTTGGATTGTCTTTTGATTCATAAAAGTCGTCTTGCTGATCTACCAGAATTAGTAAGTAAACTACAGGATAAAAATGTTGAAATATTTGCCGACGAAGAAGCTTATCATGCAATTAAAGCTACCTATCCTAAAAACTTACTCAAGAAAGCTGATAAATCATCTTTTGGAACTGAGTTTCTAAGTTACAAAATGTCGATAAAAACAGTAAGTGATTTTCAGGAGGCAACAGATCACATTTACAAGTACAGTTCCAAGCACAGTGAAGCCATAATAAGCGAGAATTCAAAAACCATAAGTAACTTTTACTCAGTTGTTGATGCTGCTGCCATTTATTCCAATACTTCTACTGCATTTACAGATGGTGCACAATTTGGATTAGGAGCTGAAATTGGCATAAGTACACAAAAATTACACGCCCGAGGACCAATGGCTTTAGAAGAATTGTGCTCCTATAAATGGTTAATTACCGGTGATGGGCAGACCAGAGAGTAGATCCGAGATCCAACTCCAAATTTTCAACTAAATCCGGTAAATATTTGTATTGTACCGGATTTTTTTATTGCCGTTTATTGCGGATTAGCAGATTTACGATATCTGAACAGACAGATTTCTAAATTAGATGTTTTAGTTGTAATTAGAATACCTAAAACACAAAAATAACGGTTATGACAAACAAACTATTTACGAAGATTAAATCTTGTTTTTATTCTTTTAAAGAAACGAAAACAATGATATTTTATTTCAATATATTTTTTTATCCTAATAATAATTCCAATAAAACAGGCAAAATACCTGTATTGCGAATACGTATATTTTGATTTAAACTTGCTAAATTCGCACTTGTCGCATGCTGGATTTAAGTACAAAAGAACAATTCCCTCTATTTATATTTCAAACATAGCGATTGGTTATATCCAAACTTAAATTGGATATTAATTTTACGAAAATGAATAAACTGCATAACAGATTCAGAATATAAAACACAATATTTTGTATAATTTTAGAATCCAAATCTCAATATATAAAAAATGAATCAAAAACTATCCTTTTACACCGATCGAATACATACATTTAAAAAGCAAACAGGCGATCTTCAAAAACAGAATCGAAACCTCTCATTTTTACGTCTTTTTTCTGCAATTGGAGCATTCGTATTTTTTTATAGTGTTCTATCCTATTCTGCATTAATTGCAAGTGCTGTGGCTATCACATTAGTATTCTCTCTGATCTATTTTGTGAGAAGGTACAATCGAAACAGTAAAAACATAAAAAGACTGCAAGCTTTAATCCAAATTAATGAGAATGAAATTCGTTGTTTAAAAACAAGACACAGCGATCTTTATTACGATGGTGAAGAATATCTGAAGCAGAATCATTCCTATGCATCAGATCTGGACATATTTGGACAACATTCTCTCTTTCAATTAATCAACCGTAGCGTTACTAAAACAGGTAATAATACTCTTGCCAGCTGGCTCGAAAAGCCATCACCTAATCAAGAGATCATCAAAAGACAGAAAGCGGTTAAGGAATTATCAAAAAAGATTGATTGGAGACAAAATATCATTCAATATGGCTTTGCGAACAAACTAAAAAATGATGATCCCAGCTTTGTAATTGAATGGGGTAAAAAGCCCTCACCTTTTCATGGAAAGAAAGTATTACAAATCGCTGTTACAATTATGCCTTTGCTTTCATTAGGAGCCTTGGTATATTCTTTTATCGGCTCACAAGCTCCTATTACCATTATGTTTTTGGCCAGTATTGTTGTTCATTACTGCAATTACAGAAAAGTTAGCCGAGCTCATGAACAAACTGCCAAAAGAGGAAATATGCTCAAAACCTACTCCTACATTATAAGACAGTTTGAAAAAGAGAATTGGAAATCGGATAAATTAAATGATCTTAAAAATACATTGACAAGTGATGACAAACTTACTTCAAAGAAGATAAACCAACTGACCAGCTTAATAGAATTACTTGATCAGCGATTGAATGTAATGGTTCAAATCTTTATTAACCTTCTATTTTTCTATGAATTGCACATTTTATTTCGTATCGACAAGTGGAAACAAAATTATGGTGCTGACACCGAAAAGTGGTTCAATGCAATTAGTGAGATTGAAGCCATTTCCAGCCTATCTAATTTAAATTTTAACCACGAAGAATGGGTTTTCCCAAAAATTTCGGACAAGCACTTTGAGTTGGATTTAAAAGATGCCGGTCATCCGATGATTGGTGAGAAAGGAAGAGTAAATAATGACTATCAACTAAACGGGCCGGGAACCGTTCATATTGTTACAGGATCGAATATGGCCGGAAAAAGTACTTTCTTACGAACTGTTGGAGTAAATGTAGTAATGGCATTGGCTGGAGCTCCTGTTTGTGCTCAGGAAATGACGGTTTCAAATGTGGAAATCAATACATCAATGAGAATTAAAGATTCGATAGAAGAAAATGAATCTTCATTTTATGCAGAACTAAAACGAATTCAGCTAGTTCTTGAAAAGGTGAACCGGAAAGAAAATACTTTACTTCTATTGGATGAAATTTTGAGGGGAACCAATTCGAAAGACAAACATACGGGTTCGAGAGCATTGATTAAGCAATTGGTGAAACACGATGCTGTTGCGATGGTTGCTACTCACGATTTGGAGTTATCCATATTGGAAGAAGAATTACCCGGACAGGTTGAGAATAGATTTTTTGACATTAAAATTGATGGCGATCAACTTTATTTCGACTACAAAGTGCAAAAAGGATTTTGCAAAACCTTTAACGCTCCCATTTTAATGAAGAAAATGGGAATTGATTTGGAAATATTGAAGGAAGCATAAAGCTAAATACTTTTTTATGACAGGGAATCCTGTTTGGATGGTTTTAAAAGCGTTCCCATATTGGGGAATTTGCCTTGAATACTTCAAAGTACAATCCCGCAATTGGGAATCAAGAATGGATTGGTTTAAAGTGCTTTCCCACAATTGGGAGTAAGCTTTGAATCATTCAAACTACTCTCCTATAATAGGGCAACATGCTTTGGATGCTCCAAACTACTCTCTCGCAATTGGGAAATGGGTTTTGGGTGATTTTAAGTACTTTCCCACATTTGGGAACAAACTTTGGACGGTTTGAAGTACTTTCCCATCATTAGGAAGGCTTTTTTGAATGACATGGATTGGCAAACTTGATTTTAGAAAGAGATTTATGCAACAATAAAAAAGCCGAATCGGAAATGATTCGGCTTCTTGTTATACTATATTTGATTACTTCATCGGTTCTATTCTAAACGATCGAATCAAAAAGAACAACCCGATTAAAACAAACGGAATGCTTAGTAACTGTCCCATATTTAACAACATTCCCTGCTCAAAAGCTTCCTGATTTTCCTTAATAAATTCGATAAAGAAACGAGCTGTAAAAATCATTACAAAAAAAGCGCCGAATAATCTTCCGCTGTATTGTTTTGCATTGGTTTTCCAATACATAAATGATAGAACACCAAAGGAAATCAAATAACAAATTGCTTCGTATAATTGTGCTGGATGTCGTGGTGCTTCCGGCTCATAAATAGAAGCTCTGATGAATTGAAATCCCCAGTCAGAATGAGTTTGAGTTCCAATAATTTCTGAATTCATCAAATTTCCCAAACGAATAAAACATCCTGCCAAAGCAACCGGAATTACCACGTAATCCAATATCCAAAGCATTGATTTTTTGCTCACTTTTTTAGAATAAAACCATAAAGCAACAAGAATTCCAATAGTAGCACCATGCGATGCCAATCCTCCCCGCCAAATTTTAATGATTTCGACTGGGTGTTGTGAATAAAATTCCCATCCGTAAAAAAACACATGTCCTAAACGAGCACCTACAACTGTAGCAATCATGGTATACAGAAACAACTTATCAAGCCATTCCAGTTTAATACCATCTTTTTTAAACATCTTTTCTACAAGATAATATCCTAACAAAAAGCCTAATGCAAAAAGTAATCCGTACCAACGGACAGCGATAGGGCCGATTTTAAATATTTCCGGGTCGATATCCCAAAGAATTGAAAGCAACATATGTATTTTTTTAAGTTTGGTAAGTAAAACTAAATGGATTGTTTCGACTTGCGAAACAATCCATGTGAATTTAGTATGATTTTTTTAATTATGGAAATTAAGCCGGAACTCCTTTTCCATGACATTGTTTGAATTTTTTACCGCTACCACAAGGACAAGGTTCATTTCGTCCTACTTTTTGAGCAACACGAACAGGTTCCGGTTTTTTAGGTTCCGGTCTTTCTCTGCCTCCTCCTACTTCTTCTTTTGTAGTTTTCAAATTGCTTAAATCGGTTCTTTTACGTTCTTCTGCCTTACGAACATCTTCAGGATCCGATAATGGAATATGACCTTTCATTAAGCTGCTGACAACACTCTTATTGATAGTTTCAATCATTGTTTTAAACAAATTGAACGATTCAAATTTGTAAATCAACAATGGATCCTTCTGTTCGTAAGAAGCATTCTGAACAGATTGTTTCAAATCATCCATCTCACGCAAGTGCTCTTTCCAAGCATCATCGATAGTTGCAAGAATAGAAACTTTCTCAAAAGAACGAACCAAATCCTCAGCCTTACTGTCGTAAGCTTTCTTCAAATTAGTTACTACCTGAAACATTTTAGAACCATCAGAAAACGGAACAACAATGTTCTCATACATTTCCGCTTTTGATTCGTATACATTTTTAATTACCGGATAGGCTTGCTTACTAATGGCTTCCACTTTTCGTTTGTAATTATCCAAAACTACAGCGTAAATTTTCTCAGTAATTTCTTCAGGCTTTTCCTTCATGAATTCCTCTTCACTTATCGGAGATTCTGTTGAGAAAGTACGGATTAAATCCATTCTAAACTCCTCAAAATCACCACCATGATATTCATTTGCAATCAATTCCGATAAATCATACATCATATTGGCAATATCTACCTGAATACGCTCTCCAAACAATGCATGACGACGACGCTTATAAATAACCTCACGCTGAGAGTTCATTACATCATCGTACTCCAATAATCTTTTACGAATACCGAAGTTATTTTCTTCCACTTTCTTCTGGGCACGCTCTATCGATTTAGTAATCATGCTGTGCTGAATTACTTCACCCTCTTTCAGTCCCATTCTATCCATTAACTTTACAATACGATCTGAGCTAAACAAACGCATCAAATCATCTTCCAAAGACACAAAGAACTGAGAAGATCCAACATCTCCCTGACGACCGGCACGACCACGTAACTGACGGTCAACTCGACGGGAATCATGACGCTCTGTACCAATAATTGCCAAACCACCTACTGCTTTTACTGCATCGGTTAGCTTAATATCTGTACCACGACCAGCCATATTTGTTGCAATGGTTACAGTTCCTGATTGACCCGCTTCCGCAACAATATCTGCTTCGCGCTGATGTAATTTTGCATTCAGTACATTGTGCTTAATCCCTTTAATTTTAAGCATCCGACCCAGTAATTCTGAAATCTCAACAGAAGTTGTACCTACTAAAACCGGACGACCAGCATTTACCAAATCGACAATTTCATCAATTACCGCAGAATATTTTTCACGTTTTGTCTTATAAACTAAATCCTCGCGGTCATCCCGGCAAATTGGACGGTTGGTTGGAATTACAACCACCTCTAATTTATAAATATCCCAAAGCTCACCTGCTTCTGTTTCAGCAGTACCGGTCATACCGGCAAGCTTATTATACATTCTAAAATAATTCTGAAGAGTAATGGTAGCAAATGTTTGAGTTGCTGCCTCTACCTTCACATTTTCTTTGGCTTCAATTGCCTGATGCAATCCATCAGAATAACGACGGCCTTCCATAATACGACCGGTTTGCTCGTCTACAATCTTTACCTTACCATCCATCATTACATATTCTACATCTTTTTCGAAAAGAGTATATGCTTTTAAAAGTTGATTGATCGTATGAACTCTTTCTGATCTTACTGAGTAAGCCTGAATCATTTCATCTTTTCTGGCTAATTTTTCTTCATCCGAAAGATCTGATTTTTCAATTGCTGCTACTTCTGATCCAATATCAGGCAATACAAAGAAACCTGAATCTTCAACATCAGAACTAATCAGGTCAATTCCTTTGTCAGTAAGTTCAATTGAATTGTGTTTTTCATCGATAACAAAATACAACTCATCAGTAATGATGTGCATGTTTTTGTTATTCTCCTGCATATAGAAATTTTCTGTTTTCAAAAGATTGGCCTTATTTCCCTGCTCACTTAAAAATTTAATAAGTGGTTTCATTTTAGGCAAACCTTTATAAGTTCTAAGCAATAATTTTGCGCCTTCCTCCTGATCCTTTTTATCTTCGCTGTTTAGGAATTTTTTAGAATCAGTAAAAATCTTCATTACCAAATCATTTTGGGCTTTTACCAATTTTTGAACTTTTGGTTTTAGGTCATCAAACTGTTGATGTTCTCCCCTTGGAATCGGTCCTGAAATAATTAATGGTGTACGTGCATCATCAACCAAAACCGAGTCAACTTCATCGACAATTGAATAATTGTGACGACGTTGAACCAAATCTTTTGGATTTGTTGCCATATTATCACGCAGGTAATCAAAACCAAACTCATTATTTGTTCCAAAAGTAATATCACATGCATAGGCTTTTCTACGCGCATCTGAATTGGGAGAGTGTTTATCGATACAGTCAACAGATAACCCGTGAAATTGGTACAATGGTCCCATCCATTCCGAGTCACGTTTTGCAAGATAATCATTCACAGTAATCACATGAACTCCTCTGCCGGTTAACGCATTAAGAAACACAGGCAATGTAGCTACAAGAGTTTTACCCTCACCGGTTGCCATCTCAGCAATTTTTCCCTGGTGAAGAACAGTACCTCCAATTAGCTGAACATCATAGTGGATCATATTCCATGTAATTTCAGTTCCGCCTGCAACCCATGAATTAAAATATACGGCAGTATCGCCATCTATTTGTATGTTATCGTAATATGGAGCTAAATCGCGATCGAATTTAGATGCAGTCACTTCCAGTTCTGCATTTTCGGTAAATCTGCGGGCAGTGTCTTTCACAACAGCAAAAGCAGTAGGCAAAATTTCCTCTAATACCTCTTCAATTTTGTCATCAATTTTCTTTTCAATTCCGTCAATCTGATCGTAGATTTCCTCTCTTTCGTTGATTGATAATTCACCAACATCAATCTTATCTTTAAGACTCTGTATTTCGTCTTTTTCAGCTTGAATAAAATCCTGAATGCGTTGCTTTAATTTAACTGATTCTCCACGAAGATCATCATTACTTAAAGTTGTGATTCTATCGTATTCTGCTTTAATTCGCCCCAAGTAAGGACTCAATTCTTTAAGGTCTCTATCTGACTTATTTCCAAATAGTTTACCCAATGTACTATCTATAAAACCCATTTTGATTTGTTGATTTCGATGTGTAAAATATTTTCAACCCAAAGGTTGAAAACCATGATATTATATAACAAGTGAAATTTCCTGTTGAAAAACAGGAAAGGAAAGCTAAGCTAATACAGGAGCTCTAATATGAAAATCACCTTCAAGGATTGTATTAATAAGTACATCCCGAAAAACGGAACAGTAATGATAATCAAACCATATTGGAATACTTTCCAATGGAATAACTTGATTATCTACAGGAAATTTGGGCAAATTCTCCAATAAAGAAATATTTTCAACATTTGGAATGTATTTCCCGGCAAATTGATCCTGCTCTACATGTGCAAGTATTGTTGAAGAATAAGATTCATCAAGATTCTGGATATGATCGGCATACCAATCTGCAAACAGCTGATGATTAACAGTTAAATCCTGGCCGTTGGCCATAGGAACTGCTGCTGCACATCCTGTGAGCACACAAAATACTACTATGAGATATCTATTCATGTCCATTGAACCCAAAAGTAAATATTTTTATTGACTTAACAGTTCTACATCATAAAAAAAGCCTCACATATGTGAGGCTTTTGAGTATATTTTGTTTTTAACTAAACTTGAGTAGAATCAACAAAGACTCTCGCTTTAAATTCTTTGTCCATCATATACAAACCATGACCTTTTCCTTCAAACATTTTTAATTGGTCAATAATTTCATTAACAGTAGCTTCTTCTTCCACTTGCTCATCAACAAACCACTGCATAAAATTCACTGAAGCATGATCTTTTTCTTCAATAGCAATGTTTACACAGCCATTAATTAAGCTAGTCACGTGCTCCTCGTGTTTTAAAGTTTCTTCAAAGATATTTAAAACACCTGTCCATTCAGAGGGAACTTCTGCAATTGGCTCCAAAATAACTCTTCCGCTGCGTTCGTTTACGTAATCCAACATTTTCATCGCATGTGAAGTTTCTTCCTGAAATTGTACTTTCATCCAATTTGCAAAACCAGGCATTCCATTCGCATTGAAATAGTTTGACATTGATAAATAGAAATAAGCAGACCAAAATTCAGCATTGATTTGCTTGTTCAAAATTTCTTCTACTTTTTTACTAATAGCCATAACGTATAATATTTTTAAGTAAGTTCAAATTCCACATCAAATGTAAGAGAAATATGTCAATCTCGGCGATGCAAACCGTAGCTTTAAACCTAATTTAAAATCAAACTAAATACCATATTTTATTGAACAAAAAAAGGCCTCCCAAACTGGAAGACCTTAAAATTATCCGTTTAGGATATAAATTATTTATTAAATAGCGTCGATTATCGCATTTAAAGTTGCACTCGGACGCATAGCCTTGGTTACCAATTCCTCGTTTGGCATAAAATAGCCGCCAATATTCATTGGTGCACCTTGGGCATCATTCAATTCAGCAACGATTTTTTCTTCATTAGCTTCCATATCCTGAGCTACTTTAGAAAAAATTGCTTTCAATTCAGCATTTTTATCTTGTGCCGCAAGTGCTTGCGCCCAATACATTGCCAAATAGAAGTTAGAACCACGGTTATCCAACTCATTCACCTTACGTGATGGTGATTTTCCTTCTTCCAAAAACTTACTTACACCTAAATCAAGGGTTTCTGCAAATAAAGCAGCCTTCTCATTATTAAAAGTATTAGCCAAGTGCTCTAAAGAAACACCTAATGCTAAATATTCCCCAAGAGAATCCCAACGCAAGTGACCTTCAGACATGAATTGCTGAACGTGCTTTGGGGCAGATCCTCCAGCGCCTGTTTCGAACAATCCTCCCCCATTCATCAAAGGAACGATGGAAAGCATTTTAGAAGAAGATCCCAATTCCAAAATTGGGAAAAGATCTGTTAAATAATCACGCAATACGTTACCAGTTACCGAAATTGTATCTTCCCCTTTACGGATTCTTTCCAGTGAGAATGCAATTGCATCATCCGGAGTCAAAATGCGGATATCCAAACCTGTAGTATCATGATCAGCTAAGTAAGTATTTACTTTTTTGATTAACTGAGCATCATGAGCACGATTTTTATCTAACCAGAAAATAGCCGGCGTATTAGTTGCTTTAGCTCTTTTTACAGCTAATTTAACCCAATCCTGAATAGGAGCATCTTTAACCTGACACATTCTGAAGATATCACCTTTTTCAACTTTCTGCTCCATCACAATAGCTCCTTCGAATTCTACAACGCGAATAACACCATCGCCTTGAGCAATGAAAGTTTTATCATGTGATCCATACTCTTCTGCTTTTTGAGCCATTAAACCAACATTCGATACAGATCCCATGGTTGCTGGATCATAAGCACCATTTTTTCTACAGTCGTCAAAACAAACCTGATAAATAGTAGCATAACATCTATCTGGAATCAATGCTTTGGTATCCTGAAGTTCCCCTGCAGAATTCCACATTTTACCGCCATCGCGAACAACAACAGGCATCGATGCATCAATAATCACATTATTTGGAACATGCAGGTTAGTAATTCCGTTATCAGAATCAACCATTGCTATATCAGGACGGAATTTATACACTTCCATGATATCAGCTTCAATTTCGGCTCTTTTGGCTTCTGGAAGATTTTGAATTTTATTATAAAGATCGCCTAATCCATTGTTAAAGTTTATTCCTAATTCTTTAATGGTATCAGCGTGCTTAGTGATAGCTTCTTCATAGAAAACCTCAACAGCATGCTTAAACATTACAGGATCCGAAATCTTCATCATGGTTGCCTTAAGGTGCAACGACCATAGTAAACCTTCTTCTTTCGCAGCCGCAATTTCTTTCGCATAGAAAGCACGTAATGCTTTCACATTCATTACTGATGAATCAATAATTTCATTAGCCAATAGCTCTTGCTTCTCCTTTAATACTGTAACATTGCCCGAATTGTCAACATACTCTATTCGAACCTTAGTTGCTTTAGGCATGGTCACCGATTTCTCTGAACCGTAAAAATCACCCCCGGTCATGTGAGCAACATGAGATTTTGAATCAGCAGACCACTTGCCCATTCTGTGTGGGTTATTCTTAGCATACTGCTTAACAGAACCTGCTGCACGACGGTCAGAATTACCTTCACGAAGCACAGGATTTACAGCACTACCCAAAACCTTTGCAAATCTTACTTGAAGTGCCTTATCCTCTTCTGTTTTGGCTTCTTCCGGGTAAGTTGGGATATTATATCCTTTTTCCTGTAACTCAGCAATCGCGCTCTGCAATTGAGGAATTGAAGCACTAATGTTTGGCAATTTAATAATGTTTGCTTCCGGTGTTAATGAAAGCGCACCTAATTCAGCCAAATAATCAGGGATTCTTTGCTCTTCAGTTAAATTCTCAGGGAAGTTGGCAATAATTCTTCCTGTAAGAGAAATATCCTTGGTTTCGATCTCAATGCCTGAA
Organism: Marinifilaceae bacterium; assembly: GCA_016936255.1. Taxonomy (GTDB): domain Bacteria; phylum Bacteroidota; class Bacteroidia; order Bacteroidales; family Marinifilaceae; genus Labilibaculum. Next base: position 110,403 of record JAFGYE010000002.1, on the reverse strand, counting down.
GTTTTAGTAAAGGCTTTGATAATTGGCAATAACGAATAGGTCGCCAAGGCTGGAGCTTCATCAATTTTAGTGTAAATGATTTTTGACTTCTGTGCCATGTTGGTTGTTGTTTTGAGTGATTTAATAATTAATAAAAAGTCTGTATTTACTTAATTAAATTCGAAATAATCACATCTCAAATTCAGAGTAAACATATGTATTTTTTTTATTTTCCGATTTAAAAGAATCTATTTTTTAAGGATTTTTTTCTTTAATTACAACTACCTAAAAATTAGGCTTCTGTACAAAAACAGAAGCCTAATTTAAACCATTATATATATGCTGTAAATCATATCTTCAATTTTCATTCAAAATCCAGGGAGAATTTTTGCTTAAGAAACCCTAATGCAGGATTTTTCTCACACAAATAATTAAATCGATCCGAATCAGTATACATTCTTTTTGCTGTTTTTAATTGAATGATTTCTGTCTCAATTTGAATTTCTGAATTGTTTAATTCTTTTCTCAAATAGTTTCTCACCTCATTTTTTACTGAGATAATGTCATCTTCCTGTAAAGGATTACTAACCATCAGAACAACACGATCGTCCCCAACTATTTTCGGCTTATTAACCGTAATAGCTAATCGAATACGATCACTTTTTCCTTTGGCTGTAATATATTCTTTTAGCTTTGCCTCCAGCTTTTCCTGGGTGAATGGTTCACTACCAACAACGACAGAATCGATAATACTAACAGCCTCTTTATCTTTGGGTTTGCTTGCAGCATTTGAACGTGGAATACCACTATTTAAAGCTTGTTTGATAGATACCGAACTTGCAAAGTTAGATTTTGAAACAACACCTAAACCATTATTTTTTTCCTTGTTTTTATTGTAAACGCTCCCCTTATCGCTTACTGTTTGTGTTGATTGAACATTTGAATTATGACTAACTGCCGGTTTAACCTCGGTGCTTAAGGTTTCTCCGTCAGCAATTATTTTCTGAAGTTTTTTTGAGTTCAGATTTGATTCAAGTCCTTTTTTTTTTAATTCAATTATCTGCGACAATTGAATTAGGCTTAATTCGATAAGAAGTCTTTGATTTTGACTTACTTTAAATCCAATATCACATTGATTTAAAATTTTGAGTGCTTCATATAAAAAATCAAGCGGGCATTTTTTTGACTGCTCTACATATTTTTGTTTTACCGAATCGCTAACCTCGAGCAATTGAACTGTTGCAGGATCTTTTCCTACCAATACATCCCGAATATGAGCACTCAAGCCAGCAACAAAATGATGTCCGTCAAATCCTTTCTCAAGAATTTCATTAAGCATTAGAAGCACATCACTTACTTTTCCTTCCAAAAAAGCATCTACCATTTTAAAATAGTAGTCATAGTCCAGAACATTTAAATTCTGAATTACACTTTCGAAAGAGATTTCTTTACCAGAAAAACTTACAATCTGATCGAAAATAGAAAGAGCATCACGCATAGCCCCATCCGCCTTTTGAGCGATAACATTTAAACCTTCCTCTTCGATTGCAACTGATTCCTTTTCTGCAATTTCTTTAAGATGCTTAACTGCATCTTCAACTTTGATCCGATTAAAATCAAAAATCTGACAACGCGACAAAATTGTAGGAAGTATTTTGTGTTTTTCGGTTGTTGCGAGCACAAAAATGGCGTGAGCCGGAGGTTCTTCAAGAGTTTTCAGAAAAGCATTAAATGCCGAAGCCGAAAGCATGTGAACCTCGTCAATAATATAAATACTATAGCTGCCAATTTGTGGCGGAATTCGAACCTGATCAATCAAAGAACGAATATCTTCAACGGAATTATTCGAAGCAGCATCTAATTCGTGAATATTGTAAGAGCGGCTCTCATTAAAAGCAACACATGATTCACATTCATTACATGCTTCAAAATCGGGACTAATATTTGAACAATTAATTGTTTTTGCAAAAATTCTTGCACAAGAAGTTTTTCCAACACCACGAGGCCCGCAAAACAAATAGGCATGAGCCAAATGATTGTTTTTAATGGCATTTTTAAGGGTGACTGTAATGGACTGCTGACCTACAACCGATGAAAAAAGCGAAGGGCGGTATTTACGTGCTGAAACAATATAATTCTCCATAAACTCTGACAAAAAAACCAAATTGGTTTCATTTTTTTTGAAATTCAAATATACTGAATCAATATAAATAAAACACCAAAGGAGTTACAGGATTTTCAATAAAAACACCTAAGCTTCTTATTGCAAGCCTGTTAATCAGGATAACATATTGAAGATATTTATCGACATAAAAAAGGGATGGAACTTTAAAGCTCCATCCCTTTCTGTAAATTATTACTACACCACTAGCTTACAGGATCGTATCTTGTTACACGATGCACACCTTTTACTCGTTTTAATTTAACAATTAAGGTATCAAGATGCTCGGTACTTGCAATTATAACGGTAACATTACCTACAAATGAGCCTGCGTTTGTATCTACAGAGATGGATCTCATCTGAACCCTCAAATCTTTGGAAATAACATCGGATATATTACTAACAATACCCAACTCATCATCTCCTGTAATGTGAAGTACGGCTTGATAAGATGCAGAACCTTTATCAGTCCAATTTGCTTTTACAACCCGATACGGGTAACGGGTTTGCATTTCACTTGCATTCGGACAGCCTAATCTGTGAATTCGAATCCCCTTTCCTATTGATATAAAGCCAAAAATTTCATCTCCGAAAATCGGGTTACAGCAATTTGCCAATGAATAATCGACATTCGAAATGTTCTCATCTACAATTAATACATCCTCACCTTCCTTAGTAATTTTCTTAGCTGAATAATCTGGACGTTCTTCAGGAACTGTCTTTTCTATTTCTTTTTTATCAGTAAGAATATCTTTTATTTCCGATAATTCATGCTGTTCCAAGGCAATTCCCTGATACAAATCGGCAGCAATTTTGTACTTGTAGAAAGTCATTAACTTCCTAATGTTTTCATCACAGAACTCAATTTTCCAATTCTTCATTCTGCGCTTCAGAGTTTCTTTTCCAAGGTCAGCCTCCTTAAGCATTTCCTCCTTTATCGACTGACGAATTTTATTTTTCGCTTTTGTAGAAACTACAAAATTCAACCAATCTAATTTTGGCTTTTGAGAATTAGAGGTCGTTACAGAAACCTGGTCTCCATTATTTAAAACCTGCTTAATGGAAACATTTTTCTGATTGACTGTGCCACCTATGCATTTATCACCAACATCAGAGTGAATTGAATACGCAAAATCGAGTAAAGTTGCCCCTGCTGATAATTGTTTTAAATCACCTTTAGGGGTAAATACATATATTTCTTTGTGGTATAAATCGGCTTTAAAACTATCAATTAAATCAATTGAATCGCTTCCGTGGCTTTCAATAACTTCCCGAATATCCTGCAGCCATGCATCCAATCCTCCTCCTTCGCTTTTTCCACCTTTATATTTCCAGTGAGCAGCAAACCCCTGCTCAGCAATCCGATTCATCCGTTTGCTTCGAATCTGAACCTCTACCCAACGATTATCAGGTCCCATAACTGTAGTATGAAGAGATTCATACCCATTTGATTTTGGAATGGTGATCCAATCCCTTAATCTGTTCGGATTTGGCCGGTACAGATCACTAACCGCAGAATAAACTTTCCAACATTCCGATTTTTCCTTTTTGGGAGTTGCTTTTAATATGATTCTAATGGCAAAAATATCATAAACCTCTTCAAACTCAACTTGCTTTTTCTTCATTTTGTGAAGAATGGACGCAATTGACTTTGTACGTGCTTTTATTTTATAATTTAAACCCAACTGATCCAATTCAGATTTAATTGGGGCAACAAAATCTTTAATATACTTTTCGCGTTCCTCCTCACTATCCTTCAGTTTCTTTTGAATCTCAAAGTAAACATCAGGAAGTAAATAGCGCAATGCCAAATCTTCCATATCTGACTTTACATTGTACATTCCCAAACGATGTGCAAACGGAATGTAGAGAAACTCTATTTCTCTCGCTAAGGCTTGCTGAAATTTGACCGGTTTGTTCTCTAAATTTCTTAGATTAAACAAGCGATCTGCCATAATAATAAGAACCACGCGAACATCATCGGCAAAGCTTAACAAAAGCTTCCTGAAATTCTCTGATTGAAGGGTTGGGTTTTGATTGTAAATATCAGTTACTTTAACCAAACCCTGAATTATCTGAGTAACTTTTGGACCAAATAGATTAGAAACTTCTTCTAACGAAATTCGTTTTTTCTGAACAATATCATATAGCAGAGAGCAAATTACAGAAGTCCTTCCAAGTCCGAGTTCTTCTACAACAATCTGAGCTATTGAAATGCTTTTATAAATAGCCGGTTCCCCGTTAGTCCTTCTTTCCCCTTCGTGATCTTTTAAGCTTAATTCAAATGCTTTTCGAACTAATTTTATATCTGCCCGGGTAACAATATTTTTACACGTAACAAGCAAATGCTTGTATCGATACAAAATCTGTCTTCTCTCTTCTTCCCTGTTGAATTCAGTCATAAATATCTTCCTGATTTTAAGTCTTTGCTTTGTTTGAATTTTGATTGAAACTGATTCTTCATGATCTTTCGACATTCGAAACAATGGTCTCCTCCCATTTTTAAGCACACTAAAAGTATAAAAGCTATTACTGAATGGCAAGCAGGTTAATACTTTTTAACGATTAGAAGTTTTAATAATTTAAAGATACTCTTCTGAATATCTAATATCCAATCAATTGAAAAAATAATACATTTCAAGAGCATAAAAAATGGTCTGATTTGCTAAATTTGTTAGCTTGCGGTCAGAAATCATTTTGAAATCTATTTATGTCTCTAACAGATAAAAAAAATATTCTTTTTACCAGATCTCTAAGTTCTGAACATATAATGTATGCCGAAGAATTAGGTCTGACAGTTACGGCAAAACCATTTATTCAAATTGATCTCATTCCTCTCTCTAAAGAAAAGACAGATCTGATTAATTCAAAGCCAGAATCAAATTGGATTTTCACAAGTCAAAATGCAGTTAAGAGTATTTCCGGGAACCTAAGCTCACTAATTGCTTTGGAAGAAAAAAAAGTATTTGCTGTTGGAGAAAAAACCGCAGAAGAACTTTTAAAAATTAGAATCACCGCTATACTTCCAAAACAGCACAACTCGCAATCTTTAATTGAATTGCTCGAAAAACAAAGCGCCTCCTCTTACATTCATTTTTCAGGAAATTTAAGACAAACTAATATTTCTGATTTTATGACTGAAAAAGAATTTGATTTTGAAGAAATAGAGTGCTACCAAACAAATTTGCATCAACCGGATGTAACTCTTACTGATTTTGATGCCATCTGTTTTTGCAGTCCTAGCGCTGTTCACAGCTTTTTTAGCAAATACAAAATAAACGAAACTGTTCCCTGTTTCGCTATTGGAAGTACAACCGCAGTAAAATTGCTGGATTTTTCCGAACATGTTGTCATGTCTGAAAATACAAACGTTTATTCCTTACTCGAAATTTGTCACAATTACTTAAATTCATAAAACCTATACCATTATGCATCAATATAAAAGAAGTTCCGAATTATTTACAGAGGCCAACAAATACATTCCCGGAGGTGTAAACTCACCAGTTAGAGCATTTAAATCTGTTGGCGGAACTCCTGTCTTTATCAAAAAAGCAAAAGGAAGTATTCTTACCGATGTTGATGGAAACGAGTACATCGATTACATCTCATCGTGGGGTCCAATGATTTTAGGACATGCATATCCTAAGGTTATAGATGCTATCAAAGCAAAAGTTGAAGATTCAACATCCTTTGGTGCTCCAACAGAACTGGAAATTGAGATTGCCAAATTAATTGTGAACATGGTGCCAAATATTGATAAGGTAAGAATGGTTAATTCCGGTACCGAAGCATGTATGAGTGCCATTCGTGTGGCCAGAGGTTATACCGGCCGAAATAAATTTATCAAATTTGAAGGCTGTTATCACGGTCATGCCGATTCATTCCTAATTAAAGCCGGCAGCGGAGCAAGTACCTTTGGGGTACCAAATTCACCGGGTGTTACTCCTGGTACAGCAAACGACACACTAACTGCCAAGTACAATAACATTGAAGACGTAAAACAATTGGCTGCAGAAAATAAAGGTGAAATTGCGGCTATTATAGTGGAAGCAATTGCTGGAAACATGGGCTGTGTACTTCCTAAAAAAGGATTTCTGGAAGATTTACGTGAACTATGTGATAAAGAAGGAATACTGTTGATTTTTGACGAAGTAATGTCTGGTTTCCGCCTGGGAAAAGGTGGTGCTCAGGAATATTTTGGCGTTAAAGCCGATTTGGTAACTTTCGGTAAAGTGATTGGTGGCGGAATGCCTGTTGGAGCTTATGCCGGACCCGACGAAATCATGAAGGTCGTTTCGCCTGTTGGACCAGTTTATCAGGCAGGAACCTTATCGGGGAACCCTATTGCTATGATTGCAGGATTAACCCTGCTAAAAGAGCTTAACGAGAACCCTCACTACTTCACTGAACTTGCGGATAAAACAGAATATCTTCACAAAGGATTGGATAAGGTGCTTTCGGAATCGGGGTTCGCTTACAAAATTAACCGTTGTGGCTCCATGATTAGTGTTTTCTTTACTGATGTTGATGTGGTGGATTTTGACACTGCAGCAACCGCTAACAACGAAAATTTCCCAAAATTCTTTCATGAAATGCTAAAAAGAGGAATTTATCTTCCTCCATCATCATTCGAAAGTTATTTCCTATCTAATTCATTGACCTGTGAGATGCTTGATAAAACCATTCAAGCAGCAAAAGATTCACTTGAAGCAATGAAATAATTTCTTCTTTTGAAATACTTGCAAAGTGGAATTTCATTATAAGATTCAAGCTCATTTGTAACCCGGCTTTGGTCGGGTTACAATCACAAACCAAAAACTCCAACAAAATGATTATCACAAAAGAAAGTTTACAGGAAGCACACAAAAGAATTCAAAAATTCATTCATCGAACACCTGTTATGAGCTCTCAACTCATCAACCAAATTGTTGGAGCTGATATCTACTTTAAATGTGAAAATTTTCAGAAAATGGGCGCGTTTAAAATGCGGGGAGCTACAAATGCTATTCTTCAACTATCAGAAACAGAAAAAGAATTTGGAGTCGCCACTCATTCATCGGGTAATTTTGCTCAGGCAATAGCGCTTGCTGCTAAAGTACAAGGCATTAAAGCATACATTGTAATGCCCTCAAATGCTCCGGAAATAAAGAAAACAGCAGTAAAAGGATATGGTGGCGAAATTATTGAATGCATCCCGACCCTTGAGGCAAGAGAAACTACCTTAAATGAAGTCGTTAATAAAACCGGGGCGGTTTTTTTGCATCCCTACAATGATTATCAGGTAATTGAAGGACAAGCAACTGCTGCTATGGAATTGATTGAAGATCATGATGATTTGGATGCAATTTTCGCTCCTGTTGGTGGCGGAGGTTTACTATCCGGTACAACTTTAGCCACACATTATTTTTCGCCAAACACAAAAATAATAGCTGGTGAACCTATGGGTGCTGATGATGCCTGGCAATCGATGCAAAAAGGTGAAATTGTTCCGCAAACCAATCCTCAAACTATTGCAGATGGTTTGCTAACCTCATTGGGAGATAAAACATTTCCAATTATTAAGGAACATGTTGAAGAGATTATCAGAGTGGAAGAAAAAGAAATAATTGCGGCAATGAGGCTGATTTGGGAGCGAATGAAGATCATTGCAGAACCATCCAGTGCAGTCGCTCTTGCTGCTTTAATAAAAGAGAAGAAAAAATACAAAGGCCAAAAAGTTGGAATTATTCTTTCGGGCGGAAATGTGGAGTTAAGCAGGTTGCCGTTTTAAGAAAACCAATAATTCTAAATTCAATGGAACTTAAAAAACTACTCGACCCTTTTCCGGTAAAAGAAGAAGCCAGATTTGTTGCTCGAAGTATCGCAGAGAATCCCGCGTATATAAAAGAACTGTGGGATATTTGTATCAGCAATGAGAAACATTCCTGGCGGGCCACTTGGATTTTAGATAAAGTTTATGATATTGCTCCTGATTTGGTTCGCCTGTATCTACCTCAAATGATTGAGATAGTCCCTACTCTTTCCAACGAAAGCAAATTAAGGCAATATTTAAAACTGATTAGTTTAGAACCTCTTCCAAGCAATATATCCGGTGATTTCATCAATTACTGCTTCGATGCATTGATTTCCAGAACATCTGCAATTGCTATAAAAGTGTATGCTATGCAAATTCTATACAATTTTTCCTTACAAGAACCCGATATCCAAAATGAACTGACTCTTGTTATCGAAGAACAAATGGAAAATGGAAGCGCAGGTTACTGTTCCCGTGCCCGCAGAATACTAAAAGCCATTAATCAATAAAGAATTAAAGTCCTTTATTGATTTATCCTATTCTTATATATAGCTCCTGAGGAGCTTAAGACCAATTCAAAATAGTACGATAATCCGCTCAAATTTGGTTGTAATTGGTCTACCTCTGTATTTTAATACCAATTGACGCAAAATTAATGTATTCCATTATGGTATGATAATTTCTTTACGCAATTCTCACTCAATTATAGTACCTTGAACTATGGAGAATTTATGAAATTTGGTATCTTACTAAAAAGAAATGAAAAAGGAAGAAAAATTATACGAAGTATTTGGGGAACTGCTTTATGCCCTGGCAAAGGCTGATGGAATAATTAAGAAAGAAGAAAAAGAAACTCTTACACAACTATTGAAAAATCATGCTCTTGGTTCTGAAATATTGTGGTCGTTTGAGTTTGAGGAGTCGCATAACTCTTCAGTTGAAGAAATCTATAATAAAGTAATTAATTTTTGTCATGTATATGGACCAGCGCCACAATACGATGAATTCATTACCGCCATGAAGATTGTTGCTGATGCCTCTGATGGAACTACTTTAAAGGAGCATAAATTGATTAATTCTTTTTCGGAAGATTTAATGGAAAGATTTCAACGTGACATTGATAAGCTGAAACAATTCGAAAAAAAGGAATATAGGTAATTCCTTTATATCAAGTAATTACAAAAGCCACCTAAAGATGACTTTTTTGGTTTTTATAAAAATCCAGCCAAAATAGCAGCTCCATATGCACCAACAAACTGAGGAGATTCCGGAATAATCAGATCATCACCAAAAGTTTGTTTCAAAAGATGAATCATACATGCATTATTTGCAACACCTCCAGCAAATAGAATTGGTTTTTTTAAATCCTGACGTTTAATCATTCCAACAGCACGTCGGCACACCGATTGATGAATAGCCAAAGCAATATCAGCCCGCTGACAACCTTTTGCCAAAAGAGAAGTAACCTCCGACTCGGCAAATACGGCACACATGCTGTTAATTTCTATTCCCTCCTGTCCCTTTAGTGCTTCTATACCGAGGGTATTTTGCTGATAGCCTAAACTTGTTGCCATCAATTCCAGGAATTTACCGGTACCGGCAGCACATTTATCATTCATCTCAAATTTAAACACTTTTCCATTTTCATTCAAAGATATCACCTTGGTGTCCTGCCCTCCAATATCAAGAATTCCCCGAATATCAGGATGTAATGTTGTGGCACCTATTCCATATGCTTTAATCTCTGTTATGGTCGGATAATCAAAGGCAATCTCAAGACTTGCCCGTCCATACCCCGTGGCCATCACCTTATCGAACGAAATATCAGCAATTAATTCCTGAACACGCTCAACCGGATTGTAACCAGATTCGGCTTGTCTGCTCACAACAACCTTTCCTTCTTCAATTACAACCAATTCAATGCTTCTAGAGCCCACATCTATTCCTGCCTGTCTCATGCTATCAATTCAATATCACATTCGGATAAAAACAAAAAGACAGAGAAACCGCTAAGTTCTCCGTCTTATAATTGCAATTTATTTTATTTAATAATTTCAACAAAGGCTTCTATTCGCGTTGATAATTGCCCCATATCTTCCTGACTATAATCAGTTTCTAATCTCAGAACAGAAACTCCATCTTTTTCCAACGTTTTTTCTACAGAAAAAGATTCCATAATATAAGGCTGACAAAATTGAAGCCCGTAATGAATCACACCATCAGCATTCGTATTTTTAGCCATCTCTTTGATGTGCTCTACCCGTTCCTGATTTGGTGTAAATACGGCACAATCAATTTTAAAATAACGATCAACAACCGCATCCATAAGACCCTCAATGGTATCTGCAGAAGCGTCAGTTGTGTTTCGCTGACCACGCTCACCAATACATGATTCTTCGCCGACAATGACAGCACTGGAAGCTTCAATTACAGCAGGGACTTTCCAATTTGGAATTGCCATAGGACAGCCTGAAATAACAACACGAGGAGCGTTTTCAACTTTTACGCCTTTCTTTTCTTTTACCAGCAATTCCAGTTCATCACATAAAACGTTTACTTTCTCAGTAAATCGAACCGGATTATCCAAAAAAGCAATTTGATTGATTAATAAAGCATCCAATCCGGAAATTGGACTTGGATTAGCCGTACGAAGTTTCGACAAACGGGCTAAGGCATTTCGCTTTGCATTTACCGTAGAAATTCCTTGTTTCAAATCTTTCACGCCGATTCTTTTGCCTGTCATCTCCTCTAACTTAGCAACAAAAGATTCATATTCATGCTTTAATAATTTCCTTGCCATTGAAGTCTTGTTTTGAGGTAGATCCATTTGAAAGAAATTTGGCACCATCTGACTAAATATCTCAAATGATTTTTTCTTTCCATCACAGGTATTCTCACCCACAATAAGGTCTGAAACTTCCATATAAGGACAAACCTTACCTAATTTGAAACCAAAGAATGATTTAATTAACGAACAAGTATTTCGAGGCAATACTTTCTCAACTTCCTCTTGAGCGAAATCAGCTCCTGCACATAAACCTACTGATGTACAACCTGCCGCAAGCACAAGCTCTTCAGGTACAAAAACACAAAAAGAACCAATTATCTTTCGCCCTGCCTTCTGCTCATCACGCAACTCCTGAATTCTTAACCCGTGAGCTTCGCTCATCACAAAATCGAAATATCCCATTGCCTCAGGACGATGCTCCTGCGACATAAAAATGGATTGGTACGCTCCACCTAAATTCTCTAGTAAAGCATCATGATTATCAAGGTCTAAGCCAAGATCAGTCCACATTTTTGTGTAATCTGTCATTGTAATTCTATTTTATTGATTTCGATCGCAAAAGTAAAACTCCTCAAACTACATTCCTAAAATGTCAACATTTTTTTCAACATAAAATTAATTTATATTGAAATTAACTGCTGATATATACCTATCTATATCATTATTTGAATTTAAATAATCTAATTCCAGTTAAAATAAAAATGAGGTGCCAATACTGACACCTCATTCTATATTTTTAATTGAAAATTTTATCTTCCCCAATCAGATTCTTTTACTTTTTTCACAAGATACTCCACATTTTCAACTGGTATTGATGGCAATAAACCATGTCCCAAATTGAAAATCCATTTATGGTCTTTACGTCCGTAATTCAGGAAATACTCAAATTCCTGATCGATAGCCTGTGGTGTAGCTTCCAAAATACGAGGATCAAAGTTTCCTTGCAGAATCATCTCCTCACCTACAATTCCTCTCACCTCATGCAATGGCATTTGCCAATCAACACTAACACAATCACACAAATCGTAATTTACCATATTAATACCGGTACCCAAGCCTTTTGGCAGGTAGATGGTTTTCACTCCTGTTTCACGAACCGCGCCTAAAATAGCTTTAACCGATGGTAAAAACACTTCTTTATACAATTCAACAGGAATCAATCCAGCATGAGTTTCAAATAATTGAAATGCTTTAACACCATGTTCAACTTGCTTTAACGCATAATGAATGCTCATCTCTGTAATTTTAGCAACAACCTTCTTCATTAGTGCTTTATCACGGTAGATCGCAGGAACAAAATCAGGGAAATTCTGATTTCGACTGAAACCTTGATACATATAACACAAAGTAGTTAAAGGACCTCCACAAAATCCAATTAAAGGAATATCTGCAGGTTTAGTTTCTAAAATACGATCAATTGCTTTATAAATATGCTCTAGTTTTTCAGGTTTTTCACTTAAAAATGACAGCGGATCCGCAACATCTTTTAATGCCGTTGCAAAACTTGGACCTTTTCCCTCAAAACTCAACTCCATTCCTAAAGCTTCAGGAATCACCAAAATATCAGAAAATAAAATTGCAGCATCAACGCCCAAATCATGAATCGGTAACAAAGTAACCTGAGCAGCCAATTCCGGATTCTCCATCATTTCTTTGAAACCATATTTCTCACGCAATTTCATGTAGGAAGGAAGTACCCTGCCAGCCTGACGCATGAACCACACTGGTGGTCTCTCTCTCTTAATTCCGTTAATCGTATCTAAAAAAATTGATTGACTCATATGCTGTAATCAGTAAATAGTTTGTAGTAATTATAATAGTAAACGTAAAAAATCTGCCATCGATTTAAATAAATACCCGCCGGTAGATTACATCTTGCCATTTAAAATATCGGCCACTTCTTTGGCGTGATAAGTAATAATGATATCTGCTCCAGCTCTTCTAATTGAAGTCATAATTTCCATCATTACACGCTTTCCATCAATCCAATCGTTGGCTTCAGCAGCTTTCACCATTGAAAATTCACCACTTACATTATAAGCTGCAACAGGAACATTAAATTCATTTTTCACTCTGTAAATCACATCAAGGTAACTTAATGCAGGTTTTACCATAACGATATCAGCTCCTTCTGCAATATCCATCTCAACCTCACGAATGGCTTCGTCACTATTTCTAGGATCCATTTGGTAAGTTGATCTGTCGCCAAATTGTGGTGCACTATCAGCAGCATCTCTAAACGGACCGTAAAATCCAGATGCATATTTTGCAGAATAAGCCATTATCGGCATTTTCTCGAAGCAATTTTCGTCTAAAGCTTTTCTCATATATCCAATTCGACCATCCATCATGTCGCTTGGCGCAACCATATCAACTCCTGCTTCAGCCAAAGAAACAGCCTGTGCTGCCAATGTAACCAATGTTTGATCGTTATCAACATCACCATCGACAATCGTTCCACAATGACCGTGAGTTGTGTATTCACAGTTACAGATATCGGCAATAATATACATTTCAGGATAAGTTTCCTTGATTGCACGAGTTGCTTTTTGCACGATACCATGCTCGTGAGTTGCAACAGTTCCATCTTCATCTTTCGATTCCGGAATACCAAAAAGCAATACTGATTTTACGCCCGACTCCAATAACTCACCACATTTCTTTACTAACATGTCTACAGATAACTGATCGTTTCCCGGCATGCTTTTAATTGGATTTTGAACATTTTCTCCAGGACAAACGAAAAGAGGCATAATTAAATTATCTACCGAAAGAGATGTTTCGGCAACCATGTTACGAACTACTTTGCTATAGCGCAATCTTCTCAATCGGGTATCTGGAAAAAGAGGTCTTAAACTCATAATGTTGTATTTTTTGTATTTTATGAATAAATCTAGATGTCAAATTAAAAATAACAAACCTTTTGATGAATTATTTTCAGAAAATTAAAGATAGAAATTTATTCCTTTTTCTTTACAGATTGTTTTCATCTTAATGGCTAATTGTTTCGCATTTTCTGCAGATTCATCAACAGAAACTTCAATTCCTTCTACAATGAATTGATTTGTTTTTAAATCACCCACAATGGCAACCATGTTCAAAATATTGTCTGAAACAACGGCATGTGCAGCCAAAGGAAATTTACAACCTCCTTCTATTTCCGCCATAAATGCCCGCTCGGCTTTAACTGCAATTTCGGTATCACGATGATTTACTTTTTGAAGTATTGCAATGGTTTCAGGATCGTTACTTCTGCACTCAATTGCAATAGCACCTTGTCCAATAGCGGGAATACATAAATCAATATCCATGAGCAAATTATCATCATATTCTTTACCCATACGGTTTAAGCCTGCAGCGGCTAAAATAATTGCATCGTATTCACCAAGCATAAGTTTTTGAAAACGACTATCAATGTTTCCTCTGATTTCTTTAAATTCGATATCCTTACGGAGATTAGCAAATTGAACCCTTCTTCTCGGACTTCCGGTTCCTAATACAAATCCTTCCGGCATATCTTCAATGGAACTGCCGTCACGAGTCAAAAAAACATCGCGTGCATCTTCCCGTTCGGGAAATGCGGCCAATTGCAAACCTGCCGGATGTGCACTGGGAACATCTTTTAAACTATGAATTGCAATATCAGCTTCGTTTTCTAACAAAGCATGTTCTAATTCCTTTACAAACACACCAGTACCACCAAATTCTGTTAAGGAACGATTTAACACCCGATCGCCTTGGGTGCTGAATTTTTTCACTTCGAATTCAATTTCAGGATTGGCATTTCTCAATAATTCCACAGTTTGCATGGTTTGCGTGTAAGCTAGTAAACTAGGACGAGTGGCAACAACTATTTTCATTTTAGAAATCATAGTCTTATGTTTTCAGGAAGTTTATAAATTTAATTATAGCTAAAATAAAAAAGCCATATAAAACAAGGTTTATATAGCTTTTTATCGAAAGCTTGCAAAGCTTTACGAGTCCATATCTTTAAAAATCATATCTATTGTTTCCATTGGACTAGATTGCTTTTTGTGATGATCTTTTAAGTGATTGATACATGCTCTGGCAATCTTATTCACAATGTTACTGGTGATGTGCTCCACTTTTTTCAGCTCATCATCTGTTAATTTATTTTTGTGATAATCCAACTCTTTCCGTTGAACTTTCTGTAAATTTTCTTTTAAAGCAATAATAACAGGAGACAAATATTTAACCTCAAGCCAACTGTAAAATTCGCTAATCGATCCGTAAATAATACCTTCTGCCTGAGGAATACAATCTTTTCTTTGCTGAATAGCATCCGATATGTGTTTCGATAATTCATCAACAGTAATCACCAAAACATGATCTAACTTATCTATTTCGGGATGAACATTTCTAGGAACAGAAAGATCCAAAATCAATTTACATTGATCACTCCCATTAAAATGTTCAGGCAATAAGGTCGGTTGCGGAGCCCCGGTAGCAACAATAATAACCTCTGCCTTATTCACTTCTTCAACTAACTCACTAACAGGCTGATGCTTTACATTAAACTTACCGGCAAGTGCCTCAGCCCTGGCCTCAGTTCTGTTTATCAAAGTCAGCGAGCGGTTATTCATGTGTTTTAACAAGTTGCCACAAGTATCTTTCCCTATATCACCGGTTCCATACAATAAAAAATTGCATGATTCCAAAGTTGAAACCTTATCCTTAATGTACTGGACTGCCGCATGAGAAACAGAAGCTGCCCCTTTGCTAATTTCGGTATTTGTTTTAATTTTTTTACTTGCCTGAAAGGCAAATGAGAACAAACGATTTAAAAATGGGTTCACCATACCCTTTTCTTCTGATAACTGAACGGCATTTTTTACTTGCCCAACAATTTGAAAATCCCCAATAATCTGAGAATCTAATCCTGAAGTAACTCTATATAAATGGTGAATACAATCATTACCAAACAAAGTATAACCATGGGAATCAAAATCCTCCCGATTGCCTTCGCTGTATTTTAAGAATAAATCAGTAATAAACTCCGATTGGCTTGTGTGAGCATAGATTTCAGTACGATTACATGTAGAAAGGACTACGAATCCATCGATTTGATTTTCTTTTGCCTCTTTTAGTAAATTCTCCTGCTGTTCTGCAGTAAATGAAAATTTCCCCCTAACATCAAGAGCTGTTTTCTTGTAACTAATTCCTAAAACAAATAATTTCTGTAAATTTTCTCGTATTTGTGACGACATAAAACGAAATTTATTTTGAAACCTACCAAAAATTCATAAATGAAAGTCTGTGTATGTTGTGTCAAATATAAAAGTAATTATTTAAAAATCCTTGTGTTTTCAAATCCTTTACCCTTGCTCTACCTAGCACTTTGTACATTATGGAAAGCTTATAGGCGCTAAAAGGATTTTAATATCTTAAATACCAAAATAATTAACTTCATACTCATAATTATATATCTCAAAAATATTTAATTGTTTAAATTAAATTTAAATTTGATCACCGATATATTTAGATACAAACACATGAATAAAACGTTTTATACACAAGAAAAAACCATAAGTATTCTAGGATGCGGCTGGTTAGGACTACCTCTGGCTAAATTTTTGATCAAAAATGCTTACTCAGTAAAAGGCTCTACCCCAAGTGCGGAGAAAATATCCAGCTTAGCACAAGATGGAATAACTCCTTATCGGATATTTTTTGATCCTGAAATAAATGCTGATTTTGATGCTGATTTTTTTAATTCTGAAATATTAATTGTCAATTTTCCACCCAGGCGCAGAGAAGATATTGAGGAATTTCACCCAAAACAGTTTAAAGCATTAATTGAACAGTTACATCTTTCCTCGGTAAAAAAAGTGATATTTATTAGTTCGACCTCTGTATATGCGAATTTAAACAGAATTGTTACGGAAGAAGATGACCAAAAACCAGAGAAGAATAGTGGCAAGGCCTTACGTGTTGTTGAAGAAATGCTTCTTTCACAAAAAAAAATTCAAACCAGTATTATTCGATTTGGTGGTTTAATTGGCTATGACCGTAAACCCGGACGTTTTTTCTCAAAAATGAAAAATGCGGTTGAAGGTGACGTTCCGGTTAATTTAATCCATCAGGATGATTGCATTAATATTATATCACATTTGATAGAAAATAATTTGTGGGGAGAAATTTACAACGCCTGTTGTCCCGAACATCCCAGCCGTAAAGAATTTTATGAAAGAGCGGCAAAAATTGGAGGGTTTGAGCCCCCGCAATTTGCCTCAAACCAAAGCTCGTATAAAATTATCAGCTCTGCTAAATTGGAAAAAACGCATTATAAATTTAAATTCTCAAACCCAATTGATGCATTAATCTGATTGTAAATTTACATCGGTATTTTTAATTTATACCATTCGTGAATTAATTTAACGGATAAGTAAAATGGAGGTTCCTTAGAACTCCTGCATATTTAATTTTAATTAAACAAACAGGAATTATATTTCCTATTTATAATAAAAATTGATATAATCACCCTGTTTTTTAAGCCTGTAATCAATTAATTGTCAGCTTGTTTATTCTTTTTATTTAATTTAGAATTAACAACACATTCACACATAATGATATATCTACTAATAAAGCAATCCATAAAAAATTACGTTAGCTGGAAAAATTCATTTGATCAATTTAAGGAATACCGTAAGATTGGAGGTGAACTTTCGTGCGAAATTTACCAGGCTAATGGGAAACGACACGAGCATATTATTCTTTCTCAGTGGAAAAATGAAGAAAGTGCTCTTGAATTTCTTCAATCGCAATCATTTAAAATGATTAAAGAGTTAGAAGATGAAGAACCGATAGCAATTCAATTTCTCCCCCCAAAAAGCTATTGGATTAGCAACTTCACAGTAAATCATCAACTTTTACAATAAGGTCTGAATTAATCTTAGACAATATGTCTTTTGTCAGTAAAGCAAAATTTTCGGCAAAATCTTCTTCGTAAATATTGTTATCCAAACAATCAAGGGCCTCTTTTATTCGATACAAATCACTTTCGCCACCGTTAAAATTCCGGTACAATTCCAATGCCTGAATCTCAATTATTTTGGCATTAGAATGAATATTAATAGGAGAAAATACATTTATATTTTCTGGAAAAATCTTTTCTAACTCTTCTCCCACCTTATTAAGGTAAGAATTTAAAACATCAACAATATCTTCTAAACAAACAGGTTCACTTAAACCGATACAATCATCAATCTCTCTTAATGACTCTTGATAATGAGCGCTCATAAGAATCAAATACTCCTCTATTTTTTCTATTTGAAAGTCTTGAATTCTTGGTTGAATTCTATAAAACTCAATAATATTCAAAATAGATTCGTATGAATTGAATGCGCTGTTGTTCACTTTTATCAATTAAAATTTACTATTCAACACCGTTTAAAGATAAAAGTGTTGTTTCAAAAAACTGAGGCCCCAGCTTACTCAAAATATTTCCGGCCAATTGAGCATTTCCCTCAATACTCAATATTGCATATCCTTTTTGCCCTCTTTGTCCCAGTTTTAAATCAATTACATTGATATTTTGGGAAGCCAATGCCGAAAGCAAAATTAGCAAGATTCCTGCAGTATTGTTATGGATAGAAAGAATCATTTGTTTACTGATTGCAATGGGTAAATTCACTCCGTCAACTTCCAATAGATAATTCTTGTTTTTATCCAATTGCTGCATTTCCAAAATATCACCTACTCGAATTTCGATAAAACTATCTCCTCCTGTTCCTTTAACGAACTCAACAGCTTCATGAACCGAACTATCATCTCCCGAAAGAGTTAAAAAAGCCGTTGCAGTGCCATCATTATTGGAATTCAGGTATGCCGTTTCAACATTGATCTCCTCCGATGCCAAAGCATTAAATATCATCGACAATACACCTGGTTTATCTTTATGATGTGAAAACAATCCATTTACCTTCTCATTTTGATTTTGAGGTATCGTATTGCTTATGGTGATGGATTTATTTCCCTTTCGTATTCGAATCGCTTCAAATTCGCCCAAAGAAGTCGAATTTTTATGATGTTCCAGGAATGTTCTAAAAGTACCTCCAAAAGAAAATTTTGGAATTCGTCGCTGTTTACTATCCTCAAAACGAAGATTTAACATCTCAATTCCCAAGTTCATTACTTTATATTCTTCCTCCTTAAAAGCCTGATTCCGAAGAGGTCTTTTCTCAGGAATACACTTCGAAAAACTCAGATAATGCTTGTATCCGGCATCATGAGCATAATGAATACCTGTTTCGTGATGATTACCCAAATTTTGCAAAGTATGAGTATCGGTGCCCAATGCAATGGGAATATCAAGTTGTTTTGCTCTCTTCAAAATTGAGATGTCAGGATAAATTCCGCAACCTTTATTAATTCCGGCCAAATTAACATCCAATGCAAGATTATACTCGCTGATCATTTCCAGTAAAAACCGCATTCTACGTGCCAGAAAATGATCTGAGGTATCTAACTCCAGCAGAGGCTGAGGAATCGGAGCAAACAATTTTGGCAAATCTATATGTCCAACAACCTGAATCATTTCCCAGGTAGAATCAACCATTTCTATCAATTCTTCGATGTATCCACCCCAATAATTTTCCAATCCACCACGCAACCTGATCAATTCTTCTGCTTCTTCAATCGATCCGTCGTATGGAATTCCTTCCCGGGAAAAATGCAATGAACCGATCACAAAATCTGCATCTTGTGCCTGAAAAACTTTCGAACGATTCCATTGCATTCCCAAATCAGGTCCTAACCATTCCAGTTCAATACCAAAACGAATGTTAATCTGATTTCCATATTTCAATTTTAGCTGTTCGATCTGATTTGGATAGTTAAAATAGGCATTATCACCCCGTATAAATTTAACACCCAATCGTTTCTCTGCAGCATACCTGTATCTGGTTAAACGTGGAGTATGAATTATAAATGCAATATTAGGATGTCCTTTGGATATAGCTAATTCAGTAATTTTTTCCAATTCATCAACACCATGTTTCACATGATCGTTTCCTGTTCCGGTATGTATTCCGTGAGTCTCCCAAATGAAATACTCGGGAGATGCAATAATATTTTGTGGCATTTACTCAATCTTTGTGATTAATAGTTGAGTAAAAATAGTGATTTGTGCAGAAAGTAAATGAAATTTTTAAAAGAGTTATAATAAAAAATCATCTTTCTTTAATCATGATAGATAAGTAAAATGAATGTAATTACTTATTCTATCGATTGCATAAGTTTCTTTGTTATTTTTTAACATTTTTTAGTTCGGAACAAACCGAACTAATAGTATATTTGTACCTGAAAAATTTAGAAAAATGAAAGAGAGTATAGATTTGGAAAAGGAAAAAAAACTTTTAATAGAAAAGTTTGGCTTGTTTATGGAGGGACAAGAAAAGTTATCCCCTATCGGAGCCAGAATTTTCGCGACCCTTTTCATCAATAAAGAAAATGGAGCCACTTTTGATGATTTGGTGCATTTTTTAGGTGCCAGCAAAAGTACAATCTCCACAAATCTTCAGAACCTAACCAAATCGAACATGATTGTGTATTTTACAAAACCTGGCGACCGAAAAAAGTATTATACCTTATCACCTGTTGGATTTATTTCAAGAATTGAAGAGAAAATTGCTGATTATAAAACAGAGTACTTTTTGGTTGGACAAATATTGGAACACAAAAAATTGGCGAATAAACTATCGAATGAAAATGAACAGCAATATGGCTCCAGTCAGGAAACGCCCTATTTAGACTACTTATCAAATACTGTCAGACTTCTGGAACAGCTTCGTGATCAGATAAAAGCGAAATGTCCAATGACTAATTAAATATGAGGGAAATAATATTGGTACTTAAACATATTTAAATTAGCACTACTGAAAGGTTCGTTATTTGCAGAACTAAAAGAACTAATTAAAACAATTTATACATTTATTCAAATCATGAAAAGAAATTACATCTTAGCAAGTATGGCTATCATCCTACTTGGTTTATCATCTTGTAAGGATTCATCGCAGCAGCAAATGGCTCATGGTCCAGTGCCATTTCCTGTACAATCAGCAGAGAAAGAAAACATTACTATCTATAACCAATATGCAGCAAATATAGAAGGAGAACAAAACATCGAAATACGTGCTAAAGTAGATGGCTTTGTGGAAAAAATATACATTGATGAAGGAAGTGAGGTTAAAAAAGGACAACTTCTTTTTAAATTAAGTGCCGAAACTTTAAACCAGCAGGTAAATGCTGCCAGTGCTAATATTGAAGTTGCTAAAGCTCAGGTTGTGTCTGCTCAGGTTGAAGTAGATAAGGTGACTCCACTTGTCGAAAAAAATATCATTAGCTCCGCACAACTAAAAACTGCAGAAAGTAATTTAAATGCAGCAAAAGCTCAATTAATTGCTGCCAAAGCGACCTATATGAATGCCAAAGAGAATTTAGACTATACTATTATCAAGAGTCCGGTAGATGGTATTGTTGGAAGCATTCCATACAGAATTGGCAGCCTTGTTGGCCGTACAGAAGCACAACCACTCACAACTGTTTCCAACATCAGTAATGTTTATGCATATTTCACATTAAACGAAAAGCAATTGCTTCAATTCAATCGTGAATTAAACGGCAGCAGTATTGCAAATAAGATCAAGGAATTGCCTGAAGTTGAATTAATTTTAGCTGATGGCTCAACTTACGCTCAAAAAGGAAGAATTGAAACTATCAATGGTATGGTAAATCCAAGAACCGGAAGTATTAGCTATCGTGCTATTTTTCCCAATCCTTCAAACTTATTAAGAAGTGGTATTAGCGGAAAAGTAAAGTTTCCTTCGACCCAAAATCAAGTAATATTAGTTCCTCAAAAAGCAACTTATGAGTTACAAGGGAAAAAATTCGTTTACGTGGTAACTGCTGAAAATAAAGTTGAAGCACATGAAGTAATTGTAAGCGAATCGGTGAATCAAGATTTCATTGTACTAAATGGACTGGATGCAGGACAAACATTTGTTGTAGAAGGATTAATAAAACTACGCGAAGGAATGCAAATTAAACCTGTAACAGAAAAGCACACACCTGAAGGGAATGCTGCATTTTCTAAAAAATAAGCACCATTAAATTGATTATTTAATACAAAATTCCATGTTAAGAAGATTTATTGAACGGCCGGTATTATCGACCGTAATATCCATACTCATTGTAATTTTAGGAATCTTAGGACTCACATCATTACCCCGGGAACAGTTTCCCGAGATTGCACCACCAACCGTGCAGATCTCAGCCACCTATCCTGGTGCCAATGCGGAAACCTTACTAAAAAGTGTTGTTGTACCTATCGAAGAAGCTGTAAATGGTGTTGAGAACATGACCTACATGTCGTCAACTTCGAGTAACGATGGAACTGCGACTATTAGTGTTTACTTTGAATTGGGAACCAATGCTGATATTGCGGCAGTTAATGTTCAAAATAAAGTAGCAACAGTAAACAGTAAGTTGCCGCAACAGGTCATTCAAACTGGTGTTACCACCAAAAAGGTTCAAAATAGTGTTTTGATGTTCTTCTCTCTATTAACTGAGAATGAAGATTTAGATGCAACATTTGTAGAAAATTACGCACGTATTAACTTAATACCAATGATTAAGAGGATTAATGGTGTTGGTGATGCCAGCGTTTTTGGTTCGCGCGATTATTCGATGAGAATTTGGTTGAAACCTGAAAAAATGGCTGCCTATGGAATCACTCCACAAGATGTGGTTAGTGCTTTAAATGAGCAAAATCTGGAAGCTTCACCAGGTAAATTTGGTGAGAACTCATCTCAGTCGTTCGAATACGTTATTCGTTACAAAGGAAAACTTTCCACAAAAACCGAGTATGATGACATCATTTTGCGTTCTGACGGAAATAGTAGTTTTCTACGTTTAAAAGATGTAGCAAAAATTGAATTAGGAGCCTTTGATTATTCAACCCGAAATATCACGAACGGTCATCCATCAGCAGCTGTGGCGATCTATCAAACTTCAGGTTCAAATGCTCAGGATATCATTAGGGAAATTGAAAAAACCTTGGAATTGGCGAAAAAGGATTTTCCAAAAGGAATTGACTATGTAATTCCATTCAATACCAACGATTTTCTGGATGCTTCTATCAGTAAAGTAATCACTACACTAATCGAAGCCTTTCTATTGGTGTTTTTGGTTGTTTTTCTTTTCCTTCAGGATTTTAGATCAACATTGATTCCTGCCATAGCAGTACCAGTGGCAATTGTTGGAACGTTCTTCTTTCTGAACCTCTTTGGTTTCTCTATTAACATGCTAACACTGTTTGCATTAGTGCTCGCAATTGGAATTGTGGTAGATGATGCCATTGTTGTGGTTGAGGCTGTTCATGCCAAACTCGATCATGGTGCGAAGAGTGCTAAAAAAGCTACAGTATCGGCCATGAGCGAGATTACCGGCGCAATTATATCCATTACTTTGGTGATGTCAGCGGTATTTATTCCAGTATCCTTTTTAAAAGGTCCAACGGGAGCATTCTATCAACAATTCGCGATTACACTGGCTGTGGCAATTGTTATATCAGCAGTTAACGCATTAACATTAAGCCCGGCTTTATGTGCTTTATTACTTAAACCACATACTCCAAGCGAAGAACACAAAAAAGGAATAGCAAGCCGATTTTACACAGCTTTTAATACTGGATTTGATGCCATTACTGATCGCTATACCAATTCTGTTCGTTTTTTAATTAGCAAAAAATGGTTGTCAGGTGCAATTCTTGTTGTATTTATCGCTCTTGCGGGATGGTTTTTCAAAACTACTCCTACCGGCTTTATTCCAAATGAAGATCAAGGTATAATTTTCTGTGATATTACTCTTCCTCCGGGATGCACATTAGACAGAACTGCAGAAGTAACCCAAAAGGTTGGAGACATTATTAGTGAAATTGATGTTGTAAAAGAAAAAATGTTTGTGATTGGCTTTAGTTTAATGAGTGGCACAAGAGGTGGCTCAAAAGCTTTTGCTGTAATCAAATTAAAAAATTGGAAAGAACGTAAAGAAGATCATCAGAAAGTTAGTGCCATAATTGGACAATTGTTTGGAAGAACCGCTGGAATAAATGAAGCAAAAATTCTATTCTTTGCCCCTCCTACTGTTCGTGGTTTTGGTAATTCTGATGGTTTTGAAATGCGTTTGCAAGATAAATCGAATGGAGAATTCAGCGATTTAATGGCAAAAAGTGGTCAGTTTTTAGGTGCTTTAAACCAACGTCCTGAAATTAAGTATGCAATGACTTCTTTCAACACTGGATTTCCTCAATATGAAATGGAAGTAAATGTAGAAAAAGTAAAAGAAGCAGGGATATCAGTAAATGGTTTATTTGCAACTCTTCAGGGATATTACGGAAGTTGGTATGCCGCCGATTTTAACCGATTTGGAAAACAGTACCGTGTGATGATTCAGGCGGCACCCGAAGATCGTGAAACCCTTGAATCGATGAACAATGTGTTTGTTAAAAATGCTCAAGGTGAATTGGTTTCGGTAAGTCAGTTTGTAAACATGAAAAAAGTAAATGGTCCTGATGTTGTTAACCGTTTCAACCTTTTCAATTCAGCAACCATTAACGGCAATGTGAATCCTGGTTACAGTACCGGAGATGCCATTAAAGCCATTCAGGAAGTTGCAGCAGAAACATTACCATCAACCTACGGGTATGAATTCTCTGGAATGACCCGCGAAGAGCAAAAAGCAGGAAATCAGGCCATATTGGTATTTGCACTGAGTTTGATATTCGTTTATTTCTTACTTGCAGCGCAGTATGAAAGTTACATACTACCCTTCTCCATTATTCTATCACTTCCTATCGGGATATTTGGAGCCATATTTTTTGTGAAAATGATTGGTTTAGAGAATAACATCTATTTCCAGGTTGCCCTGATCATGTTGATTGGTTTGCTGGCAAAAAATGCGATTCTGATTGTAGAATTTGCCTTACAGCGTCGACGTCAGGGAATGGAATTGATGCAGGCAGCCGTTGAGGGAGCAAAAGCACGTTTACGTCCTATTTTAATGACTTCGTTCGCATTTATTCTGGGAATTGTACCATTGATGCTCGCAAATGGTGCTGGTGCTGTAGGTAACCGTTCCATTGGTACAGGTGCAGTTGGAGGAATGTTAATTGGAACCCTGTTTGGTGTGTTTGTAATTCCTGCCTTCTTCGTGATTTTCCAGACAATTCAGGAAAAAATTACAGGAGCTCCAAAACCAGAAGATAACGAATTGGAAACTGCAGAATAAATAGAAAGAAATGATGAAGAAAAGATATATAATACTTAGTCTGGTATTGACTGCATTCAGTCTTCAATCCTGTTTTGTTGCAAAGAAATACCAGCAACCAGAGCTAGAGACTGCAGATCAGTATCGAAATATTTCAACCAACGATTCGACAACACTTGCCAGTATGCCTTGGGAGGAATTATTCACTGATGCGAACCTGCAAAGCTTAATTAATAAAGCTTTGAATAACAATTTGGATTACTTGATGGCAATTGAGCGTGTAAATGCTGCCGAAGCCTATTACAAACAAGGTAAAATGAGTTATCTGCCAAGCCTTAGCATGAGTGCAAATGGTGGTAACTATGAATTGTCGGACAATAGTCTGACTGGAATTTCAGCAGGTGGAAACGGTCCCAATTATGAAAACTACCAATTAACGGGTACCATTTCATGGGAAGCCGATATCTGGGGAAAAATCCGAAGCAACAAAAGAGCAAGTCAAGCAGGTTATTTGCAAAGTGAAGCTTCAAGAAGAGCCGTAGAAAGTTCTCTAGTTGGCAATTTGGCTTCGGCTTATTTTCAGTTAATTGCCTTAGATGCTCAGGTTGATGTTGCAAAACAAACCGTAACCAACCGAACTGAGGGTTTGGCAACAATGAAAAGCCTGAAAGAAGCCGGACAAGTAACCGAAGCGGCTGTGAAGCAAACCGAAGCACAATTATACAGCACTCAAATTCTTCTTTTAAATTTAGAAGAAAATGTAAATCTGTTGGAGAATACCCTTTCTCTTTTGTTGGGACAAAATGCCGGAACAATTGTTCGCGGAAAATTAGAGGATCAAAATGTAAGTGTTGAATTACAAACTGGTTTTCCTGCACAACTTATTAGAAACCGTCCGGATGTGATGGTTGCGGAATATGGCCTGATGAATGCTTTTGAGCTTACAAATGTTGCCCGCAGCAGCTTCTACCCTAGTATTAGCATTAGTGCCAGTGCAGGTTTGGAAAGCATCAATTTCGATGATTGGTTCAGCAGCTCCTCTTTGTTCAACAACGTGATTGGGAATTTGACCCAACCACTTTTTAACAAAAGAAACATCCGTACAAAATATGAAGTAGCCAAAGCGCAACAAGCCGAAGCACGTTACAACTTTAAAAAATCGATGCTGCAAGCGGGTAAGGAAGTTTCAGATGCACTGTACAGTTATGAGTCTGAAGGCAGAAAGTATGAAATCCAGAAAATGGAATTGGATGCTTTAAACAAAGCCGTTCAATATTCGGAAGAATTGCTGAACAATGGTTACCAAAACACAACTTACATTGAGGTGTTGACTGCTAGAAGTAACGCTCTTAACTCAGAGATCAATACTATTGACACAAAATTCCAACAATTGAATGCCATCGTGAATTTATACCTTTCATTAGGTGGTGGATGGAATCGTAAGTAAAATTTTAATAGTGGGTAGATTTTGACCGGGTTGCGTCGGTAGGATGATTTTGAAGTTAGTTCTTCAATTTTGCAATCCGGTCAAATCTTATTTTATATTTGATTTAGCATATCAATTAAACAGCAGTATACTTAGCTCAAAGCTGGCATGCTGCTGTTTTTAGTTATACGGTTGGTTTCACTTTTGATGTCAGTCTGTTTCATCCCTTGAATGTTGTTCATTCAATACTTCCAAACCTTATAATTTCATAATAAAATCCTGAGGATTGCAATCCTGATATTTTCATTAACAGATTCCAGTCAGTTGGAAAAGAGACTATACTATCAGTAAGCTCATTCAAAAATGATGTTTCGCTCAACTTGTACAATGCTTCCGATTTGCCAAATGGAAGAAAGGAAACAAAAAACATGATCTTTTTTCCTTCGTAGGCCGAAATGTTGGAGACTATGGCATAATCATTCTGGAATACCGATCGATCAGGATTGTTTAGAGAAATATACTCTGTAGTATCTTGTTGTTCATTTAAAATAAAAATAGCCGGGGGTAAGTTGGAATAATGAAACCCGGTTTTTGCGAAAAAAGGATTAAGTACTCCCAAAGTGCCAAAATCGCCTACAAAAATCAGGTCATTCATCCGAACATCACTCAATGATAATTCCGAAGCATATTTCATACTGAATGGTTTGTGTGCTTTTTGGAAAATTTGTATCAACTGAAAAAAACAGTTGGGGATTTCTTCACCAAAATAACTTTGCCCCAATTTTTTCATACTGGCTTTTTGCTCTGGATTTTTATCCAGATATGCCATAAAGTCGTTTTGGCTGTTTATTTCCGGATTACGAACATAATTGAAGCTGCTATCCGGGAATTGCGTTTTTTGCATCATAAAATAATCACCCAAAACGATCATCAGCGGGTTTTCCGATTGCAAATAGTAATCCCAAACCGGATTTTCATTTTCTGTTTTTTGAGTGTTGAAGTTTCTATTGCCTGAGAAATAAAGGAACGCAAAAATCAACATCAGAATAAAAGAAACCGGAAACAAGAATTTGAGACTAATCGAATTTGGTTTTACTTCTTTCAATTCTGGTTTTTGCTCCATTTTTTCTGTTTCTGTCACCTCAAATACAACACGATAACTTCCCTTCGGAATTACAAACCGCACAGCATCATTATTTCCTTCATCCAGATAGTAAGAATTGAGCTTTTTACGCAGATTGTAAATATTGGAACGCACAATAGAATCCGATCCGGGATCGAATGAAGCATCACGTCCGAAAACGTCAATGGCAATAACCGTTTCTTTCAGAATTTTACCTTCGCGTGTAGCACTTACCAAATAACGAAGCAATCGAACATCGTTCGCAGATGTAAAATACTTGCTGCCGGCAATTTTACTCAGCCAGAAATTGTCATCGAAATTGTTACTCATGGTAGATATTACGGTTGTCCTGCGAAAGTTACTAAATCATTTTAAATAACACATAAAAACAAAAAATGAATAGGTCAATAACAGTTAATGACAGAAAATAACAGCCTGCTTATAAGACTTTCACTTATATTAGCAAAAAAAAGTTATGCGACTTCCCATTTTATCTATTTCTCTTATTCTGGTCTTGCTGGCTTGCAACAGTCAAAAAGAAAATGTTCACAATAATCTGGTTCCCGAAAGTTCCAATAGCTGGGAATATGCCGATTCAATAAGAAATGAAATAAAGCCTGCAAAAATCCCAACTGATACTTTAAATCTGATTGATTTTGGATTTTTAGATGATTCTCAGAGAATCCAGAAAGCAATTGACCATGTTTATGAACTTGGTGGTGGTACAATTCTAATTCCTCCTGGAATTTATTATACCGGACCTATTGTTCTAAAGAGTAAAATAAATCTGTATTTGGAAGAAGGTGCCGAACTTAAATTCATTGCGAAGCCTGAAATTTATCCTTTAGCTTACAACTGGTTTAACGGCATTCCGTGCATGAACTATTCGCCCCTGATTTATGCTAAAAACGCAACTGATATACAAATAAGCGGCAAAGGCATTATTGACGGTCAGGGAAACGATCCGGTATGGAAAAACATGAAATTCAATGAAAGGACAGATTGGGAATTGTTGAAAGATTGGGAAAATAATGATGTGAGACCCATCAACCGTAAATTTGGGAATGGTCACTTTTTCCGCCCCGACTTAATCACTTTTTTAGAGTGTTCCCGAATAAATATTTCGGGAGTAAGCATTAAAAATGCACCTTTTTGGGTTATTCACCCAATTTTATGCAAACATGTAACGATTAAAAATTGTTTGATCAGCAGTCATGGATACGATCAGATTGGAATTGGATTGGAAAGCAGTGAAAATATTCTTGTCGACAGTACTAAATTTCAGTTTGTTGATGATGGTGTAAAAATTCTTTCCGGGCGGGTTAAAATCCCAAACAATCATGCTTCAAAAAATATCTTGATCCAAAATTCTGTTTTCGAAAATGTTCTTTATTCGGCAGTAATTATCAGCTCTCAAACACAAGCCGGAGCCAATCATATTTTCCTGTCTGATTTAAAAATTGACACAAGCGAAACTGCTTTGCGTATTTTCGCCAATGCCGTACTAAAGGGAAAGCTCCACGAAATATTTTTAAAAAATATTCAGGCAAATCATATTACCGGTTCATTTTTACTTAGCAATATTAACAACAGTTCAAACCTATCCGATTCCAGTCCATTGTTATATAATATTCATCTCGATAAAATTAATGCCGAGAATTGTGGCCGGGCTTTTCTTCTTAACGGCCATAGTAAAAATTTGATTTATAATGTAAATGTCCATGATTCTAAGTTTTCTACCTTTAAAGGTTCATTTGTAAAGAACCTGCAAAACATGAGCTTTTCAAATGTTCGGGAAAATGACAAAAATTATTCGGGAACAAACTCGGTTGGGAACATTCAAATTCCAAAAATCAATCTGAAACGTAACGAAGATGATATTTTAGATTCCAATAATATAAAATTCAATGATCTTCCAAAATCTGTGAAAAATACCCTGGCGGATAATTATCCTCAGATTCCTGTCAACAATATTAACCAAATGATTACCCAGTCAAACGTTATCTACAATATTGATTTGAAACTCGAATCGTCGAAAGAACTGCGTCTCTTAATTCTGGTCAACGGAAAGATTATGCGATCCGAATTAGATATTACATTTGGTGAATTACCGAAAGCAGTACTATCAGCCTTGGAAAATTATTTAAAGATCACTCCCGCCCCTCTCATGATCAATGAAATAAAGAAAATTTCTTTTCAGGATTTCACATATTTCGAAATTAAAGGAGAGTACGACCGAAAATTATTCGCCGTTGGAATCAATAATAATGGAGATATAATTGAAGAGAAACAAAAAATAATCACCACTTATTTTTCACCATTCCAATAATGTAAAAACAAGAATCCATGAAGAATATCTATTTAATATCAATACTTGCAATCTTGACAATTACTTGCTCTTCGGCGCAACACAGGCAAAAAATAACATCTCAAGACTATTTGAGTCTGAAATGGAAACAGGTATCAACCAAAATGCCTGCCGAATGGTATGGAACTGAGGATGCGAAATTGGTGGCAGAAAACGTACTGCTTAGTCAAAAAGAAATTGGAGGATGGGAAAAAAACAAGCCATATCATCACAAATTTTCAGAATCAGAGAAGGCTCATTATATTCAGGACAAATCTGAAATTGGCGCCACATTCGATAACGGAGCAACAATATCAGAACTGCGGTTTCTGGCTAAAGTATACTCCCATTTTCATGACGAGCGATACAAACAGGCATTTGAAAAAGGACTTGACTATATTTTTATTTCGCAATACGAAAATGGCGGATGGCCACAGTTTTATCCTTACAAAAGTGATTATGCAGACCATATTACCTATAATGATGATGCGATGGTAAATACCATGAAATTTTTGTTTCAAATATTAGATGACAGTAAAGAATTTTCGTCCTTACAAATAAATAAAAACCGAAAGGACAAAGCCCAAAAAGCATTCGACAAAGGAATTCAATGCATTCTTAAAACCCAGATTGTTGTAAATGGTCAACCAACAGTATGGTGTGCTCAGCACGATGAAAAAACATTCGCTCCGGCTAATGCACGTGCATACGAATTGGCATCGTTTAGTGGTGGCGAATCGGTCAATATAGCACTTTTATTAATGAAGATAGATAAGCCTTCCAAGGAAATTATTGCTGCTGTAAATGGAGCTGTAAAATGGTTCGAGGCCAACAAAATAGAAGGAGTAAAATTAACGCAGGAAACAGATAAAAACGGGAAGAATAATCGAATTATTGTTAAAGATAAAAATGCTTCCCCATTATGGGCCCGTTTTTACGATTTAGAAACAGGCAAGCCTTATTTCTGCAGCCGCGATGGAATTAAAAGAAACTCTCTGGCTGAGATTAGCTACGAACGCCGAAATGGTTACGGCTGGTATACAAATGCTCCTGCCAAACTCTTGAAAGAATATCCTGACTGGAGAAAAAAAGTAAATGCAAAATAACTACCAAGCCAGTACCAGATTCTGCAGATAATAACTTTTTATAGAGAATTATGATTTCACTTAAAAATATCATTAAACTTTTACCTCAATTTTTTCTGGTACTGTCCTTGCATGCTCAGGAATGTGATGTCCCTTTTAAGGTCCATTCTCTCTTTAAGTTTGATCAGCCCGAAACTATGGGACTCCTTTTCGCCAAAGGGCTTGAAACAGTAACAATATTTGCACCGCAAAGCAATGATAATAAATACAATCACGGAGTAGTACTGTTTCCGTTTAAAGGAATGCTTTATGCGCAATGGCAAAGTTCATCGGTTGATGAAGATGGTGAAGATACTCAGGTTTTTTACAGCAGAAGCAAAAATGGCAAAGACTGGAGCAAACCATCTGCATTAACAAAAAAATGGAAACATGGAATAAAAACAAGCGGCGGATGGTGGAGTGACGGAACTACCCTTGTGGCATATGTTTGTAATTGGCCCAATAAAAACGATGGAGCTAAAGAAGGTTATACCGAATACATCACTTCAAGCGATGGGATACATTGGAAATCGCCAAAACCTCTTACAAATAGCAATGGGCAAGCTGTTTTAGGAATTATTGAACAGGATGTTCATGCATTAAAAACCGGCCGGATCATTACGGCTTTTCATATGCAGCCCGGATTGATAGTTACACCGTTTTATACTGACGACCTGCTTGGCATATCGGGTTGGACATCTGGAAAAATGATTAACATGCCTACAGACAATAAAAATATAAGCCGGGAAATAGAACCCAGTTGGTTTTACAGAAAAGACAGCACCATTGTCATGATTTTCCGGGATCAAAACAATAGTTTTAAAAAACTTGCTTCAATTAGCAAGGACAATGGTTTAAGCTGGACTACACCTGTAATTGTTGACACACCAGACTCCAGAGCGAAGCAGAGTGCAGGAAATTTACCCGACGGCACAGCCTTTATGGTTAACAATCCTTCGGGAAACAAAAGTCGGTTTCCTCTTGCAATTACTTTAAGCAAAGACGGTTTTACATTTGATCATGCTTACTTGCTGCGCAGTGGCAACAAAGATCTTCAGCCCATGAGATGTAAGGGAAAATACAAACGAATAGGCTACAGTTATCCCAAAAGTGTGATTTGGGGTGATTATCTCTACGTTTCATATGCAACCAATAAAGAAGATGTAGAATTAACCCGAATTCCGATTGACAGTTTGCTCTGGCAACAGGATCAGCTGCTTAATGAGTAGCTGCATGCCGGGCACTTACTTTCAATAAAAAAACGCATTAAAAAATAATACCAACCATTATTAAATAAAATAAGAATAGGATGAAACAGTTTACAATTCTAACAGCATTGATATTTTTACTGCTAAATACATCAATATCCTCTGCTCAAAACCCACTCAATTTTGGCAGTAATATCAAAACAGCAGATCCATCTGGCCATGTCTGGAAAGATGGGAAAATGTACCTTTACACTTCCCACGATGAAGAATGTCAGCCTGATTTTTTCATGAAAGACTGGCACGTGTTCTCCTCCTCCGATTTGGTGAATTGGACCGATCATGGTGCCTGTTTATCGGTTGATGATCTTTCGTGGGCCGATAATTTCGCCTGGGCGCCCGATTGTGCCTATAAAAATGGCAAATATTATTTCTGTTTCCCTGCCGGCACCGGTTTTAAAGATCGTGTAAATTCTAAAAACAGCACAAAATGGATGGGATTAGGGATTGCAGTAAGTGATTCTCCAACAGGCCCTTTTGTTGATGCAATTGGAGCCCCTTTATGGAAAAAACCTTACGCCAACGATCCTTGTCTTTTTGTAGATGATGATGACAAAGCCTACATCTATTTTAATGGTGGTGGCGACTATTTTGCTGCTGAAATGGCTGACGATATGCTTAGCGTTAAAGGTGATCTGTTTAAAATGGATATGGGCGGATACAATCCAAAAAGAGAAGGCCCGTGGGTATTTAAAAGAAATGGAAATTACTATTATACCATGCCTGAAAACAACAGAATCCTTACTTATTATATGTCCAAATCTCCTATCGGCCCTTGGAAATATCAGGGTGTTATTATGCAGCAGGAAGGGGAAAGTAATAATCACCATTCGATTGTTGAATTTAAGGGACAATGGATTTTATTCTATCATCGTTGGCTTAAAACAAAATCAATCTGCGATAAAACACAACGTCAGTGTTGCGCTGAATACCTTTATTTTAACGAAGACGGAACCATTCAGGAAGTAAAAAGAACTGATACAGGTGTTGGGGAAACCTCGGCTGACTAACAATATAAGATTATTAAAAAATCTAAACCAATACAACAATGTCAAGAACTTTTATTCTATTTATTTTTGTTTGTTTAGTCAATGTTTCCATGGCGCAGCATGTCGATATTACGGTTGCGCAAGATGGAAGCGGAGACTACAAAACAATTACTGAGGCAATTGAACAACTACCCGACACAACATACGGACGTGTTGTAATTTTAATTAAAAATGGCCTTTACCATGAAAAATTCAGAATTGAGTATGATAATTTAAGCCTGATTGGCGAAAACAGAGATTCTACCATTATTAAATACAGCCTGTTACGAACAGATTGGATGAAAAACAAAGATGCAATTGGCGAAGCCGTTGTCAATATACATGCAGATGATGTAATCCTAAAGAATCTGACCATTGCAAACAGTCAACCCGAAATTGGACCTCATGCATTTGCCGTTTACGGTAGAGGCACAAGAACAATTATTGACAACTGCACCATTACAAGCAAAGGAGCAGATACGGTTTCTCTTTGGGATTCGGAAAATGGAATGTACTATCATACCAATTGCCATTTTGAAGGTGCCGTGGATTTTGTGTGTCCCCGGGGCTGGTGTTTTATATCCAACTCATCTTTTTACGAGGTAAAACAAACAGCAGCTATCTGGCATGCCGGATCGATCAATAAAAATCAAAAATTTGTAATCAAAAATTCTTTTTTTGATGGTATAGAAGGATTCCATCTGGGACGTCATCATTACGAAGCCCGATTTTATTTGATTAATTGCAGCTATTCCAAACAAATGGCTGACAAACCAATCTATCGGGTAACTTATCCTGATAAGCCCGAAAAAAATCAACCCTATGTTTGGGGAGAGCGAAAATATTTCTCGAACTCTAAAAAAGAAGGCAAAGTTTTCGACTGGTTAACTGACAACATCCAAAATGCGGATACAATTTCTGCAAAATGGACTTTTGATGGTCGGTGGGATCCTGAGAATGCAACTCCTCCTAAATGTCTGAAAATTGACGAAAGTAAGGACGAATTCGTATTGACCTTTTCCGAAGCAATGACCATACGCGGCGATCTGCAAATAACAGCAGCCGACGGAACTGTCTATACTCTTAAAAACAAAAAAGATGCGAAAACCATTATTTTCAGCAAAAAAGGACAAGCATTAAAGTCCAAATCATTTTCAATTACAAGCGGTGAAATGCTGGCAAGCCAGGCAAGCCTTACCGAACGAAAAAAGAATCAAATACAAATTGACAAATAGATAATTTATTTTCAAACATCATATAAAAATTAAAAACATTCAAAATGAAGTACCCATCCAAAACAATCATTTTATTGCTGATTCTGTTTGCATTTTCTTGTACACAAAAAAAAGAAACTACCATTTTTCTTGTTGGTGACTCAACAATGGCCAATAAACCATTCGCGAATGGAAATCCGGAAAGAGGCTGGGGTCAAATCTTTCCTCTTTATTTAAATGAAGGCATACATGTGGAAAATCATGCTGTAAACGGACGCAGCTCAAAAAGCTTTCAGGATGAAGGAAGATGGGCCAAGGTTTTGGAAAATATGCAAACCGGAGATTATGTGATTATTCAGTTTGGGCATAACGATGAAAAAATAAAGGACAGTACCAGATATACCAATGCAGATACCGATTACCGACAAAATTTGACTCGTTTTGTAAGCGAAGCACGGCAAAAAGGCGGTATTCCTGTTTTAGCCACCTCTATCGTACGTCGAAAATTTGATGAGAACGGAGTATTTCAAGAGAGCCATGGCATGTATCCACAGGTAGTTAGGGAAGTTGCAAAATCAGAACAGGTTCCGTTGCTTGATTTACAACAATTAACCAAAGAACTTCTTATTAATTATGGAGAAGATGCTTCAAAAAAATTATACTTACACATCAATGCCGGTGAATATGAGTCTTTGCCTGATGGTAGAAATGACGACACACATCTATCGGCAAGCGGAGCATTCCGGGTTTGTGATCTTGCCAAAAGTGAAATCACACAAAAAGTGCCTGAACTTAGCGTGTATTTTAAAAAGTAAATAACAGGATTGTATCTTTCTAAATTGTTCACAAAGCATTTTTTCACATCCAGATTGTAAACACTCAATTTATGCAAAAAACCGCACAACTTATTCTATTTTCATTTTTACTATTGTGTTTGTCCTGCAATTCAAAACCAGACTCACTTTCCAATCTTAAAATATCCGAAAACAAAAGATTTCTGACTACTGAAAATGGGGAACCATTTTTTTGGCTGGGTGATACCGGATGGTTGCTTTTCACAAAACTTACGCGCGAAGAAGCAGAAAGATATTTTGAAGACAGACGTCAAAAAGGATTTAATGTAATACAGGCAATGGTTTTGCATGATGTTACAAAAGCAGTGAATGTTTACGGAGATTCTGCCCTGATAAACTGTCATGTAGATCAACCGAATACCACCCTGGGAAATTCAGCCGAAAATTCAGAACAGTACGACTATTGGGATCACATCGATTACCTGATAAATCTTGCGAATCAAAAAGGATTGTACATGGCACTGGTACCGGTTTGGGGATCGAATGTGAAAAGCGGTAACGTGCCTGAGCAAGCAGCTGAAAAATACGCGGCATGGTTAGCCCTAAGGTATAAAGACTGTTCAAATGTAATTTGGATGAATGGCGGTGATACAAAGGGCTGTGACTCCACATCCACATGGAAGGCCATTGGTTCGGCCATTCGGCAAAACAGTCCGAAACAGCTTATTACCTTCCACCCTTTTGGCCGGATGCAGTCTTCAGAATGGTTCCATAACGAAGACTGGCTTGATTTTAACATGTTTCAATCGGGACACCGAAGATACGATCAGGACACGGACGTTCCCTATCATGGTGAAGACAACTGGAAATATGCTGCCGCTGATTATGCAAAAATTCCGGTAAAACCAACTCTTGACGGTGAACCTTCTTACGAAGGCATTCCTCAGGGGCTTCACGATACCACTCAACCCTTGTGGACCGACTCTGATTGCAGAAGATATGCTTACTGGTCGGTTTTTGCAGGTGGATGTGGTTTTACCTACGGAAACAATGCCATTATGCAATTTCATAAGGAAGGAGATGAAAATCCGGCTTACGGTTCAAAAGAGTACTGGGAACCGGCACTGAATGCTCCGGGAGCCATCCAGATGAACTACCTGAAGCAACTCATTTTATCAAAATCTTATTTCGACCGAATTCCGGCACAAGATCTTATTGCAGATGAGCAAGGCGAAAAATACGATTATCTATCTGCCGCAAAAGGCAGCGATTATGCATTTGTTTACACCTATACTGGTCGGATAATGAATATCAATCTGGAAAAAATGGATGTAAGCGAAGTGAAAGCCTCATGGTACAATCCCCGAAACGGTTCCTATACTAAAATAGGAACATTCGAAGCCAAAGGCATAAAATCCTTCGATCCTCCGGGAGATAAAACAAATGGAAATGATTGGGTACTGGTATTGGAAAATGATTGATCAGAATTGATTCGTTTGCCGGAACAAGAGAATATAATTTAAAAAAACGCAAAGAGAAATGAAAACGAATTTGATTTTTCATCAACGAAATCTTTTATTACTGATTTTGTTTTTGTTCGGTTGCTCTTCATTACAAGAGAAGCCTGTGGTTATCTATCTAATCGGGGATTCCACCGTGGCTGATTATGCTGATAATTACGAAGAAGGTAAAGATTATTACAAAACCAGATATCCAGTAACAGGCTGGGGTCAGGTATTTCAGGAACAATTTACAGGAACTGATTTAACTGATTTCAAAAACATTTTCGATTCAGACAGTGTTATTATTGATGATCGTGCACGGGGAGGTAGAAGTACGCGAACCTTTTTTCAGGAAGGAAGATGGAGATCGGTATGTGAAAACCTGAAAAAAGGCGATGTTGTAATCATGCAGTTTGGTCATAATGATGGAGCACAGAACAAACCGGAGCGTTATACTGATATTGAAAGTTACAAGGAGTTCCTAAGATTATTTATATCTCAAACAAGAGAAAAGAACGCAGTTCCAATTATTCTTACCCCTGTATGCAGAAATTACCCATGGAAAAACAGTCATTTAGAAAATGTTCATGGTGAATACCCAAAAGCAGCCTTGGATGTTGCTGTCGAAATGCAGGTCTGTTTTATTGATTTAAATCAATTATCTATGGATACTTTTAGTGGGAAAGGTCAGGAATATGTAACTAATAATTATTTTATGAATTTGCCCTCCGGCGTATATGAAGCTTATCCGGAAGGACAATCAGACAATACACATTTTCAACCAGAAGGAGCAAAAGTTGTTGCTGAATTGGTTTTTAATGCAATGAAAATTGTAAAGAAATGAAACCATTTCATCCGAATTCTCCATCATAACTGAATTAAAAACTTTTGACATTCATTTAGCAGATACAAAAAGCCACTAATGTGGCTTTTTTCATTACCCACAGTCTGTTAATATTTCTATCGCCTGACGGTGCTGTCCCATTCATTAAAACCCCACCCTTTCGCTCTCCTAATAGCGAGGAAAATATGGCTCTTGCTATCTGTATGTTTTCTAAAAAAGACTCCCTGTTTGTTTTAGAAGAAGGCCGGAGACTCCCTCCCATCTAGCCAACGCCTAAAATAGTGGCCAAGTTTATTTCATCCTTTATTTGGAATTATTCTGAGAATCGAAACTCAATCTTCTAAATAATGTTTTGTTAATTTTAGAAGATAAAAGTGTAAATTACGTTTACTATGATCAATGCTGATGCATTTATAAAAATTTATCGTCCAAAACGACCATATTATGGATACTCAAGAAAAATCAAAAAGTGATTTCATAAAAGAGTTGCATAAATTGCAGCAAGAATTTAATTCCTTAACAATACTATACGATAAAAATATCGCCGAGCAGAAACTCGCGAAACAAGAATTACTCCTTGCCAACAAAGAACTTGTCTATCAAAACGAATTGAAAGAAAAACGGGCTGCTGAGCTGGTTCTTGCGAACAAAGAACTTGTCTATCAAAATGAATTGAAAGAAAAACGGGCTGCTGAGCTAATCGTTGCCAACGAAGAACTTGCCTATCAAAACAAATTAAAAGAAAAACGTGCTGTAGAATTAGTGAATGCCAAAAACAAAGCCGAAGCAAGCGATCATCTAAAAACGGCCTTTATGAACAATATTTCGCATGAAATAAGAACCCCCCTCAATGGTATTCTTGGGTTTGCCCCCCTTATAATACAATCGGATATTACAATGGAAGAAAAAGAGGAATTTTTGGAAATTCTAAATTCCAGCAGCGACCGCCTGCTTAATACTATTAACGCCATAATGGATATATCACTGATAATTTCCGGAAATATGGAAGTACACCCTCAACCAATTAATATTTCCTCACTACTGACAAATACCTATCATAATTTTCAAGAGTCCTGTATAAAAAAGAATGTGGCTGTTAAAATGCAATTTCCTGATAATGTTGATAATTTCATCCTTAATACGGATGGAGAATTACTGCAAAAAGCTGTATCTAAACTGGTATCTAATGCGGTAAAATTTACAACAAAAGGAAGTATTACTCTGGGCTTTGAACTAATAAACAATGAAATAGAAATCTTTGTAAAAGATACAGGGATAGGGATTGAAAAAGATTCGCAAAATATTATATACAAGAGTTTTATGCAGGAAAATATTTCTGACACCCGTGGTCATGAAGGCAGTGGATTGGGTTTATCTATTTCCAAAGGCATAATACAATTGCTTGGTGGGAAAATACGTCTTGAATCCACAAAAGATATTGGAACAACAGTTTTTTTATCCATTCCAAACATTGCACCAGCAGTTTCTTCAAAACCAATCAAAGAAAATAAAACATCATTCATATTAATCGCTGAAGACGACGATTCCTGTTATTATTTTGAAGAGATTTTATTGAAAAACGGTAACAAAATTTTAAGAGCCTGCAATGGACAAAAGGCTGTTGATTTATGCAAGATACATCCGGATATCACTCTTGTTTTAATGGATATTAAAATGCCGGTAATGGATGGTATTGAAGCAACTCATCTGATTAAATCATTCCGAAAGGATTTGCCAATCGTAGCGGTTACTGCTCATGAACAAAATGAAGATGCATTTAAAATAAAAGAAGCAGGATGCGATGAATATATTTCAAAACCAATTAAAAAAGCGAAATTACTTTCTTTAATTCAAAAATATTCCAATAATAATTATGAATTAGTTGACCAACTAACCAACAAGTTATAAATCACACAACACTATTTTTCGTGCCTTAAAAAACACAATAAATAATTAACACAACAATTATGACTTACGAAGATTTAGGATACAACCACATACTTGAAAGTTATAGAATCGAACAAAAATTAGATTCATTTGAAATGGGTCGGGTTGTATCGGAACACAAAGAAAGGTATGTTGTAAAAACTCCAACAAATGAATATGATTCTGAATTGTTGGGGAATTTGCGCTTTACGGCGGAGAGCAGATACGATTTTCCGGCCGTTGGAGATTGGGTGGCTTTTTCCGAATACGATGAAAAAAAAGCTCTGATTCATGCCATCTACCCCCGCAGTTCAGTAATTGAACGGCAGGCAGTTGGAAAATTGGGACAGGTACAAATAATTGCAGCAAATATCGATTACGGCATAATTGTTCAGGCTGTAAACCGCGATTTTAGTATCAACAGACTAGAAAGGTATTTGACCATTTGTTATGCCTCCAATGTGCAGCCAATCATACTTCTCAGCAAAATTGATTTAATTACTGATTCCGAACTGGAAACACTTCTAGATCTGATTGCAGAACGCATTAAAGATGTACCTGTAATTGCCGTTAGTAATGAGTCGGATGCCGGATTGGATCAATTAGCAGCACTTATAAATAAAGGGAAAACCTATTGTTTGCTTGGTTCCTCTGGTGTTGGAAAATCAACACTGATCAACAAGTTAAGCGGTAAGCAACTGATGAGTACAGGAGCAATTAGCGAAAGTATCGACAGAGGGAAACACATTACCAGCCATCGAGAATTGATCGTGCTCGAAAATGGCGGGATTTTAATCGACAACCCGGGGATGCGGGAAGTTGGAATTACAGACACAGCCAGTGGTTTAGAAATGACATTTGATGGCATTATGGAATACGCCAAAAATTGCAGATTCAAAGACTGTACCCACCAACACGAGAAAGGCTGTGCCATTATAGAAGCTGTTGAAAATGGTGAAATTGATCCCAACTCGTACGCGAACTTTCAAAAAATGCACCGGGAGAAAACACATTTCGAATCGACCGTACAGGAAAAGAAGAACAAGGATAAGAGCTTTGGCAGGATGATTAAAAATGTAAAAAAACAAAGAAAAGACAATAAGTTCTAAACAGTATACTAATACAATAGTAAAAGCCACCTAACGGTGGCTTTTCTCATCTCTTCCAGCACGTCAACAGTTTTTTCGCCCATAATTTTTCAAAAACCTAACCCTATCCCTCACCTTTAAGGAGAGGAGAATACAGCTCCTGATATCTGCACATTTTTAAAAGAAGGCTCCCTTCTCCTCGAGGAGAAGGGCCGGGGTTGAGGTGTCTGTTCTCTCCCACTTCACCAACACCTAAAATAGCTGCCCATATCTTTCTTATGATTTTTTGCTGCAAATGGGAAAGATGATTATCAAAACACAACCACCTGATAACAAACAATATGGCCATACAAATCTAGAAGCATTTTTCTAATTAAAATCATTCTTATAAATTTTCCCTATCATGAAATATACATTTTCAATTGAGAATATTCTCTTTTGAGAAGAATAATAAATAACTTTATCAAATAATAAATGGATAAATAAAATTTAAAACAGGAGGCTAAATTATGGGATGTGACACGGGTTTAAAACCCAGAAAAAAAGTTCAAGTAGAAAATGCAAAAAATAGTAATCAATCAGTAAAGGAGGAAAAAACGATGAGTTCAACAATGGTAAGACAAGAAATGCCAAATTTCACAATGGATGCTTATGATGCTGCCACAGGTCATTTCACAACAGTATCGAGTGATAATTACAAGGGAAAATGGGCTGTAATATGCTTCTATCCTGCTGACTTTACCTTTGTTTGCCCAACTGAAATTGCGGCAATGAATGCTAAATATGATGAATTTCAGAAATTAAATACTGAAATCCTTGCTGTATCAGTTGATTCTAAATTTTCGCACAAAAGATTTGTTGAAACTGAACCAATCCTTAAAGGTTTAAGACTAACCATAGGTGCTGATGGAAATCAGGAAGTAAGCCGTGCATTTGGTGTACTTATCGAAGAAGAAGGTGTAGCACTGCGTGGTAGATTTTTATTTAACCCTGATGGAATTTGTGTAGCACAGGAAGTGCAAGCTGATTCTGTAGGTAGAAATGTAAATGAATTTCTACGTCAGGTGCAGGCATGGCAACATGCAACTAAAACAGGAGAAGTTTGTCCTGCCGGATGGAGACCAGGCAAAAAAACGCTTCCTGTTAATACTGATGCAGAAAAAATGACTGGACGTGTTGGTGATTACATTACAATTGAAGAAATTCTCGATTAATTCTTAATCAATACCGAAAAAGGCAGCTCCATAGAGATGCCTTTTCTTTTTACTTTATCAAGTTGTACTATTTCAAAAATTCCTCAATCTCAACAAGCAAATAATCCAGCAACTCTTCCAAAAACTTTCGAGTGGTATGTCTTTCCCATCAGCGCTTCCGAACACCAACAAAAACAAACAATTTCCAACACAAACCACCTTTAAGGAATCCGCAACTTTTCAAAAACCTCACCAACACCTAAAATAGCTGCCCATATCTTTCTTATGATTTTTTGCTGCAAATGGGAAAGATGATTATCAAAACACAAATTGACAATAAAGCCACCCCGCGATGGCTTTATTTTTACCAATGCTCTACTAAAGGATAGGTTGACTTTAGCATGTCAAAGCGATATATTTATATCTCAAACTAATGAAATCTAACAGAAATGAAACGCACATGAAACTGATCTATGCCTCAGATCTTCATGGAGATGATCACCTGTACAATGAGCTGATTACAATTCTCGACCAGGAAAAGGATGTTGATGTTCTTTTGTTGGGCGGAGACCTCTTTGCCCATACCCGGATAGTCACCGATCAGCTTCAATTTATAGATAACTGTTTTTTACAATTCGCAAAGGAAATTAAGCTTGATATTCTTTTCATTCCGGGCAACAACGACTGGCCGGCAAGTATAATGAAAATGGAACAGTTGGCTCTTCCAAACATCATCCAGCAACTTC
This sequence comes from Marinifilaceae bacterium, assembly GCA_016936255.1. GTDB lineage: Bacteria > Bacteroidota > Bacteroidia > Bacteroidales > Marinifilaceae > Labilibaculum. The sequence goes on along the minus strand of JAFGYE010000002.1, from coordinate 67,775 downwards.
ACTTGAAAAGCTATCGCTACAAAAACATGAATCTATCGGGCTACCCCATGGTACCCCACACTCCTTTTCATCGAAAAGATTACGAAGCCCGAGATCTTGAATCTGATGCTATTCAACCTCAGGAAGGCGATTACCTCTCCTCTGCCTCCGGTACTATCAAACCGATTCCTCCAAACTACTTTCTAAAAAAACCAAGTATAGAGGAACAAGTCCGGAATATCGATCCTAAGAGCAGAATATGGCTTTGCCATACTCCACCTTATGGAGGTAAACTAGATATTAGCTGGGAACAAAATCATCTGGGCAGTAAAGCGCTGACAAACCAAATTTGGAAGCAACAACCCATTTTAAGCTTGCATGGACACATTCACGAATCACCGATGCTTAGTGGCAGTTGGGTTGATAAAATAGGAGAATCTTACTGCATAAATCCTGGCCGCAATGCCAAACAACTTTACGCTGCTATAATTGAACTCGATGAAAATGAAATCCTTCACACTCTCCGGCATACAGTATTTGGAAACTTTAAATTGTAAGCCAATGTTTTGATATCTAAATAAAAACCGGATAATTATTTTTTCCTTAACTTATTCAACTGATTACTAACTGATAACACAAACAGATATGAAACGACTTATTTACTGCACTGCCTTTCTGTTGGTAATAATTGCCGGCAAACAGGGCTTCGCGCAGAAACAAACCTTTAAGCCTTTTAAAGTAGAAGTAGGTGGAATTTTAGCATTTCCACTTGATAAAGAATCCGGATTGGGTGGCGGATCATACATTGAACCCAGGTACAGTCTAAATGATAATTTCACCTTTGGATTGCGTTTAGAAGGGGTAAGACTTAGTTCAGGCGAAATTTCTGTTGGAATTGGTCGTGTAAATATAGATGCTTCTACTGTTACACCAGTTCTGTTTATTTGTGATTACTTCTTCAACAACCAAAAAACACGCCCATTTGTTGGTCTTGGACTAGGGCTTTACAAAAGAAACGATCAAAGTATTGATACTGATATTTGGTCGGTAAATATAAACACAGGTTCTGAAAATAATTTTGGATTTGCCCCACGAATCGGTCTTAATGTTGGCCACATGAGACTGGCAATGATTTACAACTTTACAGGAAATAACATCAGCGATTACCTAAGCGTACAGCTGGGCATTGAAATTGGAGGCGGAAAGAAAAAACAATAAAACCTTTCAGTTAAAATAAACCCCTGATTACCAAAAGGGTGTCTAAAAAGGAATATTTTGTATTGGATTGTCATGTTGAGCGGTCCCGATGGCTATCAGGACGAAACATCTGTTTTTCAAAGTGAAAGATTCTTCAACAGGCTCAGAATGACAATGGAACAATACTTTTTAGACACTCTCTTTCTTTTTTTCCGCAATGAGTGCAGTTCTTAACCATTTCTTATGAATAAAAAATGTTCATCCATATAGAATTCTTCCGAACTAAAATGAACCAATGATTGGGAATTTTAGCAGACTGTTTTCACAAGAAAAGCCATTATTTGTGAACGAAAAATTCCCCTTGGTCAGGATACGGGAATTAACGGCTTGTTTCCTCAATATAAGATCAAAAGATGTTCTGTAAATCAGATATATTTTATTTTTTTGGTTATTTTCGCATCCTACCAAAGAATTGATGATGAAAAAAGTACTTCTATTCAAAATAGCCCTGTTCTGTCTCTGCTTTTTTTGCATTACATCCCCTTCAACGGCTCAAAACAGCGAGCAATTTCAAATTGATTCTTTACAGAAGCAGAACCGAATTGAATCAGATCAAGAACAGCTTGTAGATAATTACAACCAAATAGCCTATTTATTTGGAGGTATAAGTATTGACAGCTCTCTGCATTACAGCCAAAAAGGAATGCTGCTGGCTCAGGAAATTAATTACGATCATGGTTTGGCTGTATCCCATTTATACACTGCCCGTGCATTAATTCAAGACGGAAAATTAAAGCCGGCAATGGAAAATTTCAATAAGGCTCTCAGTCAATTTATTCAGGAAAGAGATTCTGTCAACCTATTGGATTGTTACAGTGGCATGAGTTATTTGGCTTCCTATGAGTCAAATCAATTAAAAAGTCTTGACTACAATCTTAAAGCACTTGAAATTGCAGAAAAATTAAGAGACACAACCAGTTTGTCCATCCGCTGCAACAACATTGGTGCAATTTACAAACGGCTCAATAATTACGAATTGGCCTTGAATTATTTTCAAAAATCCATCGCTCTGGAACAATATTCCTCTAATATCGGAGATTTAGCCATCTCCTATTCCAATGTTGGGGTTTTAAAAGTCGAACATCATAAGTTTAGTGAAGCTAAATCTGATTATCAAAAAATAATAAGCCTATTGCCTGCAATTGACAGTCATTACGTTCGAGCCTATTTGTACCTATCTTTATCAGGTTACTATAATGGCATCAACAATTTTGATTCAACAAAATACTATATTAATAAAGCCAGCGAAATTTGCATCAAAAATAATTATCAGCACATTTTGACGCGTGTATACCGCAAACAAGGAGAAATGCTTTTCAAGCAAAAAAGGTACTTCGAAAGCATTCACGTTCTCGATAAATGCTTAAAATTATCCGATTCTATTGGTGTTCAGGAAGAATATCCTGAAATTTATAAGATGAGTGCCAAAGCCTATTCACAAATTGGAAATCACAAACAAGCATACAAATCGCTGCAAAAGGCAAATAATGCCATCGATTCTTTAAAAAGTGAGAAAGTAGCTGAATATTTGGTTGAATTTGAAGAACAAAAGGCTAAGAATGAAATAGAGAAGCAACAGCTTGAATTGGCACTTAAAAATCAGCAGGCAAAAAATGCTGCTATTATCATGAAAAACAAGTACACACTGGCTTTGCTTGCTATTGTTCTACTCATTCTCTCGATTTCAATTGTGGCATTTTACTTTTTAAGATCCAAAAAAAACAATATCATTTTAAAATCACAGCATAAACTTATTAATGAACAAAAATTACTTCTGGAGGACAATATCAAAAAATTAGAAGTAAGTGAAGAAAACCTTCAAAAGCTAAATGCGACTAAAGACAAGTTTTTCTCCATTATTGCTCATGATTTAAAAAGTCCTTTTACTGCAATTCTGGGTTTTAATAATGAATTAACCAATCATTATAACGAGTACAACGATGATGAACGTCTGGAAATGATCAATCACGTTGGAGATGCCTCAAAATCGACCTATTCCCTGCTTGAAAATTTATTAACATGGTCCAGATCACAAAGTGGGTTTATTCAATTGAATAAAGAGGTACATCTGATAAAGAATCTGGCAGAAGAAGGCATCTTACCAAACATGGCTGCTGCTGAAATTAAAAAAATTAATGTCCTAAATAATATTGATGATGCACAAATAGTTTGGGCCGACAAGGAAACCATTAAAATAGTCGTTTCCAATTTATTTAATAACGCCATTAAATTCTGTAATGCAGGAGGTGTAATTAAGCTCACCGGAAAATTGAATCATGACGTGTTTGAAATTTGTGTACGCGACACCGGTATTGGCATGAGTGAACAAATAATGAATAATCTTTTTATGATTGAAAAGAACGCTCAACGCGTAGGAACCAACGAAGAAAAAGGGACCGGATTGGGTTTGATACTTTGTCAGGAATTTGTTCATAAAAATGGTGGCCAAATTTGGGCGAAAAGTAAAGTTGGAGTTGGTAGTGAAATGTATTTTTCTTTGCCTGTCGACAAAAACAAATAAATTCAGCATCACTATGCAAGATAACTCTTAATTTACCATCTCATGCAGGTTATCTAAACTTAACGCCGTCAAGCTATGGCATTTTCCTTAATCAATCAGCAAAACATCTTAGCAACATAAAAAGGATCATTGATCAACATCAATTAACTTGGCAAACTTGACAGCCACAAAATACAATATCATTTTGTATGTTTGAACTTTAATAATTATTAAACTAAATCACATGAAAAAAATTGTACTACTATTTGCCATTATCGCAATTGGCACATCTTCATTTGCTCAGGATGTAAAATACGGAATAAAAGGAGGTTTAAATCTTGCAAACTTTAGTGGAGATGACATGAACGGTGATTCTAGAGCCGACATTTACTTTGGTGGTTTTATGAGAATAGGTCTTACGGAATCGTTAGCTTTTCAGCCTGAGTTGATTTATTCCCGTCAAGGATCTAAAGATGATCTTGCAGGAAGTAATTTGCAATTTAAAACCAACTTTTTAAATATTCCTCTATTGCTTCGCACAAAAATGTTTGGAACCGATAAACTATTTGCAGTTGCAGGGCCTCAAATCGGCATTCATTTAAGTTCTGAATTTGAAGAAGACGGTGAAACTGCTGATTATGACAAAGCCATGAGAGATTTCGATTTATCCTTAGATTTTGGACTTGAATTTGACCTTAACAAACAATTTAGCATCGAAGCCCGCTACAATTTTGGATTGACTAAAATATTCAATAATGACTATGTTGAAATAGATGCTAAAAATTCCGTTTTTCAAATTGGAATAGCTGCATCGTTTTAATTCATCCTATTTTTCTAAAATATAAAACAAAGTCCGATCCAATTTGATCGGATTTTTTGATTTCAGAAACATTCTGATTTAGGCTGGTTGGAACTTATTTATGCACCATTTTATTGAACATTATCTTCCCTCTTTTTACAAACAAAAAATTTAGTTAAATTAGCATCCTCTATTTAACCAAACCATGCACAAATGAATGCCCCTGCAATTAAAAACCGTCTGCACGTTGTAGATGCTTTACGAGGTTTTGCCCTTGTCTCTATTATGCTCCTTCACAATATTGAGCATTTCGATGTTTATTTTTCGCCGGCAAACCTTCCTGCATGGATGGTTTCTTTAGATAAAATAATTTGGGATTCCTTATTTTTCCTTTTTGGGGGAAAATCCTACGCAATATTCGCCTTACTTTTTGGCTTAACCTTTTTTATTCAGACCAACAATCAAAACAAACGAGGCAATGATTTTAGAGTACGCTTTGCATGGCGCTTAGTGCTTCTTTTTGTTTTCGGGATCATAAACTCAGCATTTTATCAAGGTGATATACTTACACTTTATGCTTTTGTAGGTTTGTTTTTGATCCCCTTGGTGAAACTAAACAACAAGTGGATATTGGCTATAGCTTTACTCCTGTTTGTTCAACCTTACGAATTATTTAGCCTTTTTAAAGCCATACAAAATCCTGATATTAAAATGCCCAATCCAATATCGTGGACCTATTTCGGCAAAATGGATGAATACGTAAAAGCTGATTCATTTTTAAGTACTGTATACGGCAATTTAACGAATGGGAAGAGAGCCGTTATTGCCTGGAGCTGGGAGAATGGTCGTTTTTTTCATATTCTTTCAACTTTTCTATTCGGGATGCTTGCCGGCCGTATGAATCTTTTTACTAAATCAGATAAAAACACCAGATTTTGGACAAAGACTTTTCTTATTTCGATAATTGTGTTTATTCCCCTGTTTATTCTTCAAAAGAACCTTAGAGGATTAATTAGTAGTGAAGCCATTCGTCGCTCAGTGCAAACCATCGAAACCTCGTGGGCTAATCTTTCATTCATGGTAATCCTTGTATCAGGATTTGTTTTGCTGTTCAACACCAATCTATTTCGAAAAGTTCTGACTCCATTTTCAGCAATAGGTAAAATGAGCCTTTCCAACTATGTATTTCAATCCATTTTAGGTGCAAGCATCTATTACGGGTTTGGTTTGGGAATGTATCAATACACAGGTGCAACTTATGCTTTGTTAATCGGTATCAGTCTAGCTCTATTTCTCGGAGTGTTTTGTACCTGGTGGGATAAAAAACATTCTCACGGACCCTTGGAGGCCATTTGGCACAAAGCGACATGGTTAGGTGCTAAATAAACTTTACTCTTCGCAACATCAATTCCCGGGCCTTGTACCAATCCGGCAGGCATCATACATTTTTGTAGATTTTGAATTAAAATCCCTACAAAAATGAAATTTTTCTTGCCCCTATAATTCGTTAATGCTCTGAAACAGAACAGATATCTGTTTACGGTACTCATTTTGATTGTTAGCTTAAATCTTTTTTAGAACTACAAATAAATGAATTATGAAAGTATTGATACCTGTGGTTGATCATGAAAATGCAAAAAACAAGATTACTAAAGAATTTGATGATGCGGCCTCTTACTGCATATACGATAGCTTGAATAAAACTTATGAATGGCTTCCTACGAATGCATTAACAAGCAAAATTGGCAACATCAGTTTTGCATTAAAACGCAAGGGTATTCTTTCAGTAATAATAAGAGAAATGCCAATCATGGCCATTCATCTATTTAGCGAAATGGGAATTGCATTATATTCTGCTCAGGGAAATAATTTAGACGAAAACATTAAACTGTTCGACAAAGAAGAATTGAGTCCTCTCACAATAGTAAATGGAAATGTCACACAAATACACGTTTCAAATTGCAGTACATCTTGTGGATCATGCAACTCCGGATGCTAGTTATATTAATTCCCAATTAGTTTCCATTACTAATCATTACACGTAAATAACCTGATATGACAACAAGAAAATTAAACTGGAACCGATGGATGCAGGATGGAGATCAATTTCTAAAAAGTGCAACACCAAAAGGTGAAAAAAGCATTCTGGGAAATACTATTCGATACAATTTGTTATCAATGTCATTAGAAGGATACATTATGGCGATACTGGATTATCATCAAAATATGCCTCAAAATCACACTTACAGTGATCTTATTTATAGTCTGGAAGAAGTGATGCCAATTGATGCAACACTTAAAAAGCGCATCTTAAAATACGAAAACATCCAATCTATTTGCTCTTTGGAAAAGTATCACAGGTCGGAACCTACTGATGAAGATTTAGTTGACTTATTTGGAGCCATTCAGGAAATAAGCAAAATTGCGCATAAAACATGCGTGGTAAGCGCATAATCATATCACAAGTTTATCTTCTTCAAAATTACTTATGCAGTCTCCTCAATCAGATAGTCCTGATTGTTAAATGAGACGGTATTCCCTTTTTGTTTACTAACAAATTGTTTGGCAAGTGGTGAGGTTAGAGAAACCAAGTAGTATTCTTTTTTGTTTAATTCAACTTTCCCCAAAGCAACAGACACAAAAAATCGAAGTTTATCAGTAATTACAAGAGATCCCAGAGAAATAACCGGATTTAAAATTTCAGGATCAATTTTAGCCAATACACTTTGCATGCTTTGATTGCTTGCTAATTGCTGAGCCATTTTCTCCTGTTCCAAATGAACCATTGCCCGTCCGGTTTCATGCTTATCACCCGCACTGCTCTTGGTTTCACTTCCTGCTGAGTCCTTTAATTCCTGCAAAGCTTTTCTATTGAATTCCAGCTTTTCTGCCACCATGCGATTGGCAATCTGAAACAATTCCTTTTTGATGCTTGCCAATTCACTCATAATTCAATTTAATTTTCCGCGGATAAAGGACTTATACACTTAAAGATAGGAATATTACTTCACTCCATTCTTATTATCTTACAGAAATAAAATTACATGATCAACATTGTTTTTTCAAACAGCACTGCTTGTATTTTTTCCCTGAACCACAAGGACATGGATCGTTTCTGTTCACTTTTACTCCTTGTTCAACCGGTGATTCTGAAGAAGCAAAAATATACTCCATATGTTGGTAATGGTTCTTCCATTCCGGATCGCGCATTTCGCAAAAAGCTGTTCCTTTCTGAAAATCATCAACTTTACCTTCAATCACATCGATATAATATTGTAACTCAACCGCAGTGTGCTTGCCTTCAAATTTTGGCAGAATCTCCTTGAATTTTTGAAAAGTATCATCACGTTGTAAATCACCCAATACACGAATATAGTGGTCTACCCAATGAAAATTCTCCTTATCCAATATGGAATGTATTCGATCGAACTGTTCATCTGTTGCATAATATAAAGCCTCAAAACAATACAGATAAGGCTTTCTATTATCTGATTTGATGTTTTCTTCAATAAAATCGAGCACTTTACCAACAAATCGTTCCGGATATTTTCTGGCAAGCAGTCCTGCCAAATAAACAGCCTGTTCGTTCATTAAATCCCAATCTTCCTCAACAGTGAACATATTTAACAACGGCTCAAATAATTCCTCTGACAAGTGTTTCTCTGCAACAATACAATACCATAATGGTGCCGGCAACATAACTCTATATTCATCAGAATAGTATGTTTCACCATTGTAAGCATTTTTAAAAGCGAAAACCATTTTTTTAGTTAATCCTTCGCTGTTTTCCTGATTTCTCAAGAAATCAATTGCTTCATATGGAATTCCCTTAACTTGGGTATCGATTATTTCGAATGCGTGCTCAGTAGATCGTATCATAATTCTATATTATCCGGCAAAGATATAGAATATTCAGGCTTTTCATGAATATAGACCATTCTTTACAGCAGAATTCAACAAAAAATAAAGCCCTGAATTTACATTCAGAGCTTTACACCCAAACTAGAATTAAAATGAATTAATTATCCATTTTAAAAACTTTCTTTAAAATATCATCCATCAAACACCATTTAGTAATTGATGATTGTAACAGATTTAAACCAACAAACGCTGTTAGTAATAACCAGTTAATATTTACATAAAATGCCAATAAAATGCTTACCAAAACTAATGTTCCTGCAATGCCTCTAATAATTCTCTCTCTCATGTTATTTTAGACTAAATCATTTAAATAAACTTTTCAACATCCAGCATATAAGCATGCATTGGACTGCAACAATCTAATTCTTTATTGAATTTAGAGATTTGATTCAACAAGCCAAAACCTTTTTCTTCATCTAAAAAGGCAAATGTTGCTATTGAATCGTAGTATTCCTTACTTGTGGCAAACCAATTAGTAGCTGCGCCATCCTTATCGTATTTTCGGGTGAATCCTTTTACATCAAATTCACTATATGCCTCAACATTTGAATTTTGATAGATTTTTTTCAGATCATCGTAAAAGGAACTCACACAAAATATGATTACAACTTTCATATATTCAGAATTTAGATTAGTATTTAAGAAATTTCATCTCCTTCTTTAACAATACCTTCTTCTATTTTAATTACAGGATATTTTTTCTTTTCAGTCATATAATAAATAAGTGGTACAATTACCAAAGTCAGAAATGTTGAAGCAATAGAACCTCCCATAAGTGATATGGCCAAGCCTTGAAAAATAGGATCGAACAGGATTACAACAGCTCCAATTACAACAGTTCCTGCTGTAAGTAGAATTGGTGTTGTACGTACTGCTCCAGCTTCAATAACAGCTTCTTTTAACGGAATCCCATCATCAAGCCGAAGATTAATAAAGTCGATAAGAAGAATGGCATTCCTTACCATTATCCCTGCAAGGGCAATCAATCCAATCATAGATGTAGCGGTAAAGAAAGCCCCCATCAACCAGTGTCCAACCAAAATACCTACAAGAGATAATGGAATTGAAATCATCATCACAAAAGGGACTTTAAAATTCTGAAACCATCCGATGATCAACAAATAGATTACCAGCAATACCACCGCAAAGGCAGTTCCCAAATCGCGGAAAACTTCATATGTAATCTGCCATTCCCCATCCCACTTCAAACTGTAATTATCTTCTAAAAACGGTTGTTGAGTATACTCCTCTTTTAAATCATAACCTTCAGGAAGCTTAACATCACTAAGATTTTTGGCTATGTTCAGAATTCCGTATACCGGACTTTCCAATTTCCCGGCTACATCGGCAGTAACATATACCACCCGTTTCTGATTTTTTCGATAGATACTTTTCTCCTTAATTCTCTCAATAATATCAACAATATCTCCCAAAGCAACTAACTGCCCCGATTGAGACAAAATATTGATTCTCTTCAGATCGGCAACACTGCTTCTATCCTTCTCATGCAGTCGTAAATCAATTCCAACTTGATTGTGTTCAGATTCTTGATACAACTGAGTAATTTCATGCCCGCGTAATGCCATATTTAATGTGTGAACCACTTGCTGAGTCGAAACTCCGGCCAACATAGCCTTTTCTTTATTCACATTAAACTGAAATTCCGTTTGATCATTTTCAACAAACCAATCAACATCAACAACATCATCCGTTTTTGCAAAAAGAGTCTTTACCTGAGCTGCAATTTTTTGTTGTTCCTCTAAATTAGGACCATAAATTTCTGCAACCAAAGTTGACATTACCGGTGGTCCTGGTGGAACTTCAACAACTTTTACATTTGCATTAAATTTCGTTCCAATCTCCTGCAATGCAGGTCTCATTAACTTAGCAATGTCATGACTTTGCTCATCACGCTCATTTTTATGAGTTAAATTCACCTGAATATCAGCAACATTCGAACCACGACGCAAATCGTAATGACGAACCAAACCATTAAAATTTATTGGTGCTGCTGTCCCCACATAAGTCTGATAATCAACTACATTTTCCTGTTGAGAAATGTAAGCTGCCAATTCTTTAGCAACTACTGCAGTACGCTCAAGAGTTGTTCCTTCCGGCATATCAATAACCACCTGAAATTCATTCTTATTATCAAAAGGAAGCATTTTAACAGCAACCATTTTAAAATAAACCAATGTGGTTGAAGCCAGTAAAAGAAAAATCACAGTACCTATAAAACTCCATCTCTTCCATTTTGATTCCAGCATGGGCGAAATCGTAGCTGAATAAAGTTTGTACACCATCGAGTCTTCCAACTTAAAAGCCTTCTTGTCCGCATCTTCTTTTTCTTTAAATCGTAACAAGCGATATGCCAAATAAGGAGTAATCGTAAGAGCTACCAGCAAGGAAAAAATCATTGCAATGGACGCTCCAATTGGCATCGGACTCATGTAAGGCCCCATCAAACCAGACACAAATACCATTGGCAAAACAGCGGCAATAACTGTGAAAGTTGCCAAAATCGTTGGATTTCCTACTTCGTCGATAGAACGTAAGGCAGCCTGCATAAACGGTAACTGTTTCATTTTAAAATGCCGGTGCATGTTCTCCGCAATAATAATGGAGTCGTCAACCACAATTCCGGTAACAAAGACCAAAGCAAACAAGGTAATCCGGTTCAATGTATAATCCAGAAAATAGTAACTAAACATGGTTAAGGCAAATGTGATGGGTACTGACAAAAATACGACCAATCCACCACGCCATCCCATGGCCAGCATCACAACAAATGTAACTGCAATAATTGCTCCTAAAAGGTGCATCAACAGCTCGGAAACTTTGTCTGAAGCCGTTTCACCATAGTTCCTGCTAACCTCAACATGAACATCGGCAGGAATTAATTCCTGTTCCAAAACGGCGATCTTTGTTAAAATTTGTTCCGCTACTTTCATTGCATCAGCACCCCGTCGTTTGGCCACCGAAATGGTAACAGCAGGGTAATTTCCTTTTGCAAGTTCCTTAGCCTCATTTATTTTTCCATAACCAAAACTCACATATTGTGAAGGTACTTCCGGACCATCGATAACCTCTGCAACTTGTTTCAAATAAATTGGACTGCCATTGTATACACCTACAACCAGGTTTGCAACATCTTCTGAATTTTCAAGAAACCGACCTGTTTCAACTATATATTCAGTGTCATGATTATTAAATGCTCCCGATCCTGTTTGCTGATTAGATATTTCAATTTGTCTGGCAATACTCAAAGCATCAACATTATAGCCTGCCATTTGTGCCCGGTTGAGAATAACTCTCACTTGACGTGAACGTCCGCCAATTATTTTGGTTTCCGAAACCTCATTTACTTTTTCTATTTCGTTGTTTACTTCCTCTGCTATTCTCTTTAATTGAAAATCATCATAGTTCTCACTCCAAAAAGTTAATCCCAATACCGGAACATCATCAATTGCACGTGTTTTAATTAAAGGCATGGAAGTGCCTTTTGGCATTTCGTCCATGTGTTTCATGATCTCATTATACATCTTAACCAGAGATCTTTCAATGTCTTCACCAACATAAAACTGAACAATTAACATTGCCTGCCCCGGCATTGATGTAGAATAAACATATTCAACACCAGGAATATTTGCCACTACTTTTTCAAGTGGCTGCATTACTCTCGATTCAATTTCTGCCGGACTGGCACCTGGATATCTTAAAAAGATATCAGCAATGGGAACATCGATTTGTGGTTCTTCTTCTCTTGGCGTTAAATAGGCACTGTACATACCAATTACCATAAAGGCAACCATCAAGAGCGGAGTTAATTTAGAATTTATGAATAATTTGGCCATTTGGCCTGCAAATCCTGTTTTCATATGATTATAATTTGTTTTTTAGTTACCATATGGAACTTACCATGCTGGAATAATCAATCCCCTTGTGTGTCAAAATCACTTTAGCATGGACGTTTCATATGTCTTTATTTTGATTGTAACTACCGGCTGTAATTATTGAATAGTAAGTTTTGCTCCATCCCAAATTTTCCCTTTAAAGGAAATAATGTATTTCTCGCCATCGTTTAAGCCCGATAAAACTTCAACTTGATCACCAATGGTTTTACCCAGTCTTATCCATCGTAACATTGCTGTTCCTCCCTGACTAACTGCATATATTCCTGTCAATTGTCCTTTGTGAACCAAAACATCTGTTGGGATCATTATAGATGGCATCCCGCCTTTTTCAATCAAAACATTTGCATACATACCACTGTACAAATTACTTTTTTGTTCGTTGGCAGGTCTCAAAACAATTTTGGCTTCAAACTGATTTCCTGTATACTGAGAAGATGGATTAACTTCCGAGACAAAACCAGGTATTTTGGCATCTCCCAATGCACTAATTTGAACAAATACCGGATCATTTTGTTTAATTTTCGAAATTTCAGATTCAGGAATTCGGGCCATCACCATAAATTCACCTTGTTTTTCAATAGCAACCAATGGCATTCCCGGAGATGCCAAATCACCTTCGTTCATATATTTTCTGGTAATTACACCATTGTAAGGAGCTTTAATCGTGGTATACCTAAGCATTTCCTCTACCTCAACACCCATTTCGTTAACAGCTTCCAATCTGGCTTTTGCCATATTGTATTGTGTTGTTACATCATCCAACTCTTTCTGCGAAGCACTCTTTTGCTCAAACAACACAGTAAAACGATCGTAATCTTTCTTTGCATTTGCAAAAGCAGCTTCTGCCTCCTGTTTATTAGCTTTTACCTGTGCTTTTTTTGCCTGAATATCTTTTGCATGGATCTCAACCAAAACCTGACCTTCATGTACTTTTTGACCCGTTTCTACATTGATCTTAGCAATTTGACCCATAATCCGTGTACTAAGATTCGAATGTGTTTCAGCTTCCAGTTTACCTGAAAAACTCATTGTTTCAGCTTGATTTGTTAATTTAGCTGTTCCTACCGCTACGCTAACATCAGCCTTCTCTGTCTCCTTTACCTTGCTTTCTCTTCCACAGGATTGTAATGATAATCCACTTAAAGTGATCAGTGCTATAATTAAAAAATTCCTTGAGTTCATATCTGTAGATTCTTTAGTATGATTGTTTATTGTAATTCTTTTTCCAGTAATAACTCCAATTGGAAAACTGCAACATGATAATTGTATAAACTGTTTATATAATCAAGATTCCGTGCCATCGAAACCGTTTCAGAATATAAGATATCAGTAGTTTTTTCCAATCCTTGCTTGTATCTGTTAGTACGTATTCGAAGTGCTTCTTCTGCCTGCTCTTTGGCTAATTTGCTCAATTCAATTTTATCATATGCCACTTTCAGATTTCTTTTGGCAGATTGAATTTCCATACTGTTTTTGGATAAGTATTCAGCGAAGTTCAACTCCGATATTTTTAATTCGGCCTTCGCTTTCTGAACCTTTCCAATATTTTTATACCCGCTGAATAAATTCCATGATAAACTTGCTCCAATCATGTAATTATTTGCTGATGTTCCAAAAAGTTTATCGTCATTCCATTCGTATGCACCAAATGCATTTAATCGGGGAAGGAACTGCATTCTTTCTGATTTCAGCATACTTTCTCTTGCTTCAACGCTCTTTCTATAGGCATTCAAATCCGAACGATTTTCAATTTGAAAATCTTGCTCCAAGCCATTTAACAAGGAAGGCTTTTTCTCCAAATAATCTGTAGTAACAATCACCACATTAATATCCAAACCCAAAAGGTAGGCCAAAAACTCTCCTGCACTCTTCTGATTATTACTTGCATCTGCTAACTGATTATTCAATTCCAAAACCCGCACCTTTGCAGATAACAGATCTGCTTCCTGCACAAAGCCTTGCGCCAAATTATTTTCAGTAACTTGTAGTGCTTCAGCAGCAGCCTTTTTTGATAATTGAAGAACTGAAACTGCCTCTTGAGCCAATTCGAGCTGATAATAGGCTTTCTTCACCTCAAACTTTGTAAAATTGATTGTTCTCTCTGTTTTGTAATCAACAGCCTGCATTTTTGCATTCGCGGCTCTTCTGCCATAAATTCCATCAATATTAATTAATGGCTGCTGAACCTCAATTTTAGTATTGAAATTTTTAGTCTGACCAGGAGCATTTAGTAAGAGTGGATTAAAGTCAGCCTGTGTAGCTATCTCCTGCTTTAATTTGAATCCAAAACTGCTCAACGGATCGTTTGTTACAACTCCCGAATGTGAAAGATTCACTATCGGTAAAAAAACGGAATTTGTTTGACGGAATTCGGCTTTGGCAACTCTTCCCTCAGCCTTCGCCTTATTAATTTCCCAATTGTTTTCGGAAGCTTTCACTAAAGCTTCTTTCAAACTTAACTTCATTTCTACAGCTTGTGATTTCCCTTTTATTGAAAAGCCTGCAACTAAGAGTAAAATGAAATAAATTTTAAGGTTTCGCATATTTATTAATTCTTTTGATTTCGGTTCAAATCTAAGCAACAATATTTATATATCCAAATATCTATATGTTTGTAGCTTTATTATATTTCTATCTTAACTTTGATTTTATTTATAGTAACTGAAATTTAGATATTTAAGATACCAATTGCAATACTAAACTTGGTAAAAGTGAAATTTATCACATTCAAAATTGATAAAAAAAAGGCTCTCCACTAAACGGAAAGCCTCTCAATATAAAAACAATATTATTCTTTACTTTTGAAGTAAATTCCGCAGCATATTTAGTGCATTTAAAGATGCCACCTGAATATTTCGTTCTCTATTTTTATACAAATCAAATCGATGAGAAATAAGGTCATTGGGTCCCGCAACAGCAATCCAAACAGTTCCAACCGGTTTTTCCTCAGTTCCACCATCCGGTCCTGCAACTCCTGATGTTGCAATTGCATAATCGGTATTCAGCACTTTTCTGGCACCAATAGCCATTTGTTCCACTACCTGCTGACTTACCGCACCATATTTCTCCAAATCCTCACCATTCACACGCAAGATATTTTCCTTCACCTCATTTGAGTAGGCTACCACACCACCTTTAAAATAAGAAGAACTACCCGCATGAGATGTTATTAGGTGAGCAATTTTCCCCCCGGTACAGCTCTCTGCTGTGCCCAAAGTCTTTCCCTTATCGGATAAAAGTTTAGCTATGGTCAATTCCATGGGTTCATCATCATAGCCAAATATATTTGCGGAAATTATTTTTTTCAACGCAGACAACTGCTCCTCTATAATTTTCTCTAATTCTGCCAAATTATCTCCCAAAAGACTCATTCGTAATCGCAAAACTCCTGGAGAAGGCAAATATGCCAATTTTACGCAAGCTGGTAAATTCCCTTCCCAATCTTCAAGCATTTCCGCCATAACAGATTCTCCAATACCTTGAGTCATTACTGTTTTGTGCACAATAACCGGTGTAGAAAAATGTTGTTTTAATGATTGTAAAATTTCGTCCTGCATAATTCCCTTCATTTCAAAAGGAACTCCAGGCATCGAGATCACTACCTTACCATCTTTCTCAAACCACATGCAAGGAGCTGTACCATAGTTATTGGTTATTATTCTTGCGCCATCGGGAACCAAAGCCTGTTCCCGATTGAAACGATTCATAGGAATCCCTCTCTGCCAGAGTCTTTGTTCAATTTTGGCAAATAAAAAATCATCCTGCACCAGATTCATTTCAAAAAGATCGCTCAATGTCTTTTTAGTAATATCATCATTCGTGGGTCCTAAACCTCCCGTAATTAAAACAAGGGAAACTCTTTCCATTGCCTGTTTCAGGGAACTTACGATATCAGCTTCCTGATCGGATATACTGGTTATTTTCCCAACATTAATACCTATTCCATTTAATTCTTTGGCCATCCATGCTGAATTGGTATCCACTATTTGACCAATCAGAATTTCGTCACCAATTGTAATTATTTCTGCTTGCATTTGCTTATTTTATTAACTGTAATGCTTTTAATCGTTGTAAAAGACTTGGATGTGAATAGTAAAAAAACACATAAACCGGATGTGGCGTTAAATTGCTAAGAGAACTAACAGATAGTTTCTTTAAAGCATCTCCTAAAGCTTTCCCATCATAATTTTTTAAGGCATAATCATCGGCCTCATATTCATTCTTTCGTGATAAAATATTCATTCCCAAACCTAAAAAGGTTGATATCGGAGAATACAAAATTCCAAAGGCAATCAATCCCAAATGAAATCCTTGTTGCTTCACTCCCAATGCTTCCGAAAGCAAGGGATTAGCAATAATCAAAGAAAAAATGTAAAACATCAGTCCGGTTTGCAGTAAGGATAAAAATATGCCGCTAAGTGTATGTTTCTTTTTATAGTGTCCAATTTCATGCGCCAAAACCGCAACAATCTCTTCCTTTGTCAGATCATTAATTAATGTGTCAAACAGGACAATTCTCTTTTTTGATCCAAGTCCGCTAAAATATGCGTTTCCTTTCGATGATCGTTTAGAACCGTCCATTACATAGACATTATCCAATTTGAAATCTACTTTACCTGCAAACCTGCTAATCTCATCTTTTAATTCTCCATCTTCCAGAGGTGTTTGCTTATTAAATAAAGGCACCAACAAGGAAGAATAAAACATAGCCATAAAAATCATGAAAAATGCAATTACCAACCACGCCATCCACCAGAAGTTTGTTGTGGTCTGCAAATAAATCCATATTAATAAAGCCAATATGCCACCGCCAATTACAATACTAAGCAATCCACCTTTTAATTTATCCAATACAAAGGTTTTTAAGCTTGTTCTGTTAAAACCATACTTCTCCTCAATTACAAATGTTGAATAGTAAGAAAAAGGCAATCCCAGCAAACTGGAAAAAAACAAAATCACACCAAAAAAGGCTAAGGCAATTGTTATTGGATGTTCAAAATAATTCCTGACGAACTCATCAACCCATGCAAAACCACCAAGACTAATCATTAGTACCGTGGCAATGAAACCTAGTCCCGATGAAATTAACGAAGGCATCAATTTGTCCTTCTGATAATTTTGTGACTGGCTATATTTTTCCTGATCGTAAATCCCTTCTAATGCTTTAGGAAGAATTGGCGACCATTTCTTATGATTCAAAAATTCAAGAAATCGTTCTAAAAGAAAATCTGCAGTTAAAATTCCCAGTATGATATAAAGCAGCATCGTTGATGTCATGTAGTTTTGTATTAAAATTTAAGCTCTCAAAATTAAACAAGCCTGATAGAATAATACTCATCAGGCTTGTATATTTTTTAAAATAAAATTACTCTCCAAAAAAAAGATCCAATTTCTCTTTGTTTTTGGTTCTCTCCAGAAGTTCTAATGTGTATGCCTTAACTAATTTAAATTCGGATGGCAAAGACTTTAATGTTTTATAATGAGAAATTGATTTTCGAATCCAATGATTTGCCTGCTTATAATCTTCTTTAATTTCATAAGCTATGGCTAAATTATAAGAAGCTCTTCCTGCAAGTTTATCATCTTTCTCCTCTGAAATCTCAGTCCACAGCGTAATTGGAGTCTCCCAATCTCCATTATCAATATAGTATTTTGAAATGGCTAAACGATCATCTCCGGAAGTAAAATACTTTCTGTTTATATCAATCCATTTAGGTGAAAGCATGTCTGCATATTGATTGCCAATCTGATAAGAAACATCCTTAAAAAGATCTTTTCTTTTTGGCAATTCTTCCTCTATTAATCGTGTGTACGACGGTGATGTAACTTCCGAAAACAAACTATCAATCACGATTTGCTCATCAAGAAATGTTTTATTTAAAGGATCATAAATCCTCCAAACAGCATAATAATTAGCATCGGTAATTCCATAAATCAGCACATCTTCGAATACTGTATATTTATTGTATAACTGTATATCCTCAAGACATATTAAAATATCGGATCCATTACTCTCACAGATGCTATCAACCTGTTCCCATTTCATTGGTGTATAATCTCTGTCACCTGAAATTTCCTTTTTACCCAACTGAATAAATGGAATAGTATCCATAACTAAATACTCCGATAAGTTCTCTGTAAAACCCAAATAGCAATTCATGGAAATATCTGTAGAATAATCTGTTGTATCTGTTAAAAGATTACTGTTTACAAGATAATATTGACTCACAGTATCAATCTTAAAACTGGTATTTCTATCAACAAAGCCTATTGTTTTTACATCAGCAGGAATTAAAACTTTTGGTGCATTAAGTCCTTGAAAACTGTACAACGAAAGAGTTTGACAAGATGATAACAAAAATAATGAGGTGACAATTATAAATATCCTTTTCATATATTTTACTGCTGATTAAAATTAATTCGTTTGATTTTCATCGTTTCAGATTTAAATCCCAAGCCAATACTTTCGCAAAAACCATTCCAATATCATTAATATGATAATTATAATCAATAAAAATAACATTTCAGCTAAATTACCATATTTCGTTTCCTCTGATAAAATAGATTTTGAATGCTCATTTTTTCTAATGTTGGTTCGCATCTCTGATTGTTCGTGAAGTCTAAAAACCGTACCTCCTGTTAAACTTGAAATTTGTGAAAGTATTTTATGATCGGCCTGTAAATTTTTAGCTTCATTACTATTTAAACTAACAATAAACTGTCCCGTTTGCTCCAAAACATTTTCACTATCGTGGGTTTTAACAACAAATGAATAATTGCCTTTTGGCAAAGAGCCTATTCTTAATTGATATTTATCTGAGCGCTTTTCGAAATTATAATTGAAAGACTTTCCTTTTTGATTTATCAAGGTAAAATCCAAATTCGCTTGATTAACCAGCTCGTAACTTTTATTGTATATCTCAGTATCAAACACAATTTCATCTCCTTCTAAGATGTTTTTGGAATAATTAACCACCAATTGATTACGATTAATATTCAAAGATAGATACTGTACCATTTTATTAATCAAATCAAAAAACACTTCGGGAGAATCATTCATTCGAGCCAAGTGCAATTTCCATCGCCAGATTCCCTCACCAAAAACCCACGCTATCTTCTGATTATCAGCATACGAAAATGCAATTTGAGGCTTTTCAGTTTGTATTGATTTAATACTCTGATATCCAACAATATGATGCTCAGACGTAAATTCACAATTCACTAAAGGAGATAACAAGGGTGGCATTTTTTCTAAAGTTTCCACCTTCGATTTCTTTAAATCAAATAAGTTAAAAGTTTCATCGCCTACAAAACCCGACTCGGAAAATAAACCTTCATTTCTCAACAAATTCACACCCAAATTCAACTTATTTAAAGCTTCAATATCCGAATTACCTCCAACAACCATTAGAATAGGAATTTCCTTTTGTTGAATTTGCTGAAAAAAACCTGAATACGAATTGAGATGAGATGGAATTTGATACAAAACCAGCAGATTGTATTTCTCCAGACCGGCTTGTTTCTGGGTAAGATTAATTAACTCAACAGTAAAATTTAAATTCTCATTTATCGCAGATTGAATTGCTGCGATATCTGGATGATATTTATCAAAACAAATTGCTATTTTCCTCTGATTATCCAATACATCAACCACAAACTCGTATTGGTTATTACTCTTGGAACTTTCCTTTATTTTTGCAATCACTTCAACCCTAAACTTTTGCAAACCTGCCTTTTCCGGGGAAATAAAAAAATCTTTTTCGATAAAAAATGAATTGCTATTAATCTGAATTTCATCATCAATCAATATCGCCGAACCACTGTAAATTTTCAATTGTACTAATTCCGAATCTAAATTGCTTGCTTTAACGCCAATTCTAACCGGCAATTTACTTTTTACAAAACCTAATTTATTTGTTTTAACTGATATAACTGAAACATCCTCAATACGCGCAGTATCCCCTAATTGTAACGTATGAATGGGAAAATTTAATCCTTGTACATCATATCTGGGATTACCTCCTTTATTGTAAAGTCCATCGCTGGCAAGAATAACCTGAACATTATCCAAATTTCCATAATTGTTCTTCAAAAATTCAAACAAATCCGAAAAGTTTGTATTCGTCTCAGAATAATTATAAGTAGATAGTTCTGCTACTTTACTTCCAAAACTAATTTTCTTTATCTCAAATTCAGGATTCAAAGTCTCAAGAAACTTTTCTATTTCAGAAGAATATTCATTCATATAAAATAAAGAATCATTATTTAATTTGAGAGACTTTGAGTTGTCCTGAGCAAAAATTAATAATGGTTTTTCAATTTTTTTTGAAGAATATTTAATTTTCGGTTCCAAAAGTAATATCAGAAGTAATAAAATGGAAAGCCCCCTCAAAAAAGCTAAAATGTAAATTTTAGGAAGGGAAAGATTCTTATGATATGGTTTTTTGAAAAAATAAACCAAAACAATAAGTAAGAAAGAAACTAAAGTAAAGGGCAATACCCACCATAATGAGTATTCTGTAACCATGGTAATATTCAATTTAAAGAATTTTAGAATTTTAACAAAAATAACAAACAAACTTTAAATGCTGGTTTAAAATCAAACAATCTGGACTAAGAATCCAATGGATTTAATCTTAAAATCAGGTTAAATTAAAGATTTAATCTTCTTTAACACTTGTTTAGACCAATTAACTTGATTCATGCATACATTTGTAATGTACAAAAGAACAAAAAGTAGTTTTTTCATATAGTAGATTAGGGTTTAAAGTGAATAGAAAAAGTCGGCTGGTTACCGACTTTTTTTTTTGTGTGATATGCTTCCCTATTGGGAACAAAAACTATCTTCTAAAATTCATTTGAATAAGGTGAAACGGTTTAAACGTATGATTCTATCAACTGTGGATTGATTAGATATCGAAACCAGGTCTTATAAAATCTCTGGATTCGGGGAATACCTTCTCGACTATAGTTCGTAAACCGGATAGAATCAGCAACAATGGCAGCATTCTATCTTCTGTTTCGGGAAATTTCTGCATAAAACAAGTCCAGGCCTCAATAGATTCATCAATAGACAGCAATGCCACTTTGCCTGATGCAATACTATCATGTTTGTAAAATTCATTTCCTGTTTCTTCTGTATTTATCTTACTCCTAAGCGAGCGAAAGAGCTTGCTCGGAATAATAAATTGATACCAGCGAATTATCTCATAAGAATTAAAGACTGTTTTTTCAATTTCGCTCATCTCCTCTTCATCCTTATAGTCCAGTAACTCTTTTAGGCTAATACTTCCAATAAAAAGAAGTGCTTCAAATTCGGCAAACCAGTTGTCTACTAATTCAGAATATTTATCAGCCTGTCTCATTATTTGGCCTTTAAATATCAAATCATCTTTTTTCTCCTCTTCTACAGAATCAAAATTTTCAGCCTGTTCAGGCATTTCCATTCCCAAATCCTTTGCAGCCTGTTTCAGCAACTCCATACTTAACTGAAACATCTCATCCAAATTATCCATTGCAGAAGAAGCATCTTTATTGGAAGTATCTATATCAGGAACCCCCTCTTCCATCATTTTATAATTAAGACAATTACCAGTGAAACTGCATCTTTCACACCAGCCGTCACAATAATTATAAATACCGGGAATTAAGTAAGGATTTTGAATTAAGGCAAAGAGTAAATCTTTATTCATATTTGGTAAACTTCCTTTAAATCATTTTACAGCAACTAAATTTATTAACAGGATGACAGTTTTCATTGTAATTATCAGAGCATTTCATCAACAATTTATTAAAATACATAATTACATTCGATAAGAATTTCAGTCAAATGAATTCCAAATCAGGCAATCTTCACTTTATTGAAAAACACTGTTATTCTAAACACTTGTACTTATTATCGTCTGATTGGTTTCAATTTATCATTGTGAATTTTAAAAACAAAGCTGTTTTTCCTAATTAAATGAAATTAACAACTCTATCACAACAAAGCTATTGAGCTGTAAAAGAGCAAATTAAATTAAAAAGCCACACTTACATTCCCCAAAACAACAAAGCCACTTAAAAAGTGGCTCTATATTCAATTTATAACTTTAAGTGTTTAAACCATTTTCAGTTTGGTCATTTCATTTACTAATAAAATTCTGTTTTCGTCCATCATTCTGGACATAGGTGATCTAAACTCTTCGCTTAACTTATCCATTATTGCCAAACCTGTTTTTACAGGTATTGGATTCGACTCGATAAAACACAATTGAATTAATCTCAGATATTTAAAATAAATTTCTTTCGATTTAGTCAAATCGCCTTTAGAGGCTGCCGCCATTAAATTATGAAACTCCTTAGGGATTAAATTGGCAACAACTGAAATAACACCATCTGCTCCCATGCAAACAGCTTGAAAAGCCAAAGCATCATCTCCAGAAAAGACCATAAAATCAGATGGTTTATCTTTCAAAATACAGGCCATTTGCTCTAAGTTCCCAGATGCCTCTTTGATACCCACAATATTCTCAAATTCCACTGCTAATTCTACAACCAAATCAGCAGGAATGTTGCCAGCAGTTCTTCCAGGAACATTATACAGAATAATTGGAACTGTAACTGCCTTGGAAATTTGAGAAAAATAATCTTTTAAACCATTTCTTGTTGGTTTGTTGTAATAAGGCGAAACAACCAAAATTGCATCAACACCAAGAGATTCAGCCAGGCAGGAATTTTCAATTGCTTCTGATGTTGAATTTGTCCCGGAACCGGCTATCACTGGAATTTGTTTGTTTACCTTTTCAACTGTATATTTAATTAATTCCGCATACTCCTTTTTAGTAAGCGTAGCAGCTTCCCCAGTGGTTCCGCAAACTACAATTCCGTCAGTTTCATTTTTCAAATGAAAATCAATCAAACTATCAAATGCAGTATAATCAATACTGCCATCAATATTAAAAGGTGTTA
The DNA here is from genome assembly GCA_016936255.1 of Marinifilaceae bacterium. Lineage (GTDB taxonomy): Bacteria > Bacteroidota > Bacteroidia > Bacteroidales > Marinifilaceae > Labilibaculum. The sequence continues at coordinate 44,455 of JAFGYE010000002.1, read as the reverse complement.
CAATAGCAACAATAGATCCTTGCCAAGCTTTTCTCATTTATATATACTCCTTGATTATTACTTGCAGACATCCGCAAGATTTTGTTAACGGCTGCAAATATAGATTCTACAATAAAATGAACGAAATTTTTAGAAAATTTATTCATTAATTCTACATTCTGTTAATTTTTGAACATCTTTGTGTAGTTTTTCAACACAAACTTCAATTCATGATAACAATTCCACAAGTTGTAGAAAAAATAGTTAGCTCACAACCCTTTTTGGCAGAAGCTTTGGTAGATGGTTTAATAAACATTTCGTCATTGGCGCGTAAAATTCAGGATCAGGTTGAACAGAGCGTAAAAAAGCCGGTTAAACTCGGCGCAATCATCATGGCACTGAACAGATTAGCTCCAAGTCTGGAAGTAAAAATCAATCCAGGTTTAAAGGAAGTTATTACCAATGTAGGTGATATTATTGTTCGCTCACAATTAGTCGATTTCACTTATAAAAACTCAAATACCCTGATTGAAAAACACACAGAATTGTTAAAATCTATTGGTCCGAATCAAGAATTTTTCTACACCATGGTTCAGGGGGTTTTCGAATCCAATTTAGTTGTAAGCAATACTTTAAGAGAAAAAGTAGAACAAGTATTTAATACTGAAATGCTCGTAAGTAAAAGCGAAGATTTATCATCTGTTACATTAAAATTACCTTCAACAAACAGTCAACAGCTTGGCTTTTACTATTTTATACTTAAGAACATCGCATGGGCCGGCATCAACATTCGTGAAGTAATCTCAACTACAAATGAATTTACTCTTGTTGTAAATGATACTGATATCGATAAAACTTTTTCTGTACTGAAGAATATGGGAAAGAATTAGAAATATATTTAAATGGAAATGGCTGTTTTATTGGAAACAGCCATTTTATTATTTCATTGTTATTTTAAACAACACTTTTTAAACTTTTTGCCACTTCCACAAAAACACAGATCATTTCTATTTGGTAAATTCTCTTTTCCCTCCTTATTAAGCTTTGGATATTCACCGGAAACATAAACCCAAACTCCACTCTCCTTATGGAAAAAGGATTTTTCGTGCATAATTTGCTTCTGTCCTTTTTCTATAAAACCGGCCTGAAATTCTACCCATCCAACTGAATCAAATTCTTTTCCTTTCTCGGTGTGAATCACTTTCAATCCAAGCCACTCAACGGACTGAGTCCATTCGAGAATCTCCTTTTTCTGATCGGAAGGACATGTTTCAGATGAATAAGTAGCTAAAATGTAATCAACATCAGCAAGAACAAAAGCAGAATACCTGCTGCGCATTAGATCTTCTGCCGTAACCGCTTTTCTTTTGCCGGAATGAATTGCACCACAACACACATTGTATGCTATGTTATTGCCACAAAAACAATTATTCGCCATCAAAAACTAACTATAAGATTCCTTAAAAAACAGATCCAATTTATCCAAATCCTGTTCCCCGATCAAACCTAAAAACTTAGCAAAATGAGGAGTTGTGTTTTCTAAAACTTCCTTTATTTTAAACATCGCATTAAACTCTGTTATAAATTCAGCACGCATATCGAAAGCACTTACCAGTGTTTCGTAGAAAATCCGGAATAAACTTCCTTCAGATTGTAAGGTTTGATCATCGATAGAGATTACCTTCATCAGATTCATTAATAGATCATAATTTTTCAATTCAATGGCTACGGCAATCCCCTTTGTGAAATGAGCAAAAAGTACCTGTAAAGATTCCTTATCATTGTATTCCGGAATAGGAACAGGAATAAATTTACAATCGGCATAAACTCCTAATCCTTCTTCTCTTCTATCAGAATTTAAAAGCATAAATGCTTTCACATTTGAAAGACACAAACAATAAAAGTCGCGGTATTTATCGAACGGCAAATCAATTAGCGCCTGATCCAGAACTTTAATTCCATTGTTCATTGATTCGTGAATTTTCTCCTTACCGCGCTTAAACGAAAATTCTGCCATAAACTGCAAAGCCCAATTCAGACCATAAACCCACTTCCCACTTGTAGAACAAGATGAATATCCCTTACGATACTCTTCTCCGGCCTCATTTAATTCTCCAAACAAAGAAAATGAAGCCGCACGTAATTGAAGAATTTCCAAATAAAACCGAGCTTCTTCTTTTAGAAGATCAACAGAATTGTCATTTAAGAATTCACGAATTTTTTTTTGGTCTTTCGATTGAATCCCATGATTGTACATCTCAATCAGAGACTGATATATTTTTTCTTTTTCTTTCATAATTAAATTTTAGTATTTGTTCTTATTTTTTGAACAAATCCAAGTGATACAAGACAAAGGATGGCGCCAAATACAAACGGAATTCTCCAGTTTACCATCCACAACAAACCTCCAACAACAGGTATAACTACTGCAGATATGTGATTAATCGTAAAACCCACCGCCATTGATGGCGCAATATCTTTTGCATCACCTGTTTTCTGAAAATACGTATTGATTCCCATTGAAAAACCGAAAAAGATATGATCCAAAATATATAATCCGGCTACAATAAGAGCATTTTCAATATAAGCATACCCTAAAAAGACGAAAACCAATCCAATATATTCCAGTGATAACATTTTTCGTTCTCCGTATCGATTGATTCCTTTTGCAATCATGGGTGAAACAAAATAGGCTATAACGTTATTCATTACAAATAGAATTGCTACATCCTGAACGGTATAATAATACTTTTGCACCAGCATAAAAACAGCAAACACAACAAAAATCTGACGACGGGCACCACTCAAAAAATTCAAAACATAAAAAAGCCAGTATCTTTTTCTTACAACCATCCCCTTATTTTGAAGTGGAATATTTTTATCTGCCGGATCCCAGAAAAATGCCCAAATGCCAAGACAAAAAACAACCGCACCAATTAAAATAAAGCTTGCTTGCAGTGAAATAAAATGCGCAATTGCATAAACAAAAGCACCCATACTAATATTTGCTATGGCTGACCAACTTCTTTGCTTAGCAAATACAACAGGTGCCTGCTCAATCGTAAAATACTGAAGTGTTAAAGATTTATTTGTTGTCTCGAAATAATGAAATCCAACAGACATGATAACTGTTGTAATTATTAAACCTAAAAACGAAGGAAAAAAGCCGGTTAAAGCAACTCCCAAACCAACAAATAAAACCGCTAATGCCGACAAACGATGTTCTTTGATCACTAGTAACAGATACACAACCAAAAGAGCCAGAAAACCAGGTATTTCCCTTACCGATTGAATAACTCCAACCTGAAATCCATTAATTCCAACTTCCTCTACCGCGAAATTGTTAAATAAGGTTCTCCATCCCTGATGTCCCGCCGTGGCAGCTATTACCAACAACATCAGATATTGGAACATGATATTTTTTTTAAGCTCTTGCGTCATCGATATTCTCCTCTAAAAATTGATTGCCAAAGGTACAAAAATGTTATGAATGGCACAGACAAAACAAACATGCCAAACAAAATGAAAAATCATAAGCATCATGTCTTATTAATTTCACATTTTTGTGGAAAATATTGCAGCAGGCACCAATAAATGTTGAAATGAATTTTAAAGAACTTATCCAGAAAAGATATTCAGTCCGCTCCTATCAACCGAAAGAGATAGAGCATGAAAAATTAATTAAAATATTAGAAGCCGGACAAATTGCGCCTTCAGCAGTGAACAATCAGCCTTGGCATTTTATTCTAATTCGTGAACCTGAGAATCACAGAAAATTCTCTGAAATTTATCATCGTGAATGGTTTAATGAAGCTCCTGTTTATATCGTGATTTGTGGCGATCACTCTCAATCATGGAAAAGAAGTGAAGACGGCAAAGATCATTGTGATATTGATGTTGCAATTGCTATCGATCACATGACTCTTCAGGCAACAGAACTTGGCTTGGGAACTTGTTGGATCTGTAATTTTCACGTTCAGAAATGCATTGATTTTTTTAATCTGCCTGATTATATTGAGCCTGTTGCGATTCTATCCTTAGGATATCCATCGGACAGGATACCACCTCAAAAGAAAAGAAAATCATTAAATGAAATTGTTCACTGGGAAAAGTTTTAAATGAATATGATTATGTCAAAAATTCCAGTTACTGTAATTACCGGTTTCTTAGGTGCAGGAAAAACCAGTCTGCTTAATCACTTAATATCGAGCTATCCTAATAAAAAATTCGCCGTTATCGAAAATGAATTTGGTGAAGTAAACATTGATTCCGAGTTAGTTGCCAACGTTAAAAACGAAAACATTTTTGAATTAAGTAATGGTTGTATTTGCTGCAGTTTGAATGATGAATTGTATGTCGTTTTAAAAAATCTGATTCAATCAAATCATCAATTCAATCACCTGCTTATAGAAACTACCGGAATTGCGGATCCGGGTAGTATTTTAGCTTCATTTATTACCGATCCGTTCATAAAAAAAGAATTTGAATTGGACGCAGTAATTTGTTTGGTTGATGCTGAAAATGCATTTAATCTATTGGAGAAGGAAACTGTTCTAACTAAGCAAATAGCAATATCAGATCAGATATTAATAAATAAAACAGATGCAGCTGGTCGTGAAAAAACAGGTGCGATTAAAACGGAAATTGAAAAGATTAACAAGTTTGCCCGAATTGAAGAATGCGTATTTGCAAAACCGGCAAACAAAAATTTACTTGATTCATTCTCTTATGATCCAGCTAAGGTTTTCCAATTTGTATTAGGACTTGAAGCAAATTCAAATACCGCGAACAAAACAACACATAAAATTGAAAGCATGTGTTACACTTCATCAACTCCAATGGATCAAATGAAATTAGGCATGTGGTTAGACGCATTTCTTAAATTTAATCAGGATAGTATTTACCGAATTAAAGGAATTCTATTTTTAAAAGGAATTAACAAACGAATTATTCTTCAATCCGTACATACTCAAATACAAGCCACTGTTGGAAAAGTTTGGGAAGAAGGTGAATTAAAAGAAAATAAAATTGTAATAATTGGCAAAAATCTGAATAAAAAAGTAATTGAACGAAATCTTGATGAACTTCTTATAAAATAAAAACGAGAGGATATTTCCTCCCGTTCTATTATATTTTTCAACCAGTTTCGCTAATTCGTTCCAGCTGTCCGTAATTTAATATTTTTAACTTCCTGCCATCCAATTCAATAATACCTTCATTATGAAATTCTTTTAGAATTCTAATCGCACTATCCTTCGACATGCCTGTCAGATCTGCAACATCTTGCCTTGAAAGATGTAAATCAAAGTTCAGGGCTTCATACACTTTGCCCGAAAGATAAATAAGTCCGTCGGCTATGCGACCGTGCATTTGTTTTTGCGATAAACTCACCATTTTTTCAAAAGAAAAGATTCCTTTTTGCGTGCAATTCTTAATGAATTCCTCGGCAAATAGTGGATTTGATTGAATGGCTTTTTTAAAAGCATTTATTTCAATAAAACAAGCAGTAGTATTATCAAGTGCGGCAATCGAATAATGATGTCTGTTATCAAAATACAAAGATGCCTGCCCAATGATTTCCCAAGGTCTAATTATTCTAATTATCAACTGTTTATCCTGAACACCTTCCACGTATAATTTTGCCAAACCTGTTGTCAAAATTAATAGATGAGTTGCAGAAGTTCCTTGTTTAAATATTGTTTCTCCAGCCTTAAACTTTACTTCAAACCTGTTTTCATTCAATTCAATTAGTTCCGGGCGGGAAAGAGTACTTAACATCGGGATGCGCATATTGCAATCAAGGCAATTTTTGCAATTATCCGATTTTGAGAATTTAGCCATAGTAGTTTAGAGATATAGGGTACAAATTAGTAGTCAGCCGTCAAATCTATTTGAAAATTTTACAAAAACAAATAGTGAATTTCTAATAAAAAATGCTTCTTAGCACACTTGCATATTTTTTAAATTTTTTTAACAACTATTAAATATAAAAAAAAAGACTGATATAAGCCTAGTAAAAGACTGATAAATGTCGATTTGTATTAGACAAATTCCTTTTTTTCATAAAATAAATCTCGGCGTAACAATACAATCGCGCTAAAGACAAATATTTATCTTTATTGGATAAGGTTAAATCCTTGCTATCACTAATTAGTACTTAAATTTAAAAACCTCAATACTATGCAAAAGAACAACTTAGTAAGTCTTTTACTGGTTTTCCTGACAACTCTGTGTTTTGTTTCGTGCGAATACGATACCATTGAAGTGGATCAAATCGTTATACCACCTGACCAGGAAATCTCCTTTAGTACGGATATCGTACCCATATTCACTTCCAATTGCATTAGCTGTCATGATGGTGGAATTAATCCGGATCTAAGAGCATCCAATGCATTTAATGCATTAACTACCGGAGGTTATATAAATGTTGATCTTCCAGGCTCCAGCGAATTGTATACAAAATTACAATCAGGATCTCACAGTACCCGAGCTTCATTAACTGAAAAACAATTAATTCTTGAGTGGATAACCCGAGGTGCCAACGACAATTAAAACTATACACTATGATAAGATCTAAATATTCAATTCAAAAATTTATGAAAATGACTTTTTCATGGATGTTCCCTTTCTTCTTGTTTCTTGCTATCGTCTTGAGTGCATCACAAAATTGCTTTGCTCAAGAAGATGAATTTGCAAACGATCCTGTTACCGGTACTTTTGAGTCTGGACTTCTTGGAGAAACTCAAACTACAGTAACTCCATTTGCCGGCGAATTTGAATTACATATTCAACACCGTTTTGGATTAATCGAAAATGGATTGGAAGATGTTTTTGGTATTTATGCCACCTCAAACATTCGCATGGGAATAAATTATGGTGTTACCGAAAAATTCATGTTGGGTTACGGATATACTAAAGAATTTAAACTGCAGGAATTTCATGGAAAATACAGACTTTTCACACAAACAGAATCGAATTCAATTCCTGTTTCTGTAGCATTGTATGGAAATCTATCAATTAACTCTCAAGATGAAGTAGTTTTTGGTAATGACTATGCATTCTCAGATAGATTGGGATATTTTTCTCAGTTAATAGTAGCACACAAATTTAATGAGAATATCTCGTTGCAATTAGCTCCAAGTTTTACGCATTTTAATAAAACAGATTCTTTAGTTGAACATGACAAGGTAGCAATTACCCTTTCTGGTAGAGCTAAAGTAACACCTTCGATGTCTGTATTTTTTGAATATGATCAGCCATTAAACATTGATGATATGAGAGAATTTACCAATTCAGATCAAACCGATCCTGAAGCCAATTTAACTTTTGGTATGGAAATTGGTACTAGTACTCACGTGTTCCAGGTGTTTATGTCGAACTATGAGGGAATTACTCCACAAAGGAACATTTTATACAATAAAAATAAAATTGGAGACGGCGACTTTCTTGTAGGATTTAATATCTTAGTAAGGTTCTAGTTAATTCTCTTAATTAAAAAAAGTTACTTATGAAAAAGATGAAATTTTTTATCCTTATTGCAATTGCGGTGGTAGGATTTGCATTTACTGCACAACAAAAAAAAGCTGAAGCCTGGGAAGTACCTGCAGAATATAAAAGCATGGAAAACCCATTAGCTAATGATAAAGCCAGTGTGAACACAGGAAAAATGGTTTACATGAAACATTGTCGTTCATGCCATGGTAATGCAGGATTAGGAGACGGACCAAAAGCAGCTCGTCTTAAAACCTTCCCTGGTGATTTTTCAGATTCTGATTTTCAAGCTCAAACTGATGGCGAAATGATGTACAAAGCTATTTTCGGAAGAGATGAAATGCCTAACTATGAAACTAAAATTCCAAGCAAAAAAGATCGATGGGCTCTTGTAAACTACATGCGTACATTTAAAAAGTAATCGATATTCAGACATTAAAAAGGGGTATAATTTTTATACCCTTTTTTTCTGAAAATTTAATAAAGCCAAATTGCAACACTTAATAACTTGAGCATGAACCTAAGCAATTTTAAACATATTATTCTGATTGTTAGTTTCCTTTGCACTGTTTCTTTTGGTTTCGGGCAGGAAACAAATGAAGAAAATCAGTCTGGCAACGACAAAAACCAAAAATGCCTTAAATGCCATGGAAATCACACATTCAAATATATGAATGAAGATTTTGGCATTGAGATAAAAGAAGCAATGTGTGACAATAGAGTAATTGATACCATCGCTTATGTGCAATCCAATCATGGAATGTTTGATTGTACTGATTGCCATTCGCCTGAATATCAAACATTCCCTCATGATGGCAATTTGAGAATGGGACTAATGTACGCATGTAATGATTGCCATGGCGGTGATCCTGAGTATGCTAAATTTCATTTTGATGAGATTGAAGTTGCTTTTAATGAGAGTATGCATTACAATCGGGCACCTGATGCCTTCAACTGCTGGAGCTGCCACAATCCACACTCCTACAAAACACAGGCAAGTAAAGGTGGGAAAATTTCAGAAACAGTTACTTACGACAATAATATTTGTTTAAAATGTCATGCTGATATAAGTCAATTTGAATTACTCACCGAAAGGGAAAACATCAATATTCTTAAGACACACGACTGGCTGCCAAATCAAGAGCTTCATTTTAAGAATGTTAGATGCATCGAGTGTCATACACAACTAAATGACAGCCTGCTGATAAGCCACGTTGTTATGCCAAAAGAGAATGCTATTCGGGAATGTACTAAATGTCATTCTGAAAACTCACGCTTAATGGCTAGTCTGTATAAGTACAAAAGTATGGAATCACGCAAAAGCAACGGTTTCATTAACGCGGTAATTATAAATGAATCGTACGTTATAGGTGCGAACCGTAATAAGTATTTGAATATATTAAGTGTAATTATTTTTGGGTTGGTGCTATCTGGAATTTTCATTCACACCATTTTCAGAATCTTTAAACGTAAATAATATGGCTAGCGAAAAACTTTATTTATATCCAATTTGGATTCGTATCTGGCACTGGATGAATGCAATCCTTTTTATTACTCTTTTGGTTACGGGAGTTAGTATGCAATATTCAAATCCTGAGAATCCTCTGTTGATTTCCTTTGAACGATCTGTTGAGTTCCATAACCTTTGCGGCATACTGATAAGTCTTAATTACCTTCTTTTTATTTTTGGAAATCTGTTTACATCAAATGGAAAACAATACAAAATGAAAACCAAAGGCTTACTGACCCGAATCTACAACCAATCGGTATACTACCTTTTTGGAATGTTTAAAAAGCAGGATTCTCCCTATCCGATATCGGCTGAAAATAAATTTAATCCAATGCAACGTTTCATTTACTCAACCGCTATGTATGTTGGATTTCCTATTATTATAGCAAGTGGCACGGCAATGTTATTTCCTGAAATCATTATTCCTCAAATATTTGGATTCAGCGGTTTATTAATTACGGCGATAGTACATGTGATTATCGGTTTTGTTTTATCTCTTTTTCTGTTTATACATTTGTATGTTTGTACAATAGGAAGTTCTATTAGCAGTAATTTTAAAAGCATGATAACGGGTTGGCATTAACAGCCCCATCTTAAATAACAAACCGGATCCATTGGATTCGGTTTTTATTTTGACAAAAAATAAAAAAACAATTAGAAATCATTACTATTTTTACGTATTCATATAAAAACAGCAAAAAAATTGCAATCACGCTTCACCCTATTTAGAATAATAATTGTCTTACCAATAACAAAAAACAAATAAAGCTGTCTATTTAAAGATGCTGCAACGAATAAAAAATATCATATCTATTGTTCTGCTGGTATTCTACCTTGCAGGATTTTGCGGTATTCATCTTTTAAAGCACAGTTGCCCAACCTGCGATTATTCCGAGATGTCAATCTCAATAAATTCTGATACTTCTTGTACCAATTGTTGTTGCAAGGAAAATAAAAAATCAACAAATACGTATATCGTGCATTCAGATCACAATGTATGTTGTGATTTTGATTTAGTTTATCTGAAAACAAACCCAACAACTGTAATTACAAAAGCAAACAAGGCTCCGATTGCCTCAGAAACAGTACTTTTCACATCGCAAACAATAAACTCACAAATAATTTTTGCACCTGAAAGGTATCTTCATGAATTTGAAGACAGTAATTCAGACAGAAACAAGCGCATAAAACCAGAGGTGTTGTGTTGCTTTATTTGTTGATTTCCTACCATTTCTGCTTCATTTAATACCATGATTTCTTATCCATAAGAGATCTTGTAAATTTCAGTACCAAAAATAATCACTTATTTAACTACTCTTTAGATCAAAAGTCTCAATATAAGACTTTACTTATCTATTGTGTTTATTTATTTCATATGAAGATTAGAATTCTAACAATAATCCTATCTCTGCTTCCAATTTTCTCAATTGCTGAAGATATCAAAGGAAAAATAATTGAAAAACCTGTTTCCGGAGAAATTATCCCATTAGCCGGAGCTTCGATATTTTGGAAAAACACAACAATTGGCACAGCCGCAAACGCTGATGGTATTTTCACTTTAAATTCAAGTACGAAATCCAAAACACTGGTGATACAATTTGTTGGTTATGAAACAAAAGAAATAACTCTTGAACAAATTGGCACAAAAGAAATCATCGTAGAACTTATTCCTAATATTGCACTAAACGAAGTTGTAATTTCGAAGCGTAAATTGGGAACTGTTACAGATCGGGAAAACCCGATACAGTCGCAAAATATAACAGGTGCTGAACTGTGTAAAGCAGCTTGCTGCAATCTTTCCGAAAGCTTTGAAACAAATGCTTCGGTTGATGTTTCGTACGCCGATGCCGCGACAGGTGCGAAATCAATTAAGCTGCTTGGACTTACCGGGAAATATATCGAAATGATGACTGAAAAAAATCCAAATTTTAAGGGATTGGCATCTGTTTACGGCATGGTGTATGTTCCCGGACCTTGGATGGAATCCATACAGGTTTCTAAAGGAGTTGGATCTGTTATTAATGGATATGAGTCCATAACCGGTCAAATCAATATAGAATATCTGAAACCACAAAAATCGCCAAAATTCTATCTAAACACTTATGCCAACAGTATGGGAATGACTGAGGTTAATGCAATTACTTCCGTTAAGTTTTCGCCAAAATTATCAACTTCTATCCTCGCCCATGTTCAAGATAATGATCGGGAAATAGATATGAACCATGATCATTTTTTAGACGATCCAATGGTGTCACAATACAATTTTGTGAACCGTTGGAATTGGGACGCCGGTAAAAATCTGAAAGCCCAATTTGGCATTAAATTCATTGATGAACAACGAACTGGTGGTCAAAAAGGATATAATACAAATCAACCTAATGATCTCAGCAATGCCTACCGAATTAATATTGACACACGCAGATATGAAGCATTTGCAAAAATGGGATACATGTTTCCAAAAGATGGCAATAAGAGCATTGCATTGATCACTAATTTTGCCGCGCACGAGCAAAAATCATTTTACGGATTAAGAAATTACGATGCGGATCAGAAATATTTTTATGCCAATTTGCTTTTTCAATCTTATATTGGGAATTTGAAACACAAATACACTGCCGGCTTATCGTATGTTTACGATGACTTCAAAGATTATTTATCTGGAGACAATCTTGGTACTAACCAAACCAAAAAAGTTGCAGGTGCTTATGTAGAGTACTCATGGCTCCCTAATGACAAAATCACTTTGCAAACAGGCTTGCGGTATGACAATCACAATATTTTTGGTGATTTTGTAACTCCACGAGTTCATTTCAGATATCAATTTACTCCTACATCAACAATTCGCATGGCAAGTGGCAGTGGCAGAAGAACCTCTAATCCAATTGCTGAAAACAGCTTTCTGCTAGCTTCAAGCAGGTCTTTTTATATCCAGGATAATTTAAAACAGGAAAAAGCATGGAACTTTGGCTTAAGCTTAACTCAGGATTTCAATTTATTTGAAAAAAGTTTTACAGCTTCGGCTGATTGCTATAGAACTACATTCAGTAACCAGGTAATTGTTGATCTGGATAACAATCTGAATTCAGTTAAATTTTACAATATGGATGGACGATCATGGGCAAACAACTTTCAAATAGAACTAAAATTTGAGCCTGTAGAACGTTTTGATGTTACTACTGGAATTCGCTTTTCGGATGTTAAGGCGGATATTAATAATGAATTCAGAAAAGTTCCATACGTGAATCGTTACAAAGGTTTAATCAATTTGTCATATGCAACCAACTTTAACAAATGGCAATTTGATTTTACCACTCAGTTTAACGGTGATATGAAAATTCCATCTACTCAGGAAAATCCAAGTGATTTTCAACGAAGAGAAAAATCTCCGGCTTATGCTTTGATGAACGCCCAAATCACAAAACGTTTTCGCATTTGGGAATTGTATTTTGGAGGAGAAAATCTTGGCAATTATACTCAAAAGAATCCTATTATAGAAGCAGAAAACCCTTTTGGAGAGCACTTTGATGCTACTATGATCTGGGGACCGATTCAGGAAAGAAAATTTTATTTAGGTGTTCGCCTAACAATTGAATAAAGAAATATTTACCAGTTCAAATAATAATAAACATGAAACAAATTACAAGAAATCTTAGAACATCCATAATGGCCTTAAGTTTCGTTTTGCTTACAAGTACTACTTTTGCAAATAGCAAAGAAGAGAAGAAAGTTGATACTGTAATTTTCAAGGTTGAAATGGATTGTATGGGATGTGCCAGTAAAATTGAAAAAAACATTCCTTATGAGAAAGGAGTAAAAGCTTTAAAGATTGATTTCAAAAAGCAACAAGTGACTGTTACCTATAAAACCAAAGTAACCAATAAAAAAAATTTAAAAGAAGCTCTTGAAAAATTAAAATTTAAAGTAAAAGAAGAAGCTAGTAAATAAAACCTTAATAATAGCAGTATTTAAGAAATAAAAAAACCGGGGTATTCCCGGTTTTTTTATTTCCCTTTTATATTTAGGTTCTTGTCTATAATATCCTTTCAGAGCAAATCTCTCCTTAAATTACAACCGTTTTTGCTGCATAAAAAAGTTGCTCAATCTTTTCAGATGAGCAACTTCTTTTATTATTAATATTGTAAGCAAATTAGATACCTGGAGTTGGCTCTGCTTCTAATGCTTCAATTGAATTTTGCAATAAAGCTTTCACATATTTTGGATTGTGTACTCCTAAACTACGATCTTCTTCTAATCCAGCCCAATTAAAGAATGCGCGTGCCTGAACCATAGGATAAGTTCCAACAACTGGTTCGTAAGCTGCATCAGCTTCAACCCAAACCACAACACCTAAACGGATTAATTCGTCTCTAAGTGTTTCAAGTTGACCTTCAACAATTGATTGTACTCCTCCATAATTAAAATCTGCCTCTTCAACACCATGACATGTATTACATGCTAAAAGAGAAGGATTATATGTATGTCCACCTTGATCTTCATCATTATCAAATTCTGCCATATGACAACCGGTACAAGAAGCTTGTGCTAAATGAGTTGCAGATCCAGCCACAGGATAAGTTACAGAACCTTCAATTTCAGCAAAGCCAACACCAGCAACTACATTAGCCTGTGCTCCATGATGAGGCCCGTAATGAGTACTTGTAATTTTGTATGTTTCTCCTGGCACGTCAAAAATAGGCTCAGCTCTTCTTGACTGATGACAATTTGCACATAAATTTGAGTTTCCATTTAAATCCATAGTAATACTAGGATCAAATATTGGATGTACTGGATCTTTAAGTCTTAAAGCATAATCGCTGCCTCCAAACGACTCATGCAAACCATGACATGTTGCACATTCCCATGCCGTAGGATTGCTAATATTACCAGCAACTTCACCTGTATTAGCGAATTGGACAAACCCCTGATGAGAGTGACATTGTGCACAAGAAGCGCGTCCCCCAGCATAATCAACAGCATTGATACCACTGCTATGAACGGACATTGCAAATTGAGCCTCAATATTAGATTTAACTTCTGTAGCATGACAATCTAAACATGTTGAATTTCCATCAGTTCCATTGGTTCCATTAGTTCCGTCAGCACCAGCAGGTCCCATAGGTCCTTCCTTTGTACAACCAGCTATTAACAGAGAAATGGTGAAAACACCAATTCCTACAAATTGAAAAAATAAGCGAGTTTTTTTCATAATAAAAAATATAAGATTAAATTTAGTAGTTCCTTTTTTGGCACAAAGAGTGCATCTCCTTATACTTTTTAAATATATATGAATGCAAATGCCTTATCAATAAATGGCTGGCGAGATTTATAAACTACAAGAAAGAGGTTTGTTTTGTTTAAAAAACGAGGAATTTGGTTTTTAAATCGACATTTATCATTTAATGGGCGATTTTTGTCGGTCAAACATTCAACACTCTAGCTATCTGGTTATTAATAGTATGCAATTGAACAAAAACTAGGATTGAATTTCGTTTGAAGCATAAAAAAATCAGCCAAAGCTGATTTTTATTGATTATAAATTAAAATAAATTCTTCTAGTAATCTAATATTTCTGTCTCATTTCGTAAAATCATTCTACCATAATCACTAAGAGCACTCAGTACTTCTGCTCCGGGATAAATAGTAACGGGAGCAATTTTTTCAACCCTTGTTCTTATTTCTTTCACTAATCTTTCATCTTTAGCCAAACCACCTGTAATAATAATCGCATCAACAGCTTCATCACCAAATACAGGATACATTGAACCTATTGACTTAGCAACTTGATAAGCCATTGCTGATAACACCTCTGTAGCTTTAGAATCACCTGCATCCCTCATTTTACAAACATCAAATCCACTGTAAGTTTTAAAATAAGCATACAAACCACCTTCACCTGTCTGCATTTTCATCATCTCTTCCTGAGTATATTTTCCTGAAAAGCACATTTGAATCATCTCTCCCATTGGCAAACTTCCACTTCTAATCGGTGAAAACGGCCCATCACCATCGTATGCCTGATTTGAATCTATTACTCTCCCCTTTTTATGAGCTCCAATGCTTATTCCTCCACCTAAGTGAGCAATTATCAGATTCAATTCTTCATATTTTTTATAAATGCTCTTAGCATACCTTCTTGCACTTGTTTTCTGATCCAATGCATGAAAAATAGAACGCTTTTTAAACTCAGGACGACCTGTTATTCTTGCTATATCTTCCAATTCATCAACCACAACAGGGTCGGCAACAAAGGCTTCTGCACCATCAATTTGTTCTGAAATCGTATAGGCGAGTAATCCACTAAGATTCACAACATCATTGCCAAACTCACAATTCGAGAGGTCTTTAATCATGGCCTCATTAACGCGATAAACACCAGATTTTAACGGCTTGATAAGTCCTCCTCTGCCAATAATAATTTTTATTTCATCAATAGCAATATCATTGGCCTTTAACTCATCCATAATCACTTTTGCCCGAAATTTTGTTTGATCGCAAAAACATTTAAAATCATCAATCTCCTCTGGCTTATGGTTAATTTTCTTTAAAAAAACCGGAGAGTTCATCCGATAAACTGCTATTCGTGTAAATTGCATTCGCGGATTTAAAGCAAGTATCAGTTCTCTACTCATAGTGTTTGTAGTTATATAACTTAAAATTAGAAACAACAGTCTCTTCCGTTTGTCTTATACTTTTATTTATTTTCCATGCATTCTATTGTAATACATCTCAACATCCAATATATCTTGAAATGACCAATCTTTGAATTTCAGATGTTCCTTCTCCAATTTGAAGAAGACGTTGATCACGATAAAACCGTTCTACCGGATATTCTTTCATCAAACCATATCCACCGTGAATTTGAACAGCTTCGTCGGCAACTTCCTTTGCAATTTCTGAACAATACAATTTAGCCATAGCAGCCTCTTTTCCATATTCTTTCCCTGTATCTTTCAACCAGCATGCTTTATACAACAGGTTTCTTGCTAACTCAATTTTCAAAGCCATATCAGCTAATTTAAACGAAACAGCCTGAAATTTAGACAATGCTTTTCCAAATTGTTTTCTCTCTTTGGCATAAGCCAGAGCCAATTCATATGCGCCCTGAGCACATCCGAGTCCCATGGCTGCAATCGATAATCTTCCTGAATCCAAAGTTTTTAACATCACCTTAGATCCCATACCACGTTCGCCCAACATATTTTCTTTTGGTATGCAGCAAGAATCAAAGAACATTTCCGAGGTATCTGAAGCCCTCCACATCATTTTGCCATGCATGGCTTTTGATTTCCAACCCGGTGTTCCTTTTTCAACAATAAAGGTGGTAAATTCTTTATCCTTACCGTTTATTGCTGTTACAGCCTGAACTGTAACCCCCGAACACAAAGGAGTTGATCCATTTGTAATGAAGATTTTCGATCCGTTAATCTCCCAGTTATTTTCATTGTCTTTAGCAAATGTTTTTGATCCCCGGGAATCTGAACCAGCCTCAGGTTCAGTCAATCCAAAGGCCCACAACTCTTTTCCGGAACAAAGTCCAGGCAAGTATTTTAATTTTTGCTCTTCACTGCCAAATTCATACAACGGCCCTATTCCAAGCGAATTGTGAGCTGCAAGTGTTGCTGCGTGCGAGCCATCAACCCGTGCAATCTCCTCAACAGCAATTATATAAGATAAATAATCGGTTTTATGTCCGCCATACTTTTCAGGAAGTGTCATGCCAAATAATCCCATTTCTCCCATTTTTCGAGTCAATTCAATTGAAAACTCCTCTTTCTCATCCAATTCCTGAGCCAATGGTTTTATATCCCGCTCTGCAAAATCACGAACGGCCTTTCTTATCGTATCATGTTCATCATTCAAATATGGAAACATATATATTTCAATTAGTAATTAATAATCCCGGAATGAGGAATAAATCCTGTCACTTCAATCTTTAAACTTCCCCATTCATAAATATTAAGTTAGCAACTATCAATGATTTCACAAATCCTATCTCGTATTTATTTTGTGAATTAATCAGAGAATATCGAGCCTAAAACATCTTCAGGAACCACAATTTCTTGATTCAAAAGTGCTGATGCAAATGTTTTACCCTGAGCATCAATCATTAATGATTTTGTTCCACCACCATCCAAAGCTTCCTCCAACAGAAAATTCAAAGCCATTAAATTGTCAATTTCGAATCTTGTAACTTTTCCTTTTGATAAGCCGAAAAACATATCGGCAATTCTTTCCGAAGTTAATTCTGCTTTTAAGAATTCATATACTGCTTTCGATCGAGCCAATACTCCAATATTTACAGTATCTCCTTTATCTCCTGAACGGGCCAAACAAATTTCCCTGAATGGGACAGCACACATTTTTTCAGCTTTCTTCTTTTTTACATTGTCATGATAAAAATCCGATGATTGTGCAGTTACTAATTCCTGTTCATTTCCTAAAACAGAAGGTATTTCTGATGTTTCTTTAATTTCTCCATCTTCATTTAAAACATATACAATTGATGAGATACAAGTTTTTGGGATTAAAGTAGGCCAATACGTAATTACCTGCTGCATTCTTGCCCTGCCACCTGTTACGGCAACTCCCGGAGGTCCGCTCAAAATTAATGGTGCAATACTCATCGAAAAGTCTTTGATTTTTGAAACATCGTTATCGTAAACAGATAATCGAAGTAATATTTCATTGGGATCAATATCCTCAGCCAAATGTTGGTGACAGGCATTGTATCCCACAAATTCAGTGTTTTTCTTTAAATAAGTATGTTTTAAACGCTCCCAAAATATTTTTTCAAACTCTTGTGCTTTGTTCAAAACTTTTCCACCACTAATTACAATAGAACTTGTTGCTTTGTATCCATCTTCATATGCCATGGACACTTTCAGATATGGTGTAGATGGATGACCCTTTGCATTCTTCACTAATACCCTATTCTCGCCAAGCTGTTCTAACTCCAACTGACTAAAATCGGCTACAACATCGGGACTGATATATTGGGCCGGATTGCCCATTTCGTATACCAATTGCTCGCGAATGGTGTCAATACTGATTAAACCTCCCGTGTTCTCATGTTTATATACCGTAAATTCACCATTTTGCTTCATTTCAACAATCGGATATCCCATATTATCCCAGCGCTTCACTTTTTGCCAATCGGTAAAATTACCACCTGTTGACTGAGCTCCACATTCAATAATATGACCGGCAACCAAACCTGCAGCCAATTTATCCCAATCATCCAGTTTCCAGCCCAATTCATAGATCATTGGCGCCATGGTTACCGAAGTATCGGTTACACGGCCTGCCAATATTAAATCAGCTCCGCTTTCCAAAGCTTTTAATAAAGGTGGCACACCCAAATAAATATTCGCACTTTGTATGTTTTCTAAGATATCCTTAAACTCATCTCCGGTATCCATGTTCTTAAAATTAGCTTTAGAAGGATAAAACTCATCTATCCGTTCAATGATATTATCACCTTCAACTACTGCTATTTTAATTGAAATCCCTTTCTTTTTGAGTTCCGTGAGAATTTTACGGGCACAACCTATCGGATTAATGCCTCCGGCATTTGTAATCATTCTAACACCTTTCTCTTTCATCAAATCAGCCACATCTACAATCTGATCCACAAAATCAGTAACATAGCCTAAAGATTCGTTTTTTAACTGTTGTTTACGAAGAATACTCATCGTTACTTCTGCTAAAAAATCAGAAGATATGT
Source organism: Marinifilaceae bacterium (assembly GCA_016936255.1). Lineage (GTDB taxonomy): Bacteria > Bacteroidota > Bacteroidia > Bacteroidales > Marinifilaceae > Labilibaculum. The sequence goes on along the minus strand of JAFGYE010000002.1, from coordinate 25,751 downwards.
AATCCACATCTCCACCTTCCAACTGTCTTCGAAGTACACCAAGGTCATCACCCCAAAAACCACCGGCATTTGCAATTCTGATTTTGTCTTTCATATTTTCAAAGTATTAATTATCATGTTTCAATCGTACACCCTTTTTTTCTTTAGCTTGATATATCTGAGGGTTTGCTTTTTATGTTTTTCAGGATTATTAGTTCCATTCTATTTTGTACCTGATCACCCTCGCTAACAAATACAACTTCAACAATTCCTTCAAAAGGTGCAAGAATACTGTTCTCCATCTTCATAGCTTCAACTATAATCAATACATCACCTTTAGCAACAATTTGACCTGTTTTGACTTCAATTTTAACAACTCTGCCAGGCATTGGCGATAAAATCCTTCCATCACTTTCCTTCAGGTCAGTAAACCCAATATATCCTATATTGGATTGCATCTCCGACCATCTCATCAGTTCACGAACAATCCCCTGACAACTCACAAAACTCTTTCCTTCTGTATTTTTAGATTGATAGAACAGATATCTGACACTATTAAACTCCAGCATCAGATGGCATCTGTCAATATTCACATTTTCAACAGTATAGCATGCATCATTTATTTTTATATCATATGGATTTTTACTGATGATTTCAATATCAAGTACTTCCTCATCTACAATTCTAAGTTTTGTTCCCTGCTGTCTCCAATAGCCAATTTCTTCCCAAATTGAATTGGCCTTATCTCTTTTTAATTCGAACAAAGCAAAACTGATTTGGAAAAGAGCTGCAGGAATTTCAAGTTTATCTTCCTGCATTTTTCGCATCAACGTATCATTATGATTCTGACAAAAATGTGTTGAGATTTTATTTTGTCTGAAATGATCAGTATTCAGTAAAGTATGCAAGTACATGATGTTATTCTTGATTCCATGTATTTCATAACTGTGCAAGGCGTGATGCAATCCTTCAATGGCCAGATCCCTGTTTTCATCCCACACAACCAACTTCGCAATCATTGGATCGTAATCGGAATGAATTGTGCATGGCCCCGTTACAGCTGAATCCAAACGTAATCGCCCATCGAACAATTTGGGGGCTTTGTAAAAACTGATTTCACCCGGCGATGGAATAAACTCCTTTTCAGGATCTTCAGCATAAATTCTGGCTTCAATGGCATGTCCCTTCATGTGAATATCTTCTTGCCTCAACTTCAGTTTTCGCCCCGAAGCTATCGACAACTGCTTTTCCACCAAATCAATTCCTGTAATCATTTCTGTTACCGGATGTTCCACCTGAATTCTGGTGTTCATCTCCAGAAAATAGTAATTCAAGTCTTCATCTACCAAAAACTCAATTGTTCCTGCATTGGTGTAATTCATTTCCTGAGCCAGAAAAACAGCCATATTGCCCATTTCCTTCCTCAATTCAGGCGTTAATGTTGGCGAAGGAGCTTCCTCAATCACCTTTTGAAAGCGTCGCTGTATCGAGCATTCACGCTCAAATAAATGCACTACATTCCCATGTTGGTCAGCTAAAATCTGAACTTCGATATGTCGGGGATTTTGTATGTATCTTTCGATTAAAACGGTGCCATCGCCAAAATAGCTTGCAGCTTCGCGCGATGTTGACTCCAAAGCAGCTGACAGTTCTTCTTTTTTATAAACGATCCGCATTCCCTTGCCACCACCACCAGAGGCAGCTTTAATCAAAAGAGGGAACTGCATTTTTTCCGCTTCCTCTATCAATCTCACGGAGTCTCCAACAACACCTTCCAAAACCGGAACACCAATGGATTTGGCAAATTCCCGTGCATTCACCTTATTTCCCATTAACAGGATAGCATGAGCATCAGGCCCCACAAAATCGATTCCATTATCGATGCATAATTGTGAAAAAACAGCATTCTCGGCTAAAAATCCGTACCCCGGATGAATAGCATCTGCCTTTGCTCTTTGTGCAATTTCAACAATCTGATTTAAATTCAGGTATGTTTCCTGTAAATTATTTCCCCTTAAAGGATATGCCTCGTCGGCCTGCAAAACATGCTCTGCCTGCCGATCGATTTCAGTATATAGCGCAATAGTATGAATGCCTAATTCTCTTGCTGTTCGCATGATTCTTAAGGCAATTTCGCCACGATTCGCTATTAATAGTCTTTTGTAGTACATTCAAATTCACTTAGTAATTGACAATGAATAATTATTAATTACACATTATTAATTTTTAATTATCAAGAGTCCAATTGGGTTTCCGTTTCTCCAAAAATGAATTCATTCCTTCCTGACCTTCATCCGACTGACGAAGCTCAGCAATCATTTTCGCTGTATTTTCCATCGCTTCTTCATGATTCCAAACGTTCTCAACATCATAAAGCAATTTTTTGCAAGTAGAAACTGCTATGGGACCACTCGATTTTAATTTTAAAATCAGATCCTCTAACTTTTCGTTTAGTTTCTTTTCACCAAACGACCAATTCACCAAACCTGCTTGTTGCGCCTCTTTTCCATCGAATCTCATTCCAGTAAGCATCAACTCTTTCGATTTGTATTCGCCAACCCGTTTCATCACGTATGGAGAAATACAAGCTGGAACAATACCAATTTTTACTTCACTTAATGAGAAAACGGTGTTTTTATGTGCCAGAACAAAATCGCAGGCTGCCAATAAACCATTTGCTCCACCAATAGCTGCGCCATGAACAATCGCAATTGTAGGAAACTTACAGGAATATACAGCATTAAAGCATTTTGAGAGTTGATAACTCTCCAGATAATTTTCCTGATAAGAATAATTGGCAACACTTTTCATCCATTTCAGATCAGCACCCGCACAAAAAGATTTTCCTTTTCCTTTTATGATCACAACTCGAATACTACCGTAATTCATCTTCTCAATTTCTTCGAAACAATCAATGATTTCGCCAATCATTACCTCATTAAAAGCATTGTGTATCCCGGGACGATTCAATGTAATCGTTCCAATTTTATCTTCTATATTAAACTCTATCGTTTGAAATTCTTTCATTTTCTTTTTGTTAATCTCCCACATAAATAACGGGGCAATTCAATTTACATTCTAAACACTCCAAAATCAGGTTCCCCAAACTCTTTATTTACCGAAGCTGCTATTCCCATTGCCAAAACTTTTCTTGTATCTACAGGATCAATAATACCATCATCCCATAAGCGCGAAGTGCTGTAGTAGGCAGAACCTTCCTCTTCATATTTTTCTAAAATGCTATTCTTCAACTGATTTTGTTCTTCCAGGAGGAATTCCTTCCCTCTTTTCTGAAGTTGTTGTTCTTTCACCTGCACCAAAACACCAGCCGCCTGTTCGCCACCCATTACCGAAATTTTGGCATTGGGCCACATAAACAACAATCTTGGTTCGTAAGCACGCCCGGCCATGGCATAGTTTCCAGCACCAAAAGAACCACCAATAATTACGGTAAATTTAGGAACCTGTGCATTTGCAACTGCATGAACCATTTTGGCTCCATCCCGCGCAATTCCCTTGTGCTCATACTCTTTCCCAACCATAAAACCAGTAATATTCTGCAGAAAGATTAATGGAATCTTACGAAAACAGCACAATTCAATAAAATGTGCCGCTTTAAGCGATGTTTCGGAGAAAATAATGCCATTATTAGCTATAATTCCAACTGGAAAGCCCATGATCTTTGCAAAACCAGTAACTATGGTTGGAGCATAACGTTCTTTAAACTCATGAAAAGAACTTCCATCTACTATTCTGGCAATCAATTCTCGGGCATCAACAGATTTCTTCAAATCGATTGGAGCCAAACCGTACAATTCATCAGCAGGATACGCCGGGGCTTTTACTTCTTCTCTTTCAAGTGCATGTTTTCGCAGCTTAGGCATCGATTCAAATATGTTTCTGCAAATTTGAACCGCGTGCCGGTCATCTTCAGCTAAATGATCTGCTACTCCGGAAATAGAAGTGTGCATCTCGGCTCCGCCCAATTCCTCAGCCGTAACGTCCTCTCCTGTTGCGGCCTTCACCAATGGTGGTCCGCCGATAAAGATAGTTCCTTGTCCTCTTACAATAATAGTTTCATCACTCATGGCCGGCACGTAGGCACCACCTGCGGTACACGATCCCATTACGATGGAAATTTGAGGAATTCCTTTGGCCGACATTTTTGATTGATTAAAGAAAAACCGTCCAAAATCATACTTATCAGGAAACACTTTCGATTGTTCAGGAAGAAAAACACCTCCCGAATCAACCATATAGATACATGGCAAATGATTCTCCAGAGCAATCTCCTGCGCCCGAATGTGTTTTTTGATGGTTTCTTTAATATATGTTCCGCCTTTTACTGTTGCATCATTAGCAACAATCACGCATTCTCTGCCGTGAATTACCCCAATACCAGTCACAATACCCGCTGAAGGAAATTGATTTTCGTATTGGTCGCAAGCTGCCATTGCTGAGAGTTCCAAAAAAGGAGTGTTCTTGTCCAATAACAGCTCAATGCGATCTCTTACCAATAATTTTCCACGCTTCAAATGACGCTCTTTGGCTTTTTTATCAACACCTTGCAATACTGATTTTAACCGATGGCGATATTCTTCCATCAATTTCCCGTAGGACTTCTTATTATTCAAGAAATCCTCAGATTTTACGTTTATTTTTGATTCGATCTGATTCAAAACTTTATTGTTTTTAGTACGGACACAAGATCTTATGTCCCTACATAATAATTACATATTTCGTCTGTACTGACCACCAACCTCGTATAAGGCGTTGGTTATCTGTCCTAAAGTGCAGAATTTGCAAACTTCCATTAAGGAGGCAAATACATTTTCATTCTTCAAGGCTGTCTCTTTTAGCTCTTTTAATGCTATTACAGCCTTTTCCTTCTGATTCCTCTGTACCAGGTCTTTAAATTTCACCTGATTAATTTTCTCTTCCTCATCGGAACGAATAACCTCCTTGGGTTGAACCGTTGGAGAACCTTTCGAGCTTAAAAATGTATTAACACCAACAATTGGAAGCTCTCCGCTGTGCTTCAAGCTCTCATACAATAAAGATTCAGATTGTATTTTGCTTCTTTGATACATGGTTTCCATAGCACCCAATACGCCGCCACGTTCCGTTAACCGGTCAAATTCTACCAGAACAGCTTCTTCCACCAAATCGGTTAATTCTTCAATAACGAATGATCCCTGCAAAGGATTCTGATTTTTGGCCAAACCCAGTTCTTTATTAATGATGATTTGTATCGCCATTGCCCTTCTTACCGACTCTTCGGTTGGTGTCGTGACAGCCTCATCGTAAGCATTCGTATGAAGCGAATTACAATTATCATAAATTCCGGTTAAAGCCTGCAATGTAGTTCGGATATCGTTGAATTCAATTTCTTGTGCGTGCAGCGATCTGCCCGAAGTTTGGATGTGATATTTCAATTTTTGTGAGCGACTATTAGCCTTGTAAAGATATTTCATGGCCTTCGCCCATATTATTCTCGCTACCCTACCAATTACGGTATATTCCGGATCCATGCCGTTCGAGAAAAAGAAGGAAAGATTCGGTGCAAAATCATCAACTTTCATACCTCTTGAAATGTAATATTCAACCAAGGTAAATCCGTTTGATAATGTAAAAGCCAATTGAGTAATTGGGTTAGCTCCGGCCTCCGCAATATGATATCCTGAAATAGAAACCGAATAGAAATTCCGAACCTCATTTTCGATGAAATACTGCTGAATATCTCCCATCATTTTCAGAGCAAAATCAATAGAAAATATACAGGTATTCTGCGCCTGATCCTCTTTTAGCATATCTGCCTGAACCGTTCCCCGAATCTTACAAATGGTTTCTTCCTTAATTTTCTGATAAACCTCAGCAGGCAATACCTGATCTCCGGTTGTTCCTAATAACAACAGTCCCAGGCCGTTATTTTCTTTTGGCAAATCGCCTACATAGCACACTCTGTCTTTCCCAGCGAAGATTGCTTCAAGTTTTACTTTAACCTCTTCTTCCAGTCCATTTGCCCGAATGTACTTCTCACACTCCTGATCGACAGCTACATTCATGTAATAGGCTACCAACATAGGTGCCGGCCCATTAATCGTCATGGATACCGAAGTTTTCGGATCGCACAAATCGAAACCACTGTATAGTTTCTTGGCATCATCCAACGAAGCGACAGAAACACCTGCATTACCAACTTTTCCGTAAATATCCGGCCGGTAATCGGGATCAGCTCCATACAAGGTAACTGAATCGAATGCAGTTGATAATCGAACCGCAGGTTGCCCTGCAGCCAAATAATGAAATCGCTTATTCGTTCTTTCAGGCGATCCTTCTCCTGCAAACATTCTTGTTGGGTCTTCCCCTTCCCGTTTGAACGGGAAAACACCTGCTGCGTAAGGAAATTCGCCGGGAACATTTTCTTTTAGATTCCATTTTACGATATCACCCCAACTTCTGTAGCCTGGCAATACAATCTTAGGAATCCTGCTCTGTGAAAGGGTTTCAAAGTGCGTCTCCACGGATAATTCTTTACCACGAACCTTATATTTGAATATATCCTCTTTGTATCTCTTTTTCTTTTCTTCCCATGAATCTATAATATTCTGATGCTTAAAATCTTTCGAAAGATCAGTTGCTTTATCAAAAAATAATCTCTTAACAGATTCTCCTTCAATAATTTTAACAGACTTATTTAAAGCATACAATTGATCTGCAATTTCAGATTGCTCTTCAGCCTTTGTATTGTATCTTCTTACCGTTTCTGAGATCTCTGAAAGGTATCTTACCCTGGCTGGCGGTACAATTTCAATTTTTTGGCTCGCCTCGAGGAGCGGTTTTCCATTCTGAGCAAAACCTGATGCATTACCTGCAATTAAAAACTCAATTAAGGCATGATAGAGCTCGTTTACGCCATGATCGTTAAATTGAGAGGCCACTGTTCCATAAACCGGCATATCGTCCGGATTTTGATCCCACAGAAGGTTGTTTCGCTGATATTGCTTTTTCACATCGCGTAAAGCATCCTGTGCACCTTGTTTGTCGAACTTATTGATGGCAATTAAATCAGCAAAATCGAGCATATCGATCTTCTCCAGCTGTGTTGCTGCTCCAAATTCAGGTGTCATCACATACACTTTCACATCACTGTAATCAACAATTTCAGTATCCGACTGTCCAATTCCTGAACTTTCAAGGAAAATACAGTCAAACCCTGCCGATTTCATCAAAATCAAAGCATCGTCAACATGTTTCGACAATGCCAGATTTGCCCGACGAGTAGCCAAAGACCTTAAATATATGTTTGGATGATTTATGGCATTCATACGAATACGATCGCCCAATAAAGCCCCGCCACTCTTTTTTCTCGATGGATCAACAGAAAGGATTGCCAGTTTCAATTCAGGATAATCGATATGAAGCCTGCGAATCAATTCATCCGTTAAGGAAGATTTTCCTGCTCCGCCTGTACCAGTAATTCCGATAACCGGTGTGTGATTGATTTTGGCACTGTTCTTTAATTCAAGATACAAATCAGAATCCTGCAAAAGATCGTGTTCTGCCAAGGTGATTAATCTTGATAGTAAATTAACATTCTCACTGGTAATTTCTGATGCTTTTGGCAATTCAAACTCATTCAACGAATAATCCGATTTCTCCAAAACCTCATTAATCATGCCTTGTAACCCAAGATTACGACCATCATCAGGTGAATACAAACCTGCAATTCCATATGCTTCCAACTCTTTAATTTCAGAGGGAAGGATTACGCCGCCGCCACCACCAAAAATACGAATATGACCTGCATTTTTTTGCTGCAGCAAATCATACATGTACTTAAAAAATTCCATATGTCCACCCTGGTAAGAGCTTATGGCAATGGCTTGTACATCTTCCTGAATAGCACAATCTACAATCTCTTCGGCAGAGCGGTTGTGTCCCAAATGAATCACTTCTGCTCCTGAAGCCTGAATAATTCTTCGCATGATATTAATCGAAGCATCATGTCCATCGAAAAGCGAAGTTGCTGTTACAATGCGAACCGTATTTTTAAGCTTGTATGTCGTGTTTGCTGTCATGCTTTAGTTGTAAAATCTATAAGTTCAAGGCTTTCCCGATAATTTCTGCAATGTCTAAATTTTGCAATTCCGCTTCTTTGTTTTTTGATTTAATTCCATCTGTCAGCATAGTCATGCAAAAAGGACAAGCTGAAGCAACTTTATCTACTTTTCGTTCGATAATTTCTTCGGTACGTTCGATATTCACCTCTTTATCACCTTTTTCGGCTTCTTTAAACATTTGAGCACCACCAGCACCACAGCACAGACCAAAGCTTCTCGCCCGTTTCATCTCTTTCACTTCTCCAAAAACTGCTTTCACTACATTCCTGGGAGCATCATAAATTCCATTTCCTCTTCCCAGATAACATGGATCGTGGTAAGTGATGCTTTCGCCTTTAAACGGGTTGTTCTCCAGTTTCAGTTTCCCGGTTCGAATCATCTCATCCAAAAACACCGTGTAATTAATCACCTCGTAGTTTCCTCCCAAATCAGGATATTCATTTTTCAGGGTATTGTAGCAGTGCGGACAAGTACAAATGATCTTTTTTACCTCATATCCGTTAAGAACCCCTATATTTTGCATCGCCTGCATCTGAAAAAGCATCTCGTTTCCTGCCCGCTTTGCTGCATCACCAGTACAACTTTCTTCTGTACCCAAAACAGCATAACTTACACCAAGATGATTCAATATTTTAGCAAATGCTCTGGCGACTTTCTGGTATCTGTCATCAAAAGCTCCGGCGCAACCAACCCAATACAGATATTCAGGTTTTTCGCCTTTCGCAGTTACGTCCGCCATAACAGGCACATCTATTTTTGTTTCTATTGTCATTTTAAAACAGCAATTAAAGTAAAACTTATCCTAAAGCACATCAATCAACTTAAAAACAACCGATTAATACAATCATTCACTCCATTTCATTCTGTCTTCAGGTGAGTATTGCCACGGTGCGCCATTGTTCTCAATGTTTGCAAACATGACATTTAATCCTGATGGTGCCGCCGATTCCTCCATCACCAAATACCTTCTCATGTCCATGATAAAATTGGGATGACTAATATCTATCGGACATTCCTGAGCGCAGGCGTTACAGGTTGTGCAGGCCCAAATTTCTTCTTCAGAAATATAATCGCGTAAAAGTGATTTGTTATCATCTTTACCTGCTATGGCTAAAGGTCCTTTCTCATCCATGCGCTTTCGCAGATCAACAAATATTTTCCTTGGCGACAAAAGTTTACCCGTAATATTGGCCGGACAAACATCCGTACAACGACCGCACTGTGTACAGGATAAAGAATCCATATAATTTTTCCAGCTCACATCTTCGATATCTTTAACACCAAAACGAGCAACTTCGGCACTTTCGTCATAAGCCGCTTCGGGATCAAGCATTAGCTTAACTTCACGGGTTATACTTTCCAAATTTGGATATTTAGTAAGCGGTTCCAAATTCGCCAAAAATACATTTGGTATGGATAGAAAAACATGAAAATGCTTCGAGTATGGCAAATAATTAGCAAATGTGAATATCAGTAACAAGTGCACCCACCAACCCGGCTCTTGAAGCCAGCTAAAATCCCACCCTAATAAATTAACCAAAGTGGCAGAAACAGGATAAACCCCTTCGTAAGCATTTGGGTGACTACTAATGTATCCCATATTGAAACAAATCAGGGAAACCATTAAAAACCCAATAAAATAAAGGGATAAAAGAGCATCCTGATTGGCTTTTGCAGTCATTTCTACTCCAGTAAAACGTTTTATTCTTAAAAACATTCTACGAAGGATAAAAAGCTTAATAAAAATGATAATCAACAAGGCAAACACATCTCCTGAGGCAATAACTACATCATAAAACCATCCAGTAAAGGCAAAAACCCTGTCCAATCCGCTAACGCCATCTACAAGCATTTCGATACTGCCGAGAGTGATCACAAGAAAGCCCCAAAACACCAATGCGTGCATCAAACCGATAACAGGCTTCCGAAATATTTTGGCTTGCCCAAATGCCACATTCATGGTATGAGATATTCTTGCACCAATATTTTTAATCGGATAAGCAGGCTTTGTCAGCTTAAAGAATCCCCACAAACGCTTTACTGAGTAGGCAAAAACGCCAAATGTGATTAATAATGTGATGATAAAGAGGATTTGTTTTATCATGGTTCAGCAATTAATGTGATTAGTAACAAACTCTTAGCCCCTTTCACAGGCTTATACTATTTTGAATTTCGGACTGCTTCTGTCAATTTTGGCAATACTTCCATAACGTCACCAATGATTCCATAATCAGCAACACCAAAAATCGGCGCCTCAGGATCTGTATTAACGGCCACGATACATTTACTCCTGCTGATACCAGCAACGTGTTGTATGGCTCCTGAAATACCCGCTGCGAAGTATAAATTCGGTGCTATTACTTTTCCTGTTTGTCCAACATGCTCCTCGTGTCCGCGCCATCCTTCATCCGAAACCGGACGAGAACAAGCAGTTGCGGCACCTAGTATCCCGGCAAGATCTTCCACAACACCCCAATTATCAGGACTTCTCATTCCTCTTCCTGCAGAAACAACAATATCTGCATCAGCAAGATCAACTTTATTTGTTTGCTTTTCTTCCTCCAGTACCTGAATTGTGAAATGAGCAGCGTCCAAATCCGGCGAAAATTCCTCAATCGATACATCAACCTGATTTTCTATAAGACCGAAACAATTTTTAGCAATGGTTATCACTTTTACAGGTGAATCAATTTGAACATGTTCGAAAGCTTTTCCTGAAAAAGCACCTTTTTTAACTACAAACGGATTCATAGATATTGGAAGTTCCAAGACGGCAGATACCATTCCAGCTTTCATTTTAACTGAAATTCTTGGAGCTATGGCTTTGCCACTCTCATTATCGCTCATAACAATTGTGTCTGCGCCTTCTATTTCTGCTAATTCAGAAATTACCTGAGCATAAACACGGCTTGTTAACGTATTCATTTGTGGATCATTCACGGAAATAATTCTCTCCGCACCATATTTCCCCAAACTTTTCAATTCTTCCTCCTTTACCTCACCGATAGAAACAACAATAAGCTGTGTATTTAATTGGCTGGCTAAATTTCTCGTATAGGATACCAATTCATAGGTGGAATTCTTAAACTTCCCGTTCCAATTTTTGGCAAATGCAATTACTGACATAGGCTTTTCTTTTAGATATGAGATAATAGATTTTAGATATGATACTTAACACAAAAAAACAAGGCTTTCCGACTCATTAATTTCTAATCTACCATCCATCATACTTGATTAAACATGGTAATCTTATCACTTATAATACCTTAGCTTCGTTTTTCAAAAGCTCTACCAGTTGCTCTACATTCCCGGCATCAATCATCTTACAAGCTCCTTTGGCTTTTGGCAATTCAAATTTCACCGATTTAGTCAGCATTTCTATCTCTGTTGCTGCTATCGCCTCCAAAGGTTTCTTACGTGCCATCATTATTCCGCGCATAGCAGGAATCCTTGGTTCTTTTGCAATTCCTTTCTGAACTACAGCAACTAACGGTACTTCGGCCTTAATTTTTTGTTTTCCTCCTGGGATTGCCCGATAAAGAATAAGATCATCGCCATCAAAACCTACACTGGAAACAGACGAAACTCCGGAATAATTCATGAACCCTGCAATCATTGCACCTACTGATGAACCATTGTAATCGCTTGACTCTATTCCACTAAAAACAATATCGAAAGGATTCTCCTTAAGATATGCCGCAATTTGTCCGGCCACATAGTACGCATCTGCTGCACAGGCATCAATACGAATCGCCTTATCAGCACCAATAGCAAGAGCTTTTCTTAAGGTCGCATCCGTTTGGGCACCGCCAACATGAATCACACAAACCTCATCTACCGAATTGCCGGCATCCTCTTTCAATTCCAAAGCACGTGTCAAGGCCAGCTCATCCCATGGATTAATAATCCACTGAACACCTGAATCATCAAACAGAGTATTATCTTCCTTGAACTTCACTTTAGTTGTGGTATCAGGAACATTACTTATACAGACCAATATCTTCATATGCATTAAATTTTAGTATCTGGTACCGGGATTATATCACAAAGATTAATTACGGCCACAACAGTTATTATTAATCATCCAATTAATCTATTTCTTCAAAAAACACACATTAAAAAACTCTATAAAAATTACTTACATCAAAACAAATACAGAGCTCCAAATATTCTGTCAATCCATTAATCCTCTTGAAATCACAATCTTTTGAATCTCAGAAGTCCCTTCATAAATCTGTGTTAGTTTTGCATCACGCATTAAGCGTTCCACATGATATTCCTTTACATATCCGTATCCTCCGTGAATCTGAACTGCCTCAGTGGTTACCTTCATTGCAGTTTCGGCAGCATATAGTTTGGCCATGGCACTTGCCTGTCCGTACGGTTTGCCCTGATCTTTTAACCATGCTGCTTTTAAACAGAAAAAGCGCGCAGCCTCAATCTCAACGGCCATATCAGCCAATTCAAATGCGATTGCCTGATGATGAATTATCTCTTTCCCGAAAGCTTTTCTTTCCTGTGCATATTTTAACGCCAATTCGTATGCTCCTGAAGCAATCCCCAAAGCCTGCGAGGCAATTCCTATTCTACCGCCTTCGAGCGACTGCATGGCCAGTTTAAATCCAAAGCCTTCTTCACCCAAACGATTTTCCTTTGGGACTTTTACATTATTGAACATTACCGAACAGGTATCTGATGCCCGCATTCCCATTTTATTTTCATGAGGACCAACAGTAATTCCCTCGGATTTCGAGTCGACAAGCAAAGCATTAATTCCTTTGTGTTTTAATTCGGGATGAGTTTGAGCCATTACAATGTAGGTAGAAGCTGATTTACCGTTTGTAATCCAATTTTTGGTGCCGTTCACCAAATAATGGTCTCCCATATCAACGGCAGTAGTTCTTTGTGAAGTCGCATCAGAGCCTGCTTCAGGTTCCGATAACAGGAAGGCTCCTATTTTCTCACCCCGGGCCATCGGTTTTAAAAATTTCTGCTTTTGAGCTTCAGTTCCATATTTTTCAACCCCCCAACAAACCAATGAATTGTTTACCGACATGATTACTGATACCGAGGAATCGACCTTTGAAATTTCTTCCATTGCCAAAACATAGGATATGGTATCCATTCCACCACCATCGTATTCCAATCCAACAAGCATTCCCAGAAAACCTAACTCAGCCAAACGTTTCACCTGCTCAGTTGGATACTCTGATTTCTCATCTCGTTCTATTACTCCGGGCAAGAGCTCGCGTTGGGCAAAATCCCGTGCCGCATCCCTTATCATTAACTGCTCTTCGGTAAATTCAAAATTCATAGTTTTAATTTTTAGGTGTGATATTAAAAGCTATTAGCTGACAGCAATTAGTTTTTAGCTGATTTACATGATGTAACAATTTAATTATTCAGTAATACATCCATTTATTCCCCCCGTTTGTAAACTATAGCAACTAAAGACTTATCGTCTCCTCCCATATTTACAGACATTGCATATGGTTTTTCCTTCGTAATTTCAATTTGCGCCTCACCGGCATTACCTGTCAATTGCTCCCAAATGGTTACAGCCTGATGAACTCCGGTAGCACCGGTTGGATGTCCCCAACCAATTAATCCGCCCGTTGTGTTTACAGGTATTTTTCCATATCTGGAGGTGTGTCCTGCCAAAACAAATTCAGGCCCTTTTCCTTCTTTGGCTAAACCAATAGCTTCCAAAGCCATTATTCCGGCAATAGAAAAACAATCGTGTACTTCAACAGTTCCCAATTGATCAACAGTAATTCCAGCCATTTGCATTGCTTTTTCTGCCACCACCTTCATGGTAGTTAAACTGGTCATCACCTCTGGTTTTTGAGTAATATCTGCTGCAACATGAGCAAAACCAACAACTTCAACTGCATCTTTTGCTTTTAATCCAATTCTTTTTAATCCTTCGTCAGATACTATCGCAATCGCTGAAGCTCCGTCAGAAACTTTAGAACAGTCAAAAACATTTAAATGATCCACAAAACCTTTTGGATTTACAGGTGTGTTTGCAGTCCCTTCCAAATCCTTATTTGTATTGTGAAATTCCTGAGCAGTTTTGCACAAACGTGCATTTTCAATGGCATTACAATACCACTTCGCCATTGCTTTGCGGGTAATTTCCCTGCCAAATTTTTCATAATAAGCACCTGCCCGGTCACTAAACACACCAGGAAAAAAGTAAGCATGTCCCTCTTTACGTGTTTTTTGCCATCCGGCACCAGCCAAAACATCCGCTCCATACACCGCTTTCATAGTATTCTGAACCTCAAAGCCAAGAGCAAGCACCACATCTGCTGTTTCTGCAAGAATCGATTTCATCCCTGTAGTCAGCGCTAAACCTCCTGATGCACAAGCACCTTCCACTCTCACAGATGGCTTGTACTTTAAGCCTTCATCTATTAAAGACAAAAACGCAGGCAAATTAGCTTGCCTATTAAAACGGGAAGCCATAAAATTTCCAATCACACCCTCATCAACATTTTTGGCTCCACCAATCATTTTTAAGCTAGCTTGGCCAGCTTCCTTAATGTAGTGTTCCAAATCCGGACGAGGCTTCTTTGGATGAAATTCATTTCTTCCGGTTCCCATCGAAATGGTATTGTAACCGGCCAGCATGTATATTTTTTTGCGTAATGCGTTCATTGTTTTAGATATGAGATAATAGATATGAGACGTGAGAAAAATTTCAAAACATCAGATAATCATCTAGCATCGGTTACAAATAAAATTTCGGCAATCCATTAAATCAAACATTAATTCAGTGTTAGAAATGAGATTTGTTTTATGAATCTCACTTCCAACATCTTTAATCTATTTTAAAAATACTCGTTAATTGGACCATAGGCATGGAAGAAACCTGTTTCCAAAACGGTATTTACATCAGCCTTTGATTCCGCAACTTTTGTATCAACAAGCATCTGACCAATTGCTTTGGAATTTTTACCGTACGCAATCGCCAAATTAGCGCCAACACTATCTATTTGATGCAGTTCATTAAAAAACTTCTTTAGATGATCGGCTTTCTTCGCATCACGAACAACAGATTTCCAGTAGATTTTAAGAGTTGGCAGTTCTCCCAACAAAGCAGCACAATCCATTTCGATATTCTCAGTTGGAATGTACTTCGCGTTTTCCAAATCATAAACTTCTGTAATCCGGCCTTTCTGATATTTGAAAATACCGTTCTTTTGAGAACCATCAGCAAACTGACCCCCTTTCACATTGTTATCGAACAATTGATTCAAGGCTGCATGCGATAATTTTTCATTCGGAAATGAGGGCTGCATACTCTCCAAAATAAATCGGGTAACGTCAATCCCCACATAATCCAGCAATTGAAAGATTCCCATTGGCCGCACCAACAAATCGCGACTTATGGTATCAATTAAGAAAAAGGCTTTTGCCCATCCTTCTGTTTTTGCTAATTCTTCAGCCAGATTAAGCGCATACAAAGCATCACGCATAAAGTGACCATTACCGATAAATCCGGCAACATCTCTTGATTGAACAACAATTTTGCGCATCGATTTGGCTAAATTTACCGAAAAGGATGCTAAATCATCATTCGTATGATCCGTTTTAATGATCTCTAACAATTTTTGAATTACCGGAGGATTGTAAAAATGATAACCAATGATGTTTCCATTTAATTTAGCTTCTTTTTCAATTCCTCCAATTGGAATCGATGACGTATTGGTTAAAAACCAAGCATCAGGATTATTTTTTTTGATTTGAGAAAACAACTTTACTTTTAGAGCTTTATCCTCTTTTATGGCTTCAAAAATCAATTGTGAGCCATAGGCTGTTTCTATACGGGTTGATGTTTGTATCATTTCCATCACATCATACACAAACTGACTAATAATTTCATCATTATCAATTAAATCTTCACGATCCTGATACCAAGTACGCAATTCGACTATATTTTTTTCTGCGTGCTTTACCAATTGTGATTTTACGTAACCCAATAAACTGTTTAAAGCAGATTGTGATACATCAATAGCGTTTAAGACAAACTCTTTATCTTCTTTCTTACCAATTTTTAATTTGGCCATTTCAAAAGATAATAATACAAGAATACCGCTTCCCATTTTTCCTGCGGCACCTAAAACACTAACATTTTCCATTTTTCGGATCAAATCCATATTGCTTATTGTTTAAATTTTGATTTTACTATTATTTGATATGATACATGTTTCCCATTTGAGCTAAATCAAAAACCCATCTACACGTCCTGCTTATTGTTTCAAAAACAACAAGTCTCCCTACAAATTTTGATTATTACCAGTTTGGTTTGCGTTTCTCTAAAAAGGCGTTTATGCCTTCTTCCCTTTCTGTCTGATCCTCCTTAAAAAGACGGCCAAATTCTTTGGATTCCATTTTGCCTGCATCTTTACCCGACAATTCCAAACCATTGCGAACCATTTCTTTGATTAGCCGCAAAGCATTAGGACTTTTAGAGGCTATTTTTCCGGCCAAATCCAAACTCACTTCGAGAAGTGTTTCCGGCGGCGCCAATTTCTGAACCACTCCCAATTGATAGGCTTCTTCAGCTGTTATGCCTTCTCCAAGCATCATAAGATACATAGCATTTCCGGCTCCAACCAAACGCGGCAATCTTTGAGTGCCGTTAAATCCGGGTATCAGACCCAAATTCACTTCGGGCAAACCCAACCTGGCTTTTTCACTGGCTACACGTATATCACATGAAAGCGCCAGTTCTAACCCTCCCCCAAGGGCAAAACCGTTAATTGCAGCAATAACCGGGATCTCCAATTTAGCAATCTGATCAAAAACCTGTTTTCCTATTTCAGAAAAATCATAGGCTGCCTGTGGAGAGTATTCCTGCATGGCTTTAATATCAGCACCGGCAACAAAGGCTTTCCCTTCTCCCGTAATCACTAATACTCTAATACTTTGGATAATTTCTTTGCTGTTGAAAAAACAGGCCAGCTCTTTAAAAACACCCTCATTTAAGGCATTCAAGGCTTCGGGACGGTTAAGAGTCAAAATTCCTATTTTGTCTCTTTTTTCAAATTTTAAATAATTAAAGTGCATGTGTATATAATTCAATTATAGTTGCCACATGGAACTTATCATGCTTTGAATTTTTTAATTTTAAAATAAAATTCATAAGTATTCAAAGATGAAGGTTTCATAGGTGTGTTATGAGACGTTTTTTCATCTACATATCTAAATATAATAAAAACTCTTAACATTCAAAAGGTAAGATTTCTGACTAACACGCCTTTAGCTCACACCACCAACATTTACAAGGCTTTAAGAAAATAAAAAAAGTCAAAAAAAGACCCTTAATTCTTTTTATTCACTTTAGCAAAATAAAAAAGCCTGATCCGTTAAACGAATCAGGCTCTGTATCATGAAATTATAAATTAAACGGCGATTTTCTTATGCCATATTGTGATAAACATTCTGAACATCGTCGTTGTCTTCCAGTTTTTCCAGCAATTTTTCAACATCTGCAACTTGTTCCTCAGTTAATTCTTTTGTATCCATTGGAATTCTTTCGAAACCTGATGAAATTACCTCAATTTCGTTCTCTTCCAGGTAAGCCTGTATTTTTCCAAAATCAGGGAAGTTACCGTAAAGCATGATTCCTTCCTCCTCTGCAAATACTTCCTCTACTCCTATGTCGATTAATTCGAACTCCAATTCTTCAATATCCTGACCTTTGTTTTCAATCTGAAAATGACATTTGTGTTCAAACATGAATTCAACACTACCGGCAGTACCTAAACTACCTTTGCATTTTGAAAAATAAGAGCGAACATCTGCAACCGTTCTAGTATGGTTATCGGTAGCAGTTTCAACTAATACAGCAATACCATGAGGAGCATATCCTTCGTAAATAATTTCCTTATAGTCCTTCTGATCTTTAGATGTTGCTTTTTTAATTGCTCTTTCAACATTTTCCTTAGGCATATTTACTGCCTTTGCATTTTGAATAACTGCACGCAAACGAGAATTAGTCGCGGGATCGGGGCCACTTTCTTTAATTGCCATTACGATATCTTTACCAATACGCGTAAAAGCTTTAGCCATCTTATCCCAACGCTTCATTTTTCGCGCTTTCCTAAATTCAAATGCTCTTCCCATAATTTATGTATATAATTTTGCGCAAAAATAGCACATGTTATCCAATCTGTAAAGCGAAAATACATTTTTTTTAAGATAGTAATTGAGATTTGAGTGAAAGAGTGAATTAGAAATGTTGTGTTTCAATGATTTATTTGCAGTACAAATTATATTTCATTTCTTCTAATCCCAATTCCACGATACAACCATAAAGCATGAAAAAGCTCATTGTTTGAATGAGCTTGAATTCGTATTTTTAGCAACACTTAGTCAAACAAATAACAACCCTACTCAAATGAAAAAGATGATCATTTTGTTTTCTGCTTTACTAGTACTATCAGCTTCTGGTAATCAAGCAAAAGCAGAACAAAAGGCGGATGTTTCGAACATCTCAAGCGAAAACATCAATCGAACGATTGAAATACTAAGCACAAGCAATGCGGATAAACACCTTGTTGAAAAAGGAGTAAAACATGCTGCCAACCTATGGCGTGCAAGTGACGGAACAGAGGAAGAATTTACAACTTTCTGTAAGGAGAACTTTATTGTTGATCAATCAGAAAAAGAGCTTGTTTTTCAAAAAATATCAAGGAACATTGAAATTATAACCGGTCATTTTAATAAAATAACACTTGATTTATTAGAACCGGTGCATTTAAATACATTCGAGCAGCATCCTATTGACAATGCCTTTGGTGCTTACAGTGTAGATTCTCACTGGATGAATGATTTCTACCAAAATAAAATTGCTTTTATTATTGCCTTGAATTTTCCTCCGTTCAGTTTGGAAGAAAAAGAAACAAATGCTAAAGAATGGACTCGTCAGCAATGGGCTTATGCCCGTTTGGGTGATTATTTTACAGCAAGAGTACCTGCTGAACTCCTACAGGAAGTCGGAAAAATGGCCGCTAACACCGATGTTTACATTATGGACTATAACATTCATGTTGGACATTTAACTGATGCCAAAGGAAATCGTTTCTTCCCTGAAGATAAAGTTCTTTTGTCGCACTGGAACCTGCGTGATGAGCTTAAAGCCAACTACGCCAACAAAACAGATGGTTTGGAAAAGCAGAAGATGATTTATCAGGTGATGCAGCGCATTATTTCTCAGGAAATCCCTGAAAAGGTAATCAACAATGGGAATTTGGAGTGGGATCCGTATACCAATCTGGTTTATCAGGATGGAAAAACAATTGAAGCAACACCTGAACCAAATGAAAGATATCAGCAAATTCTAAATAATTTCCATGCCAATAAAGCAATCGATCCTTACTATCCGGATCAAAACACCTTTATTAAAAGGCAATATGACGGAGCCAAAGAAATATCTGCAGAAGCGACTGAAAAAATCTTTACGGATTTTATGCGCTCCGAGGAAACCAAAAAAGTTGGTGAGCTAATTAAGCAAAGATTAGGTCGTGATTTGGAACCATTCGACATTTGGTACGATGGTTTTAAAGCCCGCAGCGGAATGGATGAGTCGAAGCTGGATGCCCAGACCCGTAAATTGTACCCTGACGCGGCCGCTTTGGAAGCTGATTTACCAAATTTATTGGTAAAACTGGGTTACGATAAGGAAAGAGCACAATGGTTGGGAGCTCATATTGCTGTTGATCCGGCAAGAGGCTCGGGACACGCCTGGGGTGGTGCTGCCAAAGGACAAAAGGCTCATTTACGTACCCGAATTGGTGAAAAAGGAATGGATTACAAAGGCTACAACATTGCGGTTCATGAGTTTGGGCACAATGTGGAGCAAACCATATCGCTTTATGATGTTGACAACTTTGTAATGAATGGCGTTCCAAACACTGCATTTACTGAAGCATTGGCGTTTATCTTCCAAAAAAGAGACATGTTATTGCTGGGAATTCATAACGATTCACCTCAGGAAGATGCTTTAAAAAAACTTGACTTATTCTGGAGTGCCTACGAAATAATGGGTGTTTCGGTATTGGATATCCGCATGTGGAAATGGCTGTATGCAAATCCTGAAGCTGATGCAGCTCAGCTGCGCGATGCTGCCATGCGAATTGCAAAAGAAGTTTGGAATGAATTCTACGCTCCTGTTTACGGCGTAAAAGATCAGACTATTTTGGCCATTTATTCACACATGCTAAACAGTCCGCTGTACTTATCGAACTATGCTTTTGGCAATGTAATTGAGTTCCAATTGGAGCAACAATTAAAAGGAAAGAATTTCCCTGCCGAAATAGACAGAATATTTAAACAAGGACGTTTGACTCCCAACCAATGGATGGTTGAAGCTACCGGTAACGATTTATCAGCACAACCTTTATTGAAAGCAGCTAAAGAAGCTTTGGAAGAATTGAAGTAATAAACTTATTAAAATAGAGGATTGAGACTGTTCCGCAAGGAATGGTCTCTTTTTGCTTTTATTCAATTTTATAATTTAAATTGGGAAGCTTCCCTCTCATACAGGCACCCCAATTTCTCAGGATCGGAATCTCTTCGGCTCAGAGCGGAAAGACTTGCTTATTTAGAGGAAGCGCCGGAAAGACAATAAAATAGGATTCTGGTAAAAGTACAGATCAACCTACTATTCTCTGTGCAACTCCGTGCCTTCTGTGGTAGAAAAATCTGATAAATAGTACATAGAAGAGATTAAAATAGAATTGAGCACGGGGTACACGGGGAAAAACAACAAAACAGTTTTCGTTCAGGCCTTAGCTTGAGTAAGCATTTAACCGTTGGAACTATCATAAAAAACCTTTACTTTCAATGCCGGTTATGAACGATAAGATAACAAGCTGATATGATAAAAAACTAAATGCGACGCACCTTATCATCCAATCAGAAAATCTATAATCTCACCCCCTAAATAAATCAACAGAAATGGGACCAGTATTCTTCTTTATTATTTTTGCAATAATCGTTACAGTTTTACTATCAGCAGTTTTTTTCAGTAAAAAAGCCATTATTAAACGAAAGCTAAAAAAATCGGAGCTTCGGAAAATTGCAGATTTTAAAGATGGTGAGCTGGCTAGGATTGTAGGAACCGTTGAATTTGTTGATGCTCCCCTTCTATCTCCTCTTTCGAACCGTGAATGTTCTTATTACTATGTGCATATCGAGCAAAAAGTGGCATCAGGCAATAGTTCAAAATGGAAAACGATTATTGAGGAGGAAATATCAAACAATTTTTTAATTCGGGAAGAAACCAGCTATGCATTTATAAATGACAGCAGAATTAAATCTTATATTGTTCAGGACGAAAGCTATTCTACCGGATTTTTTACCGACGCACCACAGAATCTTGAAAATTACCTGAATAGCAAAGGAGTTAAAAGTGAGAACTCCTGGGGCTTTAATAAAACACTTCGGTACAAAGAGGGAATTCTTGAACAGGGAGAAAAAGTTGCTGTGTTTGGAAAGGGAGAATGGAAAGATGCTGCAAGTGTAAACCTGCCTGAAAAGTACGGACAGATTCTTGCAATTACATCCAGCACTGAGGATGCCGTTTACTTAAGCGATGATCCTGATACTACAGTAAAAAATGCCGCAAAAATCAGTTCTTCGGAAAAACCCAATACAAACACCAGAAGAGGCCGTTATAGAAAATAAGCTGCGGAGTTCACTGTTGAATGTGGCTAAGAAGAATTTTAAAGCAACAAAAAAAACTCAAAATACAAACAAGAGCACAAGGCTTACCGTACAAAAGTCTATTGTGCATATTTACAAATATCTTAAGAACAAAAAATGACCCAGGGCAAACCTACATATCAAGATCTGGAAAAAGAAATAATCAAATTAAAGCTTGAATTAAAAATTCAGGACAAGATGATTAATACGATTCCGAATCCCTTGTTTGTAAAAAACAAAGACTTTATCTATACCAATTGTAATGATGCTTTTGCAAGTTATCTGGGACTGCCCAAAACTAAAATTATAAATTCAAGTGTTTACGAGATTGCATCAAAGGAACTTGCAGACAAATATTACAATGCCGATTGCGAATTACGTGACAGTCTGGAAAATCAAACCTATGAATGCAATGTGAAATATGCTGACGGGACTTTTCATGATATCATTTTTCATAAGGCCAATATAATTAATGAGAAAAATGAGTTTTGCGGAATTGTTGGTATCATACTTGACATTACTGAATATAAAGATGCAGAACAAGCTTTAAAAGAAAACCAAAAGCGCTTAATAGAACTTAATGCAACAAAAGACAAACTTTTTTCAATAATTGCGCACGATTTAAGAACGCCGTTCTCGAGTATTTTGGGATTTTCGGAATTGTTGATTGAAGACGCAAATGATTTTGATGAGTTAGAAACGGAAGAGTATTTAAAGTTAATAAATACAACTGCCAAAAGCACTCTTGTTTTGCTTGACAATTTATTGAATTGGGCAAAATCACAAACTGGACCTATAATTTATAAGCCAAAAAAAATAGTTTTATCATCCATTATCAAAGAGACAGTAAAAAATTTAAATGCAACTGCAAAAATTAAAAACATATCAATAAATCAAATTCAAACTGACGGGATTGCAGTGAATGCCGATAAAAATATGTTGAAGACCATTTTACGAAATCTTATTTCCAATGCAATCAAATTCAATAAACCCGAAGGATGTATTACCATTTCTGCAATTCCGAAACACACGTATGTCGAAATTTCTGTTTCGGATAATGGAGTTGGGATTAATAACAAAACTCTTAAAAAGCTATTTGATATTTCTGAAAATACAACTTCCAAAGGTACTGAAAAGGAAAAAGGGTCTGGTTTGGGATTGATTCTTTGCAAAGAATTTGTGGAAAAACACAAGGGTGACATTTGGGTTGAAAGCGAAATAGGAAAAGGAAGTGTTTTCAAATTCACCCTCCCTTTACACAATCCAAGTTAAACCGCAAACAAGCTATGATCAAATAACAATCGTAATTTTCCATTCTGTTTCAAAAAACAGTAAATAAATTTTCACAGACAATGCGAGACATATACAAATACTCTATTTTAAAAGATATTGGCCTGGTTATTCAATATCATCAAAATAATATCACTAAAAACAAGATGCAACAGCTAAAGAGTGATATTATTAACGACAAAGATTTTAATCCTAAGTTTGGTTTTATTGTTGATCTTAGAAACGCAACTATAAATCTGACAGAAGATGAATTGTTCGAATATGGCAATTGGGTGAAAGAAAACGTAAAGCTAACAGGACTAATGCGGCTTGTTTTATTAACCTCTACACCCGACCATGTTACGAAAACAATCCTGTTCACGTTAAACGAAAACATATCACCACTTCAGTACAGAACATTTAGTACTGTAGAAGCCTCAATTAAATGGCTTAACATTGACAATTGCCATTTGAACTATGTGACAAAAGAAATCGAAAAATTATTTGTCGGCTAATAATCTGTTTTTGTCCTCCACTGCTCCAAAGAAAGATTTTGCAGATAAAAGTATTTATCATGGGCAGTCAATAAAAGATATCACTTACAAAGATTATCCCGACTAATTTTCTTATTATTAGGAATTGTTTTAAATAGTGATATCAAAGAATGGCAAGAACACATACAGCAGATACATCGAATGTTCCGAAAGGGAAAATAAATAAAAGTGGTTTACAAAGTGCCTTTAGACTTTACAAATACATTAAACCCTACCGGGGACAATACTTTTTAGGGATCTTTTTCTTATTGGGTTCGAGTTTGGCGAGTCTGGCTTTTCCAAAGCTCTTGGGTGATTTGGTGAACTCAGGCAATAATACTACCCTGGGCCAAAGCCTGAATCAAACCGCTGTTTTAATTGCCTGTGTATTGATTCTTCAAGCCACCTTCTCCTATTTCCGTATTGTATTGTTTGTGAACGTAACAGAGAGATCTTTAGCCGCACTGCGACAAGCCACCTACCGTCATTTAATAAAACTCCCCCTGCAATTTTTTGAACGACGAAGAGTGGGTGAACTCAACAGCAGAATATCGGCAGATGTGGTGTTGCTGCAGGAAACCATGACCAGTACTTTGGCTGAATTCATCCGTCAGATTATCGTAATTACAGGGGGTATTACCCTTTTGGGGATTATCTCGATAAAGCTGACTGCCTTTATGCTGATTACTTTGCCGCCAACCATGATCGTTGCCAGGTTTTTTGGCCGGTTTATCCGTAAATTCTCCAAAGAGGTACAAACAAAACTGGCCGATTCAAACACAATTATTGAAGAAACCCTGCAAGGCATACAAAGCGTGAAAGCTTTTACCAATGAGCATATCGAAATTGCCCGTTACAAAAAGAAAACCTTGGAAATGGCCGATCTGGGCATCACCCGGGGCAAATACCGGGGAGCATTTTCCTCTTTTATTATTCTCGGACTTTTTGGTGCCATTGCCGCTATGGTATGGCAGGGTTCCCGTTTACTGCAAGCAGGCGAAATGCAGGCCGGAGATTTATTTTCCTTTGTAATTTATTCCGTTTTTGTAGGGGGAACCATCAGCGGCCTGGCCAATGTGTATACCAACATTCAGAAATTTATCGGTGCAACCGAAGACCTGTTCAAAATCTATGATGAAGAACCTGAAGACATTCAAGATGTCAATGATATAGATCCCAAATTCAAAATGCAGGGAGAAATCAGCCTGAGAAATTTAAATTTTGCCTATCCTTCGAGAAGTGAGCAAGCAGTTTTAAACAATATCAATTTAAAAATTGAAAGCAATAAAATGATTGCTCTGGTTGGGCATAGTGGTGCCGGAAAAAGTACCATGGCCTCGCTCCTGCTGTTGCTGCACAGGCCACCTAAAAACAGCTTGTTTTTTGACCAGCATGATAGTCATGATTTTCCCTTATCAGCTTTACGAAGTCAGATTTCACTAGTGTCGCAGGATATTTTTCTATTTGGCGGAAGTATCAGTGAAAACATTGCTTATGGAAAACCGGGTGCCAGCGGGCAGGAAATATTCGAAGCCGCACAAAAGGCCAATGCACTGGAATTTATTGAGCGCTTTCCTGAAAAGTTTGAAACCATTGTCGGAGAACGAGGCACTCAGCTTTCAGGCGGTCAGCGCCAAAGAATTGCCATTGCCCGTGCGATTCTTAATGATCCCAAAATTTTAATATTGGATGAAGCCACCTCCTCACTCGACTCCGAATCGGAAATGCTGGTTCAGGAGGCTCTTGAGAAACTGATGACAGGAAGAACATCGATCGTGATTGCCCACCGTTTGTCCACTGTTAGAAAGGCGGATGAAATTGTTGTATTGGAACAGGGTGAGATTGTAGAACAAGGCACGCACGAGGTCTTAATGAATATTACTGACGGGAAATACAATAAACTGATTCAGCTGCAGTATTCGAATTAGAAATTAAATAAGACGCAGATCCTTATGATTTCATAGGGTTTGCACTGATTTTTGTGTACTTCCTTGAAATCAATTTACCGAACACCTCACCCTAAGCCTCTCCTAAAGGAGAAGGAACCAAATTGCAGTATTCAAATTAATTTTCGATTGTTCTCAAAAGGGAACAGATTGCCGCAGTCGCTATGCTCCTTCGCAATGAC
>JAFGYE010000103.1 GCA_016936255.1 Marinifilaceae bacterium | reverse complement strand
GCCACGGGTAGATTGCATTCGCTTGGCAGTCGGAGTCTCAGATACATCCTACGTTTTTTCATTGCTTCGTTGTTTTCGGCGATAACGGTAAAAGGGTTCGTCAACCACTTCCAATAGCCTTTATAAATCTAACTCACCGTCATTCTGATCTTGCCTGAACCGGGAGGAAGAATCACTTACTGATTATTTGTTTATGTCAACAATCATGATTCGGAATGCACTTATATTGTTTTTCCCCGATTTTGTTTAATTTTATTTGCAATCAAAACTATAACCGTAAGCATTGAATGTACGCCTGCAAATAAAGCCCGGATTTGTTGATTCGCCTGATAGCGGCGGATTGCATCCCGAAACTTCACGACACGCAAGCCAGGGCCACGAACCAATTCATGCAGGTAAAAAGTTCCTGAAAAAAAATAAAAGCCGGTTGGAAAGAATTTAGGAGGATAACTAAGATATAAGTTGCGCTGCAGTATACACCATCGTTGACGGTAATTTTAAAAATTGTTACATTAAAAAAACTAATTCTAACATTTACATTTAATTGACTTATGAGCAAACTAATCAAAATAGTAAATCGGGTTTCAAGTCAATTAATAAAAGTCGACGAAGAATTTCAGATTTACCAAATAATGTATGATGGAATAAGAGAAGTTATTCCCGATGTCTATTTTTTAATTACCAAACTTCAGCCGGATGATATGAATTTTAGGATTATCCATAGTTTTGGATTCGATAAGTTTATCAATTCAATCAAAACATTACTTGGGAAAAATCCTTTTGAAATAGACTTCCCGTTTAGCGATATGGATGATGCTAAACAAAAGGCTTACGAAAGTGGTAAATTGTTTCACTTTGACGATGGATTGTTTGATTTGGTTAATGGAAAAATTAATAAAACGATTTGTAAAACAATTGAAAGAACTCTAGGAATTTCACAAATCTATGCAATAAGTTTTTCAGCGGAGAAATACCATTTTGGAGGAGCATCATTTTTTATTCCCAAAGATACAATTGAAGCAGGATTAATTGACGAGGATACAAAATTGGCAATAGAAACAATTGCTTTTCAGGCATCTTTGGCAATCAATAGTATACGTCATATTTATGCGGTAAAGGAGAAAAGAAATGATTTAATTATTACACAATCCAGATTCAACCAACTGGTAAATTTGATGAATGATATTGTTTGGAAAGCGAATGGAGATGGAACAGAAATAATCGACCTGAGTAATTCATTTGAAAAATACTATGGTTTCCCTGCATCTGATTTTAGTAAGAATCCAAATCTTTGGTTCGAAGTAATTCATCCTGAAGATAGAGAAATTGCACAAGAATCTTCCAACAGGTTGTTTCGTAAAGGAAATGCTGAATGTGAATATAGGATTATAAAACCTGACGGTAAAATTATATGGTTATACGACCGCAAATCAATAATTTTTGATTCTTTAGGAAATCCGATTCAAATGGGTGGAGTTGCAACTGATGTAACAGAAAGAAAATTACTGGAAGAACAATTGCTTTTAAAAAATTATGCCTTAGATAACTCGCCAAACGCTGTTGGATTTGCTAATTTAAACGGGATCATAACTTATGTAAATGATAGCTATGCAAATCTTTTTGGATACTCTGACAAAACCGAAATTATTGGCAAACATATTTCTGAATTTGCATCAAACGATGACCATCCTGAAAAAGTTATAAATACATTAAAAAGAGGTGAAATATATTTTGGGAATGGTACTCCTAAAAGAAAAGATGGTTCGACTTTCTACAGTATAATATCAGCCAGCCCGGTTATACATAGAGGGAAAATGATGTGCATAATGGCAGTATTTATCGATATAACTGACTTGAAGGTTGCCGAAACAAAACTTCGGGAAAATGAAGAAAGATTATCCAAACTCAACAAAGAAAAAGATAGGTTCTTTTCTATTATTGCACACGATTTAAAATCTCCTTTTAATGGAATGCTGGGTCTTCTGGAAATCATGGCAAATAACTATTTTTATTATTCCGATGAAGATCGTTTAAAAATTATTCAATCATCTTATTTCTCTGCACAAAAAGCTTTTAACCTTTTATCTGATTTACTAGAATGGGCAAAACTTCAAAACGGGCATTTTGAAATTAACAAAGAAGCATTAAATCTCATCGAAATTATTAATGAAAACATTGACCTTTATAAGAAAAATGCATCAGAAAAAGAAATCATAATAATGAGTAATATAAATACAAGTATTTATATATCTATTGATAGAAATTCGATAAACTCTGTGGTTCGGAATATTTTAAATAATGCAATCAAATTCACAAAAAATGGTGGTTTGGTTGAATTCGATGTAAAACAAAGCAATAATAATATTGAACTCAGTATAAAAGACAACGGTGTGGGTATGAGTGAAGAAACAATTAGTAAATTGTTTCGAATTGATGAAAGCATTACTATGCCAGGAACAAATAATGAAAAAGGGACAGGATTAGGCTTAACCATTTGTAATGACATTGTAATCAAAAACAACTGGAAGATGAATATTGAAAGCCAACTTGGGAAAGGAACATCGATTAAAATTTTAATTCCCAATTGTATAATTGTTAATATTTAGATATAGCCGAAAAAACTAACGGTGACAAAACGTAACGCGGGGTTCCAGTGTTTTTTGGGCTTCGACTCGCTGTTGCAACACCGCCAATTCGTCTTAGCAAACACGTAATTACGAACTTGCATTGGAAAAGGATCAGAATCGACCAAAGGAAGTGCATAAAACATATAAACTAAACCTGATTATGAAAACAATAGTATTGAATTTTATTTTGTTGCTTCTGTGTGTAAGCTCAGCATTTGGGCGGGGCAAGACTGATCTTGACCAATATCCGCATGTGGTTATTTCGAATAAGAATGTAAGGATGAAGGTTTTT
>JAFGYE010000102.1 GCA_016936255.1 Marinifilaceae bacterium | reverse complement strand
GATTGATCGGGACTTGTTTCATTTGCTTTATTTTTTTGTGTTCTCAATTTGTTCCCACTTTTCTTTAATATTTATTTCTCCATCGAAATAGCTGGCTTGCGAACCTTTATTAAATATCTCGAACGAGGGCGCTATCAGTATCTTATCCGAATCAGGATATTCTGCAATATCGTATCCAAGGTAAGTTCTGATATCCAAGAATATACAAGCCTCGTTTGTGTGATTGTAGAGCTGATGTGCCCCGGTTTCCCCTCTTTCAAAAAATATCAGGTCGCCGCTGGTTACAATTTCCAATCCTTTGGGAGTTCGCAAGGTTGCCGAACCCGAAATAATCATAAAGAGTTCCTCGGCATACCGGTGGAAATGGTAAGGTGTTGAATATTGATCGGGATTTAATTGTCGTAAATCGAAGTTCAGATTCTCCGGTTTTATTCCCAGCCTGTTTCTTGATGCATCGGTGAAGATTCTGTAATTATCAATTTTATTCGGATTTTCCTGAAATTCTCTTTGTTCAGATTTTAAAACAGTTGCCATAATCTTATATTTTACATTTTTATGAATATTTTAAGGGTTGGTGCAAGTTATCGGGATCGAAGAGCGTTCCTGTCCGCGAGGACATGAATGGCGATGCGAGCCCTCGATAGCTATCGGGGCGCAGTTGCTAATAGCACCAACCCCGCCCTGCAATTTACAATTCTTTGTTAGCTGTTGGCTTTTATAAATCCCTTTAATTATCCCACTTCCTCTGTACATCTGCAATACTTTTGTGTGCTTTGTCGGCCAGAAGTGTTTTAAATGATACATCATCCAAAATTTCAGTCTGATGTTTTAAAGCGAACCAAAGATTTTTGAATGCATCGATTTTTCCTTCGTCATAGATATTTGATGCCGCCATATGCCAACGACATTGATACCATCCATAATTGTTAGGGTATTGTTGGCCAATTAAATCATAATTGGATTCCAATTCATTTAATGTAGTAAATTTTAATTCCTCTTTATTTGTAGAAGACACAACCATTTTAGGAAATACCGTTAGTGCCGGTAATAATTCCGGTTCATTCTCAGCAATATATGTATGGAGAAAAATGTTGGCAAACAGTTCTCCCATCCACTTTCGCTGCATCGTGAGTCCACCTTGTATATGAAATGCGTGACCCAGTTCATGGATAGCTAATAAGTCAAAAAATCCCTGCATTGTTAAACTTCCATTTTTGTCAGAATAAATTTGTGAGATTTGTTGAGCCAATTCCTGAGGCAAATTTTCCAATGGTGGAATAAAACTTTTCCAAAAATCATTGTCTTCTGAGGCTACGATGAGTGTATTGTTGTCATCATAGTGAGGCATTCCGTAAACGGGGAATTTAGTGTGTTTATTCCAGTCATCTTTAGACAAAACCAACAAAGTTACTGAAGGCTCGAAATCGATAAGTTTGGTGTAAAATGATACTACATTATCACATCGCTCAGCCATTTCCTTCGCTTGTTCCTTAGAACTATTGCTGTAATATGTATTTGTGCGATATCCTTTCAGTTGGATTAAACCATCGAAAGATTGTCCAAGCAAACTGAAGGGTAGAAATAAAAAAACACATAACCTTAGGTATGAAATCTTCTCAGTTAAATAGATTGTTGCCTTTTTCATAATTCTTTATCGTTTAATTATTGTTTCAATTTAATTAATGCTACTAACGGTTTGGCGGTATGAAACGTTTGGGAGAGCGGTCTGCGTTCCTATCCACCGACACCAAAAGTTGATGCGTGGCAGAATGTTCGAATAACCACTTCACCCCAAATGTTTTATGACCGCATGTTGGCAACAGTTTTTCTTTTATTCTTTCAAATATACTAAAATCATTTTTACCGGATTGTCTCCTGAGTTAACAACCGAATGTGTTTCATCGGTATCAAACCAAATGGACGTACCGGATTTCACTTCCAATTCTTTTGGTTCCCCATTTTCGGGTGTAATTCGGACTTTTGCATCGGTTAATGCTATAGTCAAATGCGGTTCATGATGGTGGATTCCTATTCCACAAACATTTCCTTCAGGATTACTTACGAATTCAACGACTTTTAATTTGTCATTGTCAACTAGGATCTTTTCAGATTCATTTGAAGTTTTTGTGCCTTGACCATAAGCTAATGAACAAATGATCATAACCGGGATAAATAGTAAATTTTTCATAGTAATTGATTTTAATAATTAATGAATTCATTACAAAATTATTCCGGAATCGACATTTGTGTTTTTCTCTGATGTTCAGTTTTTTTGCTAAAACTTTCAATTGTATGATATGCCTGGAATAGATTCTATTTTTTTGAATTTCTAAACTGTAAGGGGGACATATTATTATGATCTTTAAACAGTCGGCTAAAATGTGAGACATTTTCAAAACCGCATTCGAAAGCTATCTCACCTATGGGTTTACTTCCTGATTCCAAAAAGCTTTTAGCACGCTCAAGCCTTCTATGTGTTAACCATTTCCCAGGTGTAGTGTGATAGTATTTTTCAAACTCCCGCCTGAAAGTACTCGTACTTCTGTTCGCGATCTGTGCAAATTCGGCAAGGCTTAAATTGTACATGTAGTTCGACTCCATTACTTCCCATATGGGCGTAATGTATCCATCACTAATCTGGCTTATATAGGACAGTATGTTCCTGTTGCCAGGAGTAATTAGAATGTTGAAAAGCAATTCTTTAAACTTTGACTCGAAAATGTTTTCCGGTAGTTGGCTTGGCTGTTCAAAATAGGGTAAAATGCTATGGTAGCAAACACGAGTCTTATCATTAATCTCAAATTCCTCCACTATATTTACATTGGTCGTTGGCAGATTATCAAAATTGAGATGTCCCCTTAATTCATTGAAGATTTTCTTTAGGTATTCGTCTTTCATATAAAATACCAAAACATTCCATCCTGAATAATCAGGTGGCAGCTCCTGCAAATACGCACACCTTTTAAGCAGCAATCCTTTATTTTCATTGGAAATCCATGTATTTGCCCCATGATGGATGATTCGTTTACCGGAAATTGTGAATGCTAATTGATTGTGGTTAGAGTAAAGAGTTAAAATTTGTTCTTTTTGAGGACAATCGTAATAAAGAAATAAATTGTCCTTGAATGATATTTGAGTAAAAATATCAGGATTTGATTTATGTATTTCGTAAATATTCATTCAATTAAGTTCTACAAGAATCAAAAGTCTTGGATTCAAATTGTTGCCAACTAATATGTACATACACCTTCGAAATTGTAAAATATCCGGAGGTGAAAGAACAAGTTACTAATATACAAAAAACTATCCGTTTGTAAACGCTTGCGATGGGAGGCTTCAGAACATGCCGTTTTCGTTCATCATATCTTCGGGAACTTCCTGTCCGAAATCCCACATTTCTACAATTTTATCGTCTTCAAACCTAAAAATATGGATAACGGCATAACCTAATTCTTCCGGGCTTTGGCGCACCCGCGAATGCACAGCTACAAGGTCGCCGTCTTCGAGTGCGCGTTGCACCTCAAATATTTTATCAGGGTTGTGTATGGCCGAATCTTCCATGGCCAGCATAATGGTTTGGGCATCGCCACGGAAATACACGTTGTGGTGTTTAAAGTTGGGAGACACATATAATTCGAATGCTTTTCTTGAGTCTCCTTTTGCTGCCAAATGTAAAAAATCGAGTGCTTTTTCTTTTTTTGTTTTCATTTCGGAATAGATATGATTGCTAATTACATATGAAACAGGTTCCAGATTTGTG
>JAFGYE010000012.1 GCA_016936255.1 Marinifilaceae bacterium | reverse complement strand
CAGCTCGAAAGCGATGTATGATCAGGCACTGAAAATGTTCGACATCGAGATCCGTCCGTTCGGAAAGGGTTATGCTGCTTTTGTGACTGATGGTACGGGCAATCCGGTTCGCTATCCCATTCGGCTTTCTGAATTTGATGAGCGACCGAATTTTTATGCCGATAGGAGTTTGAATAAGGAAGTCACGTTTGAAGCAAATCTGAAGGTTAATTTCTCTGAAACTTTCAGGAGAGAGCTGTTGAAAGCTTTGGTTTATCAGTATAGAAAAGATGAAAAAGGTCATAGTAAGAAAATTCAAAAAGGAAGGGCAAGCGTTCATAAGAAAGGACGAAAAAGATATTGACGGAGGGATTTTGTAGATTTATTACTTAAAAATAAATGGAAAATATTTTGCTATATTGACAGTGAAATGTAAATTTGTAGAAGTAATACTTAAAAATAAATATTGAAGACATTGCTGAGACATATTGCGAGTATTCAAACAGGAGTTTTTGCGAAACCAATTCAGAAAGGTGAAATCGTTTATTTGCAAGCTAAGCATTTTGATGAAAATGGAGAAGTTATCGAAACTTTGTATCCTGATCTGAATGCAAATAGCAAAATTAATAAACACATTCTCAAAAAAGGGGATGTATTGTTTGCCGCCAAAGGGACAAAAAATTTTGCAGCTTTGTATGAGCGTGATGAAATGCTTGCTGTAGCATCTACTTCCTTTTTTGTTGTCAGATTGCATGATAACAATGTGCTGCCTGAATATTTGGTTTGGTTTCTGAATCACCCCAGTATTCAGGCTTTGCTGAAGGGGTTTGCAAGAGGTACCTCGATGGCATCCATCTCCAAAGCGGTTTTGTCCGAATTGGAAGTTCCAATTCCCAATATGCAGCGGCAGGAATTGATTTTAAAAATATATAAACTTCGGAATGAAGAGAAAAAACTAAAACAACAAATTGAAGCTCTGAAAGAGAAAGAAATTCAACATCTGTTAATCAACGCGATCAAATAAATACAATGGCAATTAAAATTACACAGGAAGATATCAATAACGCGGTCTGGAAAGCTTGCGATACGTTTAGGGGGAGCATTGATCCAAGTGTGTATAAAGATTATGTGCTCACAATGCTTTTCGTTAAGTACCTAAGCGATGTACATGATGATACATACGAAGCATATTTGAAAAAATACAGCGGAGAACACGATAGAGCAAAACGAGCCATGCAACACGAACGTTTTGTTGTTCCGCCCCATAGTCATTTCAAATTTTTATTTGACAGTCGCAATGAAGTCAATATTGGTGAATTAATAAATATTGCGTTGACCGATTTGGAAGAAGCCAACCGTGAAAAATTGTATAGCGAAGATGGTGCCGGGATTTTTCAAAATATTGACTTTAATAGTAGTAAGCTGGGTGAGCCAAAAGATAAAAATACCCGTTTGAAAAATCTTCTACTCGATTTTAATGACAAGAAGTTGGATTTAAGACCTTCTCATCTGGATGGCAATGATATCATTGGTGGCGCTTACATGTTTCTGATAGAACGGTTCGCCAGTGATGCCGGGAAAAAGGCAGGTGAATTCTTTACTCCGAAAGAGGTTTCAACGTTAATTGCCCTATTGACCAAGTCGAAGCCTGGTTCACGAATTTGTGATCCTACTTGTGGTTCGGCCTCCTTATTGATTAAAGCTGGTGAAGCGGTTGACTCAGATAATTTTTCCTTGTACGGACAAGAAGCCAACGGTAGCACCTGGGCTTTGGCGGTGATGAATATGTTCCTGCACGGATTTGATGATGCGACTATTCGGTGGGGTGATACCATTCGTAATCCAAAATTGAAGGAAGGCGATGCCTTGATGAAATTTGATACGGTGGTGGCAAACCCTCCTTTTTCGTTAGACAAATGGGGAAAAGTCGAAGATAAAGACGGAGACAAAACAACTGTCTCTTATGATCCGGAAACCGATCAGTACAACCGCTTTTGGCGAGGAGTGCCTCCTAAAAGTAAAGGTGACTGGGCTTTTATCTCTCACATGATTGAAACAACCTACGAAGGGACTGGGAAAGTTGGAGTGGTTGTGCCTCATGGTGTCTTGTTTAGAGGGGCCAGTGAAGGGAAAATACGCCAAAAAACTATCGAAGAGAATATCTTGGAAGCAGTCATTGGATTGCCGGCCAACCTTTTTTTTGGTACAGGTATTCCTGCCGCCATCTTAATCTTCAATAAAGGAAAAGCGGATAATACCAATGTCTTGTTTATTGATTCCAGTCAGCATTACGATTCGGCAAAAAATCAAAACAAGCTCAATGATAGACACATTGACCACATCGTAGAAACCTATCAGAAATTTGGTGAGGGGAAATTGAAGCCAGGAGTAGCGGAAGACAAATTCAGCTATGTGGCCACTTTCGAGGAAATAAAGGAAAACGATTTTAACCTGAACATACCCCGTTATGTGGACACCTTTGAGGAAGAACCCGAAGTGGATATCACTGCGGTGCAAAAAGAAATCGAGGCATTGGAAGACGATTTGAAAAAAGTGCAGGAAGAAATGGATAAATATTTGAAAGAATTAAAATTAAACTGATATGCTAACAACGGAGCAAAAAAAACAATTCAGCGATATACTCGAGGAGTTGGGCCAATCATTAGACATCTCGGAGACGCAATTTAATATTGCTGTGCAAAGCTACAATGCGGTTGCGAAGCAATTGTCAAAAGAAGGTTCGTTATTAGAACGTTATAGACCAGAAATAAGGCCACAGGGCTCATTCCTGTTGGGAACAATGATTAGGCCAATAAATGAAGATGATGATTTGGATATTGATCTGATTTGTGAACTTCATGGTAAGAATGAGTATTGGACACAAAAGCACCTGAAAGATAACGTTGGCGCTCAGTTAAAAGAAAACGAGTTGTACAAATCGAAAGTAAAATTGAAAAATGGGAGAAGGTGTTGGACATTGTACTACCGGGAAAGTTCCGAGGACCCCAACGCTAGATATCATCTGGATGTTTTGCCGAGCATTGTTGATTCGAACTATAGGCTTCACTTTTCCGAATCATATTCGAATATGAAAGACATTAACAGCATCGCAATTCGTATAACTGATCAAGAAAGGACGGATTATGAGACTGAGAGGAATCACTTAGCTTGGTTGAAAAGTAACCCTATTGGCTATGGAAAATGGTTTTATCACATGGCAGAAGTCCAAACAAGAAAACGACTGATGTTTTCAGAGGCTGTTCAACCTGTTCCGAAGTATCAGAAGGAAAAACTTCCTCTGCAACGTGTGGTGCAGATACTGAAAAGACATAGAGACATGATGTTTAATGGTGACGAGCATAAGCCAATATCCATTATTATCACAACGCTTGCCGCCAAGGCTTACAGAAAAGAGAATGATATTATTGATGCTCTTCTAAATGTGGTTAACTCAATGGAAGACCATATTGGAGAGAAATATAGCCCGGAACATGGCAGAACAATAAAATGGATAGCAAATCCGGTAAATGAGGAAGAAAACTTTGCCGATAAGTGGCCTGATAACCCTCAAAAAGAGAATAACTTCTATAAGTGGTTAAAACAGGTGAAGGCTGATATTAACAACATGACAGAGAAACGTGGCCTGCAGTTGATTCAGGAAGCAATGGTAAATCCATTTGGCGAAAAAGTGGTGACCCGTGCGTTTAGCAATTATGGAGATAAGTACCTGAAACAACGCGAGAGCGGAGCCCTAAAGATGGCTGCCGGAACAGGAATGCTCGGCTCAACAGGAAGAGCTTTGGTTTCCCCGCACACCAATTTTGGGAAAAATGAGTAAAATACCACTGATACATCAGGCTGGCGCATTAAGATCCTATTTCCCTGGCTGCAACATAAAGCGCAGGGGAGATATTGAATTGACCTGGGTAGGAACGGTTACACCGTCACCATTGAGCTCTACCTATACTTTGAAGTTACATTACAAATATGATGACGGAGCAAAAGTATATGTGGTTGACCCTAATCCTCTAGTGTTGGCGAAAGGCAAAAAGGTCCTGCCTCATGTTTACAGTACACCTGAGCAACGACTTTGTTTGTACTATCCTGGTTACAACGAGTGGAATAGCAGTATGTATTATGTGAGAACACTTATTCCCTGGGCTTGTGAGTGGCTGGTTCATTACGAATGTTGGGTTGCGACAGGGGATTGGCACGGTGGAGGAATACACCCCGAAACCGAAGATGAGAAACGGGATATTAAACAGGAGGAAAAGGTTACGAATGAATAAGTGCAGTGAAAATAAACAAGGCTATCAGAAAACTAAATTGGGAAGAATTCCTGAAGATTGGGAGTTTAAAAAACTATACCGATGCTGTGAATTTATAACAAAAGGCGCTACTCCAACAACCTATGGCTTCAGTTGGGTTAGCCATGGTGTTCTTTTTTTAAGGAGTGAGTGTGTCAGCGCGAATGGATTGGAATTGGAAGCTGCCATGTTTATTTCAGATGATGCCGATAAAGTAATGAGACGTTCATCAATTCAGGAAGGTGATATTCTAATGACAATCACTGGTAATGTAGGTCGAGTTTGCCAAGTCCCGAAAGGATTTCCAAAAGCCAATATTAACCAACATATAGCTCGTATTCGGATAACAGGGGAGGGACTAGATCAGAATTTCATTTTTCAATATTTAAAGCAAGATAAAATTCAAAACGAATATTTGAAAATTACAACAGGTCAGGCTTATCCTCAAATTAGTCTGGAACAGGTCAGGAATACCAAAATTCCACTACCCCCTCTCCCTGAACAAAAAGCTATTGCCTCCTGCCTCACCTCATGGGACAAAGCCATAGCAACCACCCAGAAATTGATTGAGCAAAAACAGCAGAAAAAGAAATGGCTGATGCAAAATCTGCTTACCGGTAAAAAACGATTGAAAGGGTTTAATGGGGAGTGGAAAGAAGTAAAACTTGGAAAGCTATTCACTGAAATTAAAAACGTAAATGATGGAGCCAATGGTCATTCAATAATGACTATTAGCTCCAAATTGGGGTTGGTTTCTCAAAAGGATAAATTTGATAGGGTAATTGCAGGAGATAGCTTAAAAAAATATACACAGCTTAAAAAAGATGATTTTGCCTATAATAAAGGGAATTCGAAAACCTATCCAATGGGGTGCATATATCAACTAGAAGAATACGAAAGTGCATTAGTTCCTTTTGTTTATATCTGCTTTTCTCCAACAACATTGGTTGATTCGAATTTTTATAGACAATGGTTTTTGGCTCATGGCTTAGATAGGCAATTGAAGAGAATAATTACCTCAGGAGCAAGGGGGGACGGGCTATTAAATGTAAATAAAAAAGATTTTTTCAATCTAAAAACGGTCTACATCTCAAAGGAAGAACAAACTGCTATAGCCAAAATCCTGCAAACTGCAGATAAAGAGATTGAGCTGTTGCAAAACAAACTGGCGAAATTGAAAGAGCAGAAAAAAGGACTAATGCAGCAATTACTTACAGGAAAAACAAGAATCCTAACTAAAATCAAATAATGATGGCTAAAGATGCAAATACAATTATTCAGGAAATCCATGACCATCTTGTTAATGGTTGTGGTGGAGGCAATTATTCTGACTACTACGTTGGCATAACAAAGGATATTAATGAACGATTATTTGGAGCTCACAAAGTCCCAACTAAGGGGCACTGTTACATCTATCGCGAAGCATACAATGACACAGATGCAAGAGTAATAGAAAAGTATTATTTGAATAAAGGAATGCGGGGAGGAGACGGTGGAGGCGACAGAAAAAGTGTATTTGTCTACGTGTATAAAATAAGTCGTTTTACAGTTGAAAGTATATCCCGATAATGGCAGAAAAACCTTTTAAAATATTGTCAATTGACGGTGGGGGTATCAGGGGGGTATTCCCGGCAATGCTACTGGCAAACTACGAAGCGGAACTAAAGTCAAAAGGAGTTGAAAACTGGCAAGTATACCAGAATTTTGACTTACTTGCGGGTACATCAACAGGTGGAATTTTAGCGATCGCGTTAGCACTAGGGATACCTGCTCAGGAGCTTTATGAGCTCTATCTTACAGAAGCCAAGAATATTTTTGGGAAAAAGAAAGGTATTTTAGAGCAAATTAAATATGCATCTCATGAAAGGGATGTGCTCGAAAGGCTTATCAGAGATAAGTTTAAAGAAACAAATTCCGAGGGAAAAGACCCAATTTTAAAGGACTGCAAGACAAATGTGTGCATTCCTATTTTTGATTTATTGCATGGGAAACCATCTGTATTAAAGAATAATTATCATCCCAGGTTTACAAGAGACTACCATATTCCAGCTTATCAAGCCGCATTGGCAACTTCAGCTGCTCCTACATTCTTCACACCTTTTGGCGCTGAATATACAGATCTTAATGGAGTGAGCAAGACGTTCAATAACAAAGTAGATGGAGGAGTATTTGCGAATAACCCTTCGCTCCTTGCAATAATAGAAGCACAGGAGGCCTTTAAACAAGAATTATCTGATTTGAAGGTACTGTCTATAGGAACAGGACATCAAAGATTCTCAGATGGTGAAAAAAGACAAAAGTGGGGATTACATTACTGGATGCTTAAAGATAAAAAGAGGCGAATTATAGACTTGTTTATGCAAGGTCAATCGCAATTAGCAGAGAATTTGATAAGCTTGATGCAAAACGGGATCGACAAGGAACGGGAAGATAATCCCAGCTTTATTTACCATCGAATCAATACAGAGTTAGATTCAACACTAAACGTAGCCATGGATGAAACAAATAGGGGTAAGCTCGAAGCCTTAGCCGAAAAGGCAAGTTTTGAGTTTAGCAACTATGCAAGTAAAATATTGAGGGATTTCTCAGACTACAAACCAAGCAGCAATTAAGATATGTGGGCATTGATTTTAAGAGCATTAGTTGGAGTAGGTGTAATATATGCCGTTAAAGAATTATTTGCGTCTGATGAGGTTCATGTGACCAATAGATCGGATTGTCATAGTAAGTTTTTAGAATTCAATTCAACCATCTCGATTAGTCAAGAGAAAAAATCGAATTTAATCAGTGCTCACAATACCATTAGAGATAAGCTAACTGCATATTTTTCAAATTTTAGCGATGTCCCTGAGATTCACTTTTTTATTCAGGGAAGTTATAAAATGGGCACTATGGTCGAAAATATGAATAGATTTAGTGATGTTGATCTTGGAATTTACTTTCAAGGATATCCGCATATTGATATTGGTATAATCCAATGGCATATAAAGGAAGCCCTAACCGGACATACTTCCAGGGAAGTAGAGATGAGAAGGTATTGTGTTAGGCTCAATTATGTTCGGGATTTTCACATTGATTTGCCTGTCTACTATCGTGATTTCTACGGCAACATTTATTTCGGAACAAAAGGTAACGGATGGCAAAAATCAGATCCTAAAAAATTCATCAGCTGGTTTAAAAAGAATATCGAAAATAAACCTCAGTTAGTTAGGATAATCAGATATCTAAAGGCTTGGGTAGACCATCAAAAACAAAAGACAAACAGAATATATCCAAGTGGACTGGCATTAACGCTTTGGGTAATCGAATATTATGTAGAAGACTCAAGGGATGATGTTGCTTTTGTTTATACTTGTGATAAAATTTTGGAGTATTTAGATGAATACTATCACACGGACTGGAAGGCGGATATGCCTGTTGCTCCATATGATAATGTGTTGTCCAGGTTAACTGATAGCCAGAAGGAAAACTTTTACAAGGAATTTAAATCAATGGTTAAAAGCAGTATCGAAGCAGTTAGCTCTTCTGATAATTTTTCTGCAAAATATACCTGGAAACAAATCTTTGGATACCGATTTAATTAAAAGCATCATGACTATAGACGAATTAAAACATCTCAAAGAAAGCGAAGATAAGGTTGAGTTCAAAGCAGCTGAACACAACTATCCTTTTGCTGGAGGTTCCCATACTTCGCAGGAAGAAAGACGTAAATGCTTTCTCGGATATATTGTTGCCTTTGCAAACGAAGGTGGAGGTATGTTCGTATTGGGAATGGCCGATAAAATGCCTCATGACGTTGTGGGTAGTGATTTTGGTGAGGGTAAATTAGGTGCACTTGAAGATGAAACATATGCTCGTCTGGGCATCCGTGTCCGGATGGAGGAATTATATGAAGATGGCAAGCGGGTTTTAGTTGTGCATATTCCCGGACGCCCAGTTGGTAAAATGCTAAAGTTTGAGGGCGTTCCTTTAATGCGGATTGGTGAAAGTTTACGCAATATGAGCGATGAAGAAATGTTCGCCATTCTTTCTGAGCAAGAACCGGATTTCTCAGCTAAAATTTGTGAAGGTATTACGGTAGCTGATTTAGATGAAACAGCCCTTCGGACATTGAAAGAAAAATATGCCCGGAAACAAAACAACCCCGGTTTTATACAATTAAGCAATGAACAGGTTTTAAGTGATCTAAGGCTCATCGATAATGGGAAACTCAATTATGCAGCTTTAATTCTTTTAGGGAAAAGGGAGGCTTTACAACAGCGGTTACCGCAGTGCAAAACAATATGGGAATTTCGTAACAGTGATTCGCAAATCCACCACGATACGAGGACAATAGTAGAAACTCCACTTTTCATTGCCATTGATGAGATCTGGTATTTGATAAACCAACCAACCTTAAATAAAAAACGCCCCGTACAATCGGGTGCATATATTTTTGATTTATACGATTTTAATGAAGCTGTAATTCGCGAGGCTATTTTAAATGCAATTGCACATCGCGATTATACCATTACAAGCGAGGTGGTAATTAAGCAGTATCCCAACAAAATTATCATTAACAATCCGGGAGGGTTTCCCAAAGGAGTCACCATTGATAATATACTGACAGTAAGTAGCACTCCACGTAGCCGAATAATGACTGAGGTTTTGGAAAAAACAGGTCTGGTTGAGCGGAGTGGACAGGGCGTTGATAAAATATATTCTATAACTTTATCTGAAGGTAAACCGGAACCTGATTATACAAAGTCGGATATATTTCAAGTTTCACTTTGTTTGCAAACAGAAATTGTGGATAAAGCTTTTCATATCTTCCTTAGCCAATATCAGAATAGCGACAAAGAGCCGAAATTAGGAGTAGAACAAATTATCGCTCTCAGTAAAATTCGTGACACTCATTTCCAAAAACTAAATCCAGTGGTCGTTTCTCAGTTGGAAAATGTAGGATTGATACAGAAGGTATCTGGGCATACTAATCGTTACACCTTATCAAAGGAATACCATCAATTATTGAATGAGAGTTTAAAAGTAGGGAAGAGATATATCGTAAAAGAAGTAGAGCAATTATTGTTGGCTCTTCAGGGGAATGCTTTAAAAGTTGGGGAGCTGGAGGAAACACTATCTGATTCACTATCCAGAAATCAAATAAAGTATTTGTTGCAAAAACTGATGGAAGATAAGATATTGAAAGTAGATGGTAAGCTTAAAGGAGCTAAGTATTCTATCATTGGTAAGAATAAGGATTTAAGAGGTGATGTTCTTATAGAGAGAGTTATTGCTGAATTAAGAGATAAACATGAGTAGGCTAATTCTCTATAAAGAGTTACTAATTCTCTATATAGTCTAGAGGATAAAGAAGCGAATACAAATAATAATAGAGATAGAATTCTTTATAATGATGATTGTATTAAGAGATGTGATCATATCAGGATGCACGTAGAGGTTGATATTTAGTTGTTTATAGGTTGTGAGAGAATCAAGAGGGATTCTCTGTATTGAGGATAAGATCCTCTGTATTTGGAAAGAGTATATGAAAGAGGAGTTCTCTAAAAGGAGTATGAAATTCTCCAAAAAGATAAAATTATGGATATACCAAGCTTCAAAGAAGACCATATAAGCCAGATTCCCGCTTTACAAATGCTACAAAAGTTGGGCTACCAATATCTTTCGCAAGAAGAAGCCCTACAAATGCGTGGATATAAAACTACGAATGTTCTTTTGGAAGATATCCTGCGAAAGCAACTAAAAGAGATAAACAGTATTCAGGTAAGTGCAAGCAAAACAAGCATTTTTACTAATGAAAACATTGAACGTGGTATTCTTGCGTTGAGAGACTTGCCAATGAATGAAGGTTATATTAATGCTTGCGAAACGGCATATAATTTAATTACTCTTGGGAAAGCACTGGAACAAAGTATCGACGGAGACAAGAAAAGTTTTACACTTCAATACATTGACTGGAAAAATTTAGAGAATAATGTTTTTCATGTTACTGAAGAATACAGTGTCATGAGAAGTGCGAGTAAAGAGCATTATCGCCCTGATTTGGTGCTATTTGTAAATGGTATACCTCTATGCATCATCGAATGCAAACGCCCTGATATGAAAGAGCCATTGAAGCAGGCCATTAGTCAACATTTACGGAACCAACAAGAAGATGGTATTCGCCATTTGTATGTTTATTCACAACTGGTTTTAAGTCTGGCCACGCAGGAAGCAGCCTATGCAACCAATTCAACACCCGAAAAATTTTGGTCGAAATGGCAGGAGAAATTTGATACACTAGATGAAGAAGAAACTTATATATGGGAACTAACAGAATTAAAGAATAGCCAGTTATCATCAGAACAAAAAATTAAGCTGTTTACAGAACGTTTTAAATACGTACAACAATATTTTGATGCACTTGGAGATGCCGATATTAAGCTTACCGAGCAAGACAAATACCTGTATGGATTGTGTTGCCCCCAACGACTTTTAGATATAGCTTTTAGCTTTATCTTATTTGATAATGGAACTAAGAAAATTGCCCGTTATCAGCAATTCTTTGCGATTAAGAAGACATTGAAGAGAATACAGATACTTCAACCATCTACTTCGCCCTCCTTTAGTTCCTCCCAGGGGGAGGAAAATACCAGAAAGGTTTCGTACCGAGGCAATTTTGCATTTGCGGGGTTATTAAAAGAAGCAAGAGAATTAAGGAAAAATCAGACTCCTGCAGAAGAACTCTTGTGGCATCTTTTAAGAAATAGAAAACTAGACGGCCTGAAGTTCAGAAGGCAACATCAAGTAGGGCAGTATATTGTGGATTTTTATTGTCATACTAAAAATCTTATTGTAGAGCTCGATGGTGATGTACATGACTTACCAGAACAAATAAAAAAAGATACGAAGCGTGAGAAGTACTTGACTTCTCTAGGGTTCAATGTTCTACGTTTTAGGAATGAAGAAGTATTTGAGAACGCAGACGCATTACTCAGGAAAATAGTCGATTTAGATAATGCTCCACTTTCGCAAACGAAAAAAGGAGGTGATGTGAGTCTACGCCGCCAAGGTGGTGTAATTTGGCATACGCAGGGAAGTGGCAAATCACTTACAATGGTGATGCTGGCTCAGGCTATAGCCATGGAGAAATCAATTCGGAATCCCAAAATAATTTTGGTGACCGATCGAACCGATTTGGACAGGCAAATAACAGGTACATTCAGAAAATGTGGCATGTTTGTGGAAAATGCTACAACGGGCCAACGGTTAGTAGACTTACTGGAAAGCAAAAGCGATGCGGTTGTTACAACCATTATCAATAAGTTTTCGGCAGCCATGAAGAAACTCAGAAAGCCGTTGGAGAGCCACGATATTTTCGTTTTGGTTGATGAAGGGCACAGAACACAA
Source organism: Marinifilaceae bacterium (assembly GCA_016936255.1). Classification (GTDB taxonomy): domain Bacteria; phylum Bacteroidota; class Bacteroidia; order Bacteroidales; family Marinifilaceae; genus Labilibaculum. The sequence continues at coordinate 10,434 of JAFGYE010000012.1, read as the reverse complement.
CATGGCATTTTTAATATTGATATGCAGAAAACAATGCCAAATGCTTGCTTCATAGCAATGACTGGAACTCCACTGTTCAAAAAGGATAAAAATACGGCTGCTAAATTCGGAGGTATCATTGATGCTTATACTGTTGATCAGGCAGTGAATGACAAAGCAGTGGTGCCGTTGCTATACGAAGGACGGTTGGCAAGACAGGTCGTGAATGCTGGGCCTCTGGATACATTCTTTGACATGGTTTCAGAGCCGCTGACAGAATATCAAAAGGCAGATTTTAAAAAGAAGTTCAGCAGAGCTGATCAATTGAACAGTGCCGAACAAAAAATGTACGCAATAGCCTGGAATATAAGCTTACATTTTAGGGACAATTGGAAAGGCACACCTTTTAAAGCTCAATTGGTAAGCGATAAGAAAATAAATGCTATCCGTTACAAAGAGTTTTTAGACGAAATAGGGATAGTAAGTAGCGAAGTGCTGATTTCATCTATTGATGAAAGAGAAGGCGAAGATAGTGCATACGAAAAGTCGAATGAGAAGGAGAATCGTTTTTGGGCAAAGATGATGGACGAGCATGGTAATTCTAGTACCTATGAAAAGAATATTATCAACCGATTCAAGAATTCAAAAGATCCTGAAATAATAATCGTCGTCGACAAATTATTGACAGGCTTTGATGAGCCTAAGAATACGGTACTTTACCTTACGCGTAATCTGAAAGGTCACAAGTTACTACAAGCAATAGCAAGGGTAAACCGGGTTTATCCCGATAAGGAATTCGGGTACATAATTGACTATTATGGCGTGATTGAAAATTTGGATGATGCTTTGCTGATGTATTCATCATTTGAAGATTTTGATGCTGAAGACCTGGAAGGTACATTGGTTAATATCAATGAGGAAATAAAAAAACTACCACAGAAGCACTCAGAACTGTGGGATATTTTTAAATCAGTTACAAATAAACGTGATGCAGAAGCTTATCAGTTGCTTCTGAGAGATGTGGCAATTAGGGTTCTCTTTTACGACAAGCTTGCAGCATTTGCCAAAGCGTTAAAATTGGCTCTTTCGTCTATGAAGTTTCATGAAGAAGTTGAAGAGGATACAATTAACCGATACAAGGATGATTTGACCATGTTTATGAAACTTCGTATGGCAGTGATTGAACGGTATTCAGATGCTGTGGATTACAAACAATACGAAGGGCAGATCCAAAAGCTGATTGATACACATATTACGACGGAAAAAGTGGAGGTGATAACAGAGTTGGTCAATATTTTCGATAAAGAAAAATTTCAACAAGAGGTTGAAAATACAACAGGTAAGGCTGCTAAGGCAGATAAAATTGCCAGCAGGACCGCGAAGCACATATCTGAGAAAATGGAGGAAGATCCTGCATTTTATAAGAAGTTTTCAGAAATGCTGAAAGAAACCATTGCTGATTATGAGGCAAAGCGAATTGACGAAGTACAATATTTAAGTAGAGTTCAGGAAATTATGAATAATGTGCTTACTCATACGGATAACGCTATTCCGGAAGTGCTTCGAGAAAAGGATATAGCAAAAGCATTCTTTGGCTTAACGCTTGAGTCATTGAATGAAAAAATTCAGGATAAAGAAGTAAAAACACAAATAGCAATTCAGACAGCTTTGCAGGTTGATGAACTAGTTAAGCATGCAGTACTTGATAATAATGTTCCTGTAATTGATTGGCAATTTAAAACCAATATTACAGGAAAACTTCAGATCGATATTGGTGATTATTTAATTGATGAAGTTAGGGATAAATACAGCGTTAATCTTTCATTTGGAGAAATGGATGAAATCGCGGATAAATGTATTGAGGTTGCTAAATTGCGCTATAAATAATGAAGGCCTCAATTCAATTCGGTAGCAAGAAAATAGATTTTCTGGTGGAATATTCTAACAGGAAAACCCTCGGCATTACCGTAACTCCTGATTTAGATGTGTTGGTGAAAGCTCCGTTTAGTAGCCCCCTTGACAAAATAAAAGAAAAGCTTTTAACGAAAGCACCTTGGATCATAAAACAACAAAGCTTCTTTCTGTCGTTTTATCCCAAGACTCCACCCCGAAGATATATTGGGGGTGAAACTCATTTGTATTTGGGAAGGCAATATCTTTTGAAAATTGAACCAGGGAAGAAGGATTCTGTAAAATTAAAAGGTAAATTCATTGAAGTACAGACACTCGACAAATCGAAAGTTGAAAAATTAGTTAGAGATTGGTATCTACTTCACGCGAAATCAAAATTTTATAAAATTGCTCAACCGCTAATTGAAAGGTTCAAGAAATACAAAGTCCAACCTGATTCGATTGTCTTCAGAGATATGCCCACTCGATGGGGAAGCTGTACCCCAAAAGGGAAAATAATATTAAATCCAGAGCTAATAAAAGCACCTAAAGGTTGTATCGAGTATGTAATAATTCATGAATTGTGCCATTTAGTTTATCATGACCATACACGAAAATTCATTGAATTACAGACTAAAGAAATGCAGGATTGGGAAAAATGGAAGGCAAAATTGGAGCAGTTGTTGGCATGAGAGGCTTCAGAATAAGATTGAAGTGTAATAGTTATTGATACAAACTTCTAATTGATACATTTCGATTAAGCTTATGAAAAGTTTAACTGTTTCTTTTTCATATTTCTTAACTTGAGTAAGGTCTAAAGCAATACCATGAAACAGATTACAGTAGAAGTAGAAGAGCAGTTCATCAGCTTTCTGGATGATGATTTGAAGGTGTTAAGTATTATTCCTATAGAAGATCTTCCGAACACGCTGTTATGGTGTCATTCCGAATGTATCCTTGGACTGATGATGGAGGATTGGATAGACATTGAAGCTTTGTATGAAGTGGCATTCTTGATAGAAGAGATTTATCCAAACAACCATATACAATGGGGCAGAACATTTATTGTGGTCGAGAAAGCAAGCTTTCGGAAGTTTCAGCATAATTGCTTGCCGGGTGGGAATGAGATCGGAATCACCAAGCGAGATCTTTTTGCGTATGGGCTACAAGATACTGATGAGGAAATTAGTCCAATGCTAAGTGAGATTATTGCACAAAGACTTGTCCAACACAATCTTGTTTGATTAAAAGAGCTAGATGTAAATTTAAGTATAACTAAGCTAGGATGCTAAAAAACAGTTTGATGTAAGTATCATATAATATGGTTTTTTATCTCAATTGAAACTCAAGTCCTTGCGATATATTTACTCCACTCCATTCAGGGGACCGAGTTGATTTCCAGTCTTTGTTGTCTTTGTAATGTTACGTTTGGGCAAATTTGATTGAAATGTCAATTAGTTTATTGAGCAGAACTTTCAGTGTTGTTACTCCTCAAATTTACCGAAAGATATTGATCGCTTCCCGGAACAGGCAAGGGTATATGAATCCCGCTTCGCGTTCCCCTTGCCTTAATCCGTGACAGCTCAATGGTAGAAACTCAAATTTGAGTTTAACCGGCGAGCCAGGTGCCTAGAAAAATCCCCAGGGCAGGGGTGTTTCAAAATGACAAAGGAGTTTCAAATTATTTCTTCTTACACAACCAAACAAGCTATCGAAGATGGTGTATTGGTATCAGTTGATAGCCAAATTTTGGAAGAAGCAGGAATTGTTTACCCGGTGTTAATGACCGGAACGGTATGGAACCGGTACATCCGGAAAACTGATGGTATGGAGCATCAGGTTATGGATGGTCGGTTATGGGATTTATTGTTCATGTTCGCCGTTCAGGCTCGAAAGTCAAAGGGTGGTGCGCTATTGTTTTTCAAGGTACTGTTCCAGCTTCCTGCCGAAATGAGTTGGCTGGATAATGAGAAACGGGAACTCCAATCTGAGCCTGAAACCCGGTTGGTTACATTGAAGGCTGTTGTTTCAGCTCATGATATTGACAATCCGGCACCAGCAATTTTTATAATGCTGCCAGGAGAAGACTGAGCGAAAGGGGAATTTCCCCTTTTTTGATCGTATTCTAAAGCGGGTTGGATTGTTGTTCTTTGGGTATCAGTTGTCTTACATATGATTTACGTTTAAAGACAACGACTCCAAGCTCTCGTTTTTTAGTATAACTCTTCCTTTGGTTTTGCAAAAGTCAAAGACTCAGGTTTTCTTAGATATTCTTCTTGTAGGTTACTTTACTTATTACACTCAAATTTCTGACAAAGTTATTTACGCTTTCCGGAACGGTAATGGGGAACTCGCTTTTCGTGGCTCGTTTCCTTCGGATGCGTTCATTCCGATTATTATCGGAATGACATGCACCCCGTTGACCTAATCCGGAACAGCTCAATTGAGGTACGCCAAAAATTTAAGTTTAATGGCGTGCCAGAGATTCCCTCGGTTCAAGAGGGTGCCCAAATAAGTCCGAAAGGCATCGGCGCTTTCCTATGAAATCTTCATTTGATATTTATGAAATGGTTACCAACCTAATTATTGAACGTTTGGAAAAAGGTGTTATTCCGTGGCAGATGCCGTGGAAAGTGGAAAACGGTTTACCACAGAATATGATTCACCGTAAAGTTTACCGGGGATTCAACTTCTGGTTATTACTGACAGTCGCTGACAAATTCGGATCACCGTATTTCCTCACCTTTAACCAGGTCAAAGAACTTGGAGGTCATGTTTTGAAAGGGGAGAAGGGTTTTCCTGTTGTTTTCTGGAAGATATTGGAAAAAGAAGAAAAGGACGGGAGTATTGACCAAGTTCCGTTTCTGAGGTATTACACCGTATTCAACCTGAAACAGACCGAAGGTATTGACGAAAGTAAGATTCCGTCATCAGAAGCTCATGACCATGATTTTGACCCGATTGCACAGGCAGAACAAGTTATCGAATGTTGGACTGATTGCCCTGAAATCAGGTTTGACCAATCACATGCTTTCTATTCACCATCCGGCGATTATATTGGAATGCCCAATCCAAGGACATTTTTTAAGGATGAACAGTTCCATAGCGTACTTTTCCACGAATGTTGCCACAGTACAGGGGATATCAATAGGACAGGAAGACATAAAAAACTTGCCGGTTGTAAATTTGATTCTAAGAATGGTTGTTACGCCTTAGAAGAACTTGTAGCCGAGATGGGGGCGTCCTATCTATGCTACCTGACAGGTATTCAAAACGCTACGATAGATAACAGCGCTGCATACATCAAAAGCTGGATCAGTAAATTCAAGGAAGATAAGAAGATGTTGTTGACTGCTTCCTCCATGGCTCAGAAAGCTGTCGATTACATTTTGGAACATCAATCCGAACCGCGACCGGCTGCCAGTAACCAGGTAGTTCCCCAGATAGCGAAGGCAAGTTAGCCTTCGCTTTTTTATTGCAGTTAATCACAATTGAACACTTAAATCAGACGATTATGAATCAGTTAAAAAGTTTTTCCCAGTTTATTCTCCAAATCGCTTACAAGTACGGTTTGAATTCTGTTTTTGATGATTTCCTTGAGATGACAGTTTGTGCCTTATCCTTAGGTGCAAAAGAAGATCGGTACCACGAAATAGTTCGGAACTACGAGAAGCCGGACGCCTACCTGATGGCAGAAGCCTTTGGGGCATTGGTCCTGGAAATGGACAATAACGGAGCAGGCCTGAAAGATGGCTTCGGTGACTTTTACATGGAATATATCAGTCACGGCCACAACGGGCAATTCTTTACCCCGGAGCCGGTTTGTGAGATGATGGCCCGGATGTTAAATCCCGCCGGCTTTGGAGAGCGGGTTGCCGATTGTTGCTGCGGTTCCGGTCGGATACTGCTGGCTGCTGCAAAAATAGAGCGCGACTGTTTGTTTTTCGGAGCCGATATCGATCGAACCTGCGCGATGATGTGTGTAATTAATCTGTGTTTGAACGGACTTTTGGGTGAAGTTTGCTGGATGGATACCTTGGTAAATCGGTTTTATGCCGGGTGGCGGATTGAACTTCACCCGGAACATGGAGTTCCATATATCTGCGAGATCACTGAAGCGGAAAGCTATATGGTGCTGAGATTACCGGAGAAAAATCTTGAACAAGTTGACAATCCAAGATCAGCAATGGGAGCCGGGCAGCAATTGTTGTTTGAGTTTTAGTGGGGTAGAGTGATGCCCCTTTTTTTGTTCGTTTCATTTTGGGAGATAAAACCACTCCATTTAGAATTACAGGCAAAATTATTTACGCTCAACGGAACGAGCAAGGGCATGTAAATCTCACTCGCGTTCGACTCTTGCCCTTATCCGTTGCAGCTCAATGTGCGGGTTCGCCGAAATTTTAACCGGCGTGCCAGATGCCATAAAAAAGCCACAGGGCAGTGGTAAACAGTTATGAATAATACAGCTAAAAAAATCAATGCTGAGAGTAAAGAACAAGCGAAAACTTCTATGGAAGTAGTGAAAAAAGAAGAAAAGGTAGCCTCGGAAGTTCCATCGCTCGAAAAGCGAATTCAGAAAGTGGAAGACTTGAGTATGCTCATTGAAAAGTGGCGCAAGTTGACCGATACGCATCGCAACCTTCAGACCTTTTCGTTAGGTGCCGACGGGATGGGAGCTACCGTCTTCCTTCGGGATGCTTCCGGTAAGGCGTTCAAAACTTCCAATACACCTGTTGTTTCAGCTGTTATGGATGAAATCAAATCCACTTTGGATGAAAAAATCAAGGAGGTTGAGAACCAGATCAAGTTTTGAAAATAGGGAGGCATTGCCTCCTTATTTTTGGTCGTTTAGCGAAAGGTTTAGCTGCAAATAGCTAAAGCCTCAGTATATTTTACACAAGCACTTAGTGGGCCAGTGCCTCAGTGTCCTGTAAAACAAATTTTTTCGTGTCATTTCTGCTTGATGTTCGATTGAACACTAAATCGCATGTTGGTCACCATTCTCTACTCCGCTTTTGATTAAGTCTCGACCATCCTTCTTTTTCACGTCTTGTATATTCATCGTATTTACCCTTGTTGTATATTCCGTTATTTTCGCAATGGACACATTTAAACGAACCGCTTTCATTACAGCTCACCTGTATCAGTTTCCTTTCATAATCCCAACAATGAGAACAAAAAAGGATGCTGTCAGAATCACCGTGCAAGGTGATAAACGGCTCGGAATGTCTCTCAATTCGCTCTTCTATATCCTTTGATTTCTTCAATGCGATATTTTCAGAAGTAAGATGAGTTATTTCGTTTTGCAGATCTAATGCCTGTGCGCTTAACTCAATAAGTTGTTTATACAATTCTACATTATCTGCTTGTTGTATGACCTTTGCAACATCTTTTATTCCTTCGTACAGTCCCATTGTAATAATTTTGATTGGTTGGTTTTTATATCTGTTAAGGTACATGTTCTGTAGAGATTTTTTGCTCCATTCAGAAACAAAGTTTGTTCAATTTTAAAAAGACAAGCCTATTGGGTTTGGTCGAGACTAAGTCATGCTTTTTTTAGTTTCCTTTTTTCAGAGGTTGACGAAGTTTAAACCTGAGAGTATGATGGTTTAGAGAACGGGAAGGGTTGAGAATTTAGTTTAACATTATTTACAAATAAGCAAATGTTTTATTACCTTTCTGGCGATTCTATGTATAGCAAATGATAATTTTTAAACGAACCCCTAACTACCTATGAATAGAAGTATTTACTTTAATTATATTGAAGAACGGTTGGTTACCTTGGGATTTCGTATTGAAAGAAGGGGGAAGTTGAATGTGCTTGATTTGCATTTGCATTCTGAAAATTTCTATCAGTTCTTCTTTAATTTGTTATACGGGTATAAACTTGTGAACGCAAATTATGGACAACAAAACGTAGAATCTATTGATCTAATTGACAAAGAAAATAAAGTAGTTATACAAGTTTCAGCCACTTGTACCAAGCAAAAAATCGAATCTTCATTGAGTAAAGAAAGTTTGCAAGGGTACAATGGTTACTCATTTAAATTTATATCAATCTCTAAGGAAGCTTCTTCACTTAGAATGAGAACTTATAAAAATCCACACTCAATCGTATTTATTCCAGGAGATGATATTTTCGATATCGATTCGATTTTAAAAGATATCCTGAATAAGCCAATCGAAGAGCAAAAAAGTATTTATAAGTTTATAAAAGAGGAACTAGGACATGAGGTTAGTCCGCTTAAGGTGGATTCGAACCTTGCATCAGTTATAAACATCCTTTCACAAGAAGCATGGGATGAAGTAAATAAGCCAGACGCCGTAAATGTATTCGAAATAGATAGGAAAATATCCTATAATAATTTGACAGCTTCAGAAGCAATTATTAAAGAGTATTTCGTTTATTACAGCAAGGTTGATGAAAAATACTCTGAATTTGATTTGCAAGGAAAGAATAAAAGTTTTTCTGTCTTGTCTGCTATTCGGAAAGAATATTTGAAAAACAAGAATATAGATAATGCAGATAAACTGTTTGAAACCGTTGTCGACAGTATTCGAGAAAAGGTTTTGACCAGTGCAAATTTTACTCAGATACCGATAGATGAACTGGACTTGTGTGTTGACATATTGGTTGTTGATGCATTTATTCGGTGTAAAATATTTGAAAATCCAGAAAAATATAGATATGCTACTTCCAGATAACATCCATCCAGAAAATAGTATCTATTATAATGGGGCATTGGTATTGCAAGTGCTTCAGCATAATAATGGAATGGATTTAGTGTCACTTTACCAAAAGGTGAAAGAAATGAAGAATATAGCCTTTAGTGTCTTTTTGTTATGTTTGGATTGGTTGTATATAGCAAATATAGCAGAGTTGTATGAAGGGAGAGTTGAGTTATGTATTTGAAGTCATTAACGATTACTCGAGGAGCCTCCGTAATACGGGAGATTGAATTTAAAAAGGGAATTAATCTAATTGTAGATAATTCAGAGGCTAGAGTAACAGGGAACAGTGTGGGAAAAACGACTGTTTTAAAGCTGATCGATTTTTGTTTTGGCGCTGATAAAAAGATTATTTGGGAAGATCCAGAGAATAAGAGAAACGCTTATAAATTAGTAAAGGATTATTTGGTTGACAATGAGGTTCTTATAACGCTGTGTTTAAGTGCCGATTTGGACAATAATGATGCAGAGGAGATCTTGATTGAGCGAAACTTTCTTTCAACGAGAAATAAGATAATCCGGAGATTGGATGGGGAACAACTCTCCGAAGTCGAGTTTGAAGCTAAGCTGAGATCTCGGTTGTTCCCTGATCTTCTTGAAACCAAACCTTCAATACGGCAAATCATATCACACAATATCAGATACAAGGATTTAAGCATAAATCAAACGTTAAAGACATTAGATGTATTTACTTCTGATGTTGAATATGAGACGTTGTATCTCTTTTTATTTGGCTGTGAATTTGGGAAGGGTAGTGAGAAGCAGGAGTTATCGGAAAAGATAAGACAGGAGGAAGTTTTTAAAAAGCGGCTAGAAAGAGTGCAGACCAAAACTGCTTACGAGGCGATGTTGGCTTTGCTCGAGAGCGAAATAGACGATCTTCAGGAAAAAAAATCAAAGTTTAATTTGAATGAAAATTTTGAAGGAGATTTAGACGCACTGAATGCAGTAAAATACAATATCAACAAAATAAGTTCTGAAATTAGTAGACTTAATATTCGTAAGGATCTTATTCATGAAACGCTCGAAGGACTAGAAGAGTCTTCATCTAATATCGATACCGAGCAATTATGGCAGATATATCAACAAGCCTCGAATGTGTTGGGAGAGCTTCAAAAGACTTTTGAAAGTATGGTTGAATACCATAATCAGATGGTTTCGCAAAAGAAAAAATTCATATCTGCTGAACTTCCTGGAATTGAGAAGAAAATAAGCACACTCGATTCTGAATTGAAAGATCTATTGAGGAAAGAGAAGGAGTTAGCTCAAAGAATAAGTAAAAGTGACTCATTTGAAGAGCTTGAAGAATTAATAAACGATCTTAACGAGAAATATCGTTTAAAGGGAGAATATGAGAGCACTGTTAGCCAGCTTGAAGAAGTGGACGATAATCTCCGTTATTTTAATGAAAGCTTAGAGGCCATCGAAGAGGAGTTATTTTCCGATGAGTTCGAAAATAAAGTGAAATCCCAGCTGAAAAAATTCAATAAACATTTTGCTGCTGTCTCAGAGACCCTTTATCAAGAGCAATACGCGTTGAAATACGATAAAATTAAGAAAAAAGGGAGACAACTGTACAAGTTTAGTTCTTTTAATACGAATATTAGCTCTGGCAAGAAGCAAGGTGAAATTTCTTGTTTTGACATTGCATATATTCTATTTGCAGATGAAGAAAGTATTCCCTGTATGCATTTTGTGCTAAATGATAAAAAGGAATTGATGGATGATAAACAGTTAGTTGCCATTGCAGAGTTAGTAAATAAGAACGGTATCCAATTTGTCGCTTCAATTCTAAGGGATAAGTTACCAGAGCCCTTAAATCGTGATGAATACTTT
>JAFGYE010000101.1 GCA_016936255.1 Marinifilaceae bacterium | reverse complement strand
TAAGCAGTATAAGGCAGTTTAATCTCAAAAAAACAAAAGATCATGAAAAAGAGGATGTCTACTTTGTTATGAGACATCCTCTTTAAATTAGACTAATATGTCATCTACAGGATCTGAATAATGATACTAAAAAAATCTATTTCGTAGGAATTTCCATTTCAGCAGAAAAAAATTACAGGAATCACAGACTACTAATACTTGCTATTTACCCTGCTTATAATAAACAGCTAGGCGGATAAAAAAGCCAATCAATATTTTTAGTGGCTCAGGTCTCAATTACAAATATAAATTGTCAGGTAATTACACATTTTCGCTTTTCTCAAATTGCATCAGGTGGCTTGTAAGGTGTTGAATATTTCCATTTGCTCTTCATTCGTTTTTGCAAACAAAACATACAGCATTTGTATCAGATAGCCCTTTGAGAAAATTTATTTACAGTGCCTTGTCTTTGTGCTTCCCTGTTATTTTTAAAATAGAAGTTACAATCGTACAATGTGTGTTCGTTATCGTACGTTTCCTTTTGAAACTAAATTGGGTTCTTTGTGTTGATTGTGTGACTGATACGTTTTTCGGCATCATATGTGATAAAGCAAATCCAATATGTGTTAAAATAGAGTTTTATGCCATTTTGCCGGGGCTTTAACTTAAGTCCAATGTAGTAGTTCAGAACAATTGTAAAAATCTATTTGTAACCATTCAATTTTTATTGTAGTCTAATTAACCACAGAACAAACCAAGTAAATAAACTAATTATGAGAGAAAGAATATTGATAATCATATTAATGATATGCAGTATTTCCAGTTACGCACAAGCAGATATGGGGGTGGAAATTAAAAATGGATCGTTAACAGGTATTGTTGTTGATGTAAAGACAAAGGAACCTCTACCGTATGTAAATGTGGTGATAAGAGATGTCAATAATAAAATAATTACCGGAGGTATTACAGATGACAAAGGAACGTTTGTTATTAAAAAAATTACCGAAGGGAAAAACACAGTTGAGATTCAATACATGGGCTACAAGTCATATGTTAGAAAATTTGATTTTTCATCCAAAATATCAGCACATAAATTGGGAACTGTTGAACTTGAAGAGGATACTGAACTTCTTGGTGAAGTAACGGTAAGAGCAGAGCTGTCCAGCGTAACTCAGAAAGTGGATAGAAAGGTTATAAACGTTGGTAAAGATTTAACTGCTGCCGGAGCCACAGCTTCAGAGGTTTTGAACAATGTGCAATCGGTTAGTGTTGATAGTCAAACGGGAACAGTGAGCTTAAGAGGAAACGAGAATGTGAGAATATTGGTGGATGGTAAGCCGACGAATATTAGTGCAGCTCAATTGTTGCAGCAGATACCTTCTACCTCAATTAAAAGCATTGAATTAATTACCAATCCATCAGCAAAATATAATCCTGAAGGAATGAGTGGTATTATAAATATTGTATTGAATAAGAATGCAAATATTGGGTTTAATGGGAATGTGAATTTGGGCGTAACACGTGGAGAGAACACACGTGCTAATGGTTCTCTGGATTTAAATTACAAAACAGGAGCTGTTAATTTCTTTTTAAACTTTGGTGCAAATGGAGGAAAAAGAAATAATTATGGTGAAGTTTTTAGACATTCAGAAAATGCAGATGGTGAGATTATTTTAGCTGATGATATTCTTCAAAAATTTGAATTTAACAGCGATAACAACTCTCAGTTGTTAAAAGTGGGAGCCGATATTTATTTAAATGATAAAAACACCCTTTCTTTTTACACCACTCAGAATTTTCACGATGGATTGATGAATGGGACAACAAAAATTTTTAGAGCGGATAATCTGGATAATGATAGCCGGCTTGAATCAAATACAAGCAATACAACGGGAACCTATAATTTAAACTATAAAATTGATTTCGAAAAGAAAGGCCATAGCCTGGAGTTTGAAAGCAACTTTAGTAAAAGTGATTCACCGGAGGATGCAGTCAGCAAGCAGCTTTTAAACTTATCTGATTTGACATCAAATTATCGGGATGATGTTAAAAATGATTATACCAATAGTCTTTTCAATTTAGATTATACAAATCCATTATCAGAAAATACAAAATTAGAAATGGGCTTGGAGCTTAGAATTAACGATACAGAAAATTCAAAAGCCAGTAATCAGCACGAATTTGTATATGATAATTTGGGAAATAAAATTCCTGATGGAGCTTGGTTTGAAACTGTTCTAAAGCCCAATTCAGCATTTACATACGATAGGAACATTTATTCGGGATATGTTAATTTAAATCAAAAGTTGAATAAATTCTCAATGCAGCTGGGTGCTAGAATAGAGCAGTACGAAGTAGATGGAAAATTCAGTAAAGGAGATGAAAGTGCTAAGTATACAGATAGTAAATTTACAGTTTACCCATCCGTTTTTTTCACCTTTGCACCCAGCGAAAAAAATCAATTTCAGTTGAGTTATAGCCGCAGGGTCGACAGACCATCCATACAGCAGGTTAACCCAATTAGAGAATGGAGTACGCCTCTGATTAGTTCTTTTGGTAACCCTAATTTAAATCCTCAGTTTACAAATTCGTTCGAATTTAATTACACAAAAGGTCTTGAGAAAGGTTCTGTTACTTTGGGTACATTCTATAGACGTGTTACTGATAATATTTCCAGAGTTCTAAATAAGGATCCTTTGGATGTTGAAAAGGTGGAGATGTCGTATTACAACACCGATAGTAACGATCGTTATGGAATAGAATTATCGGCAAATTATCAATTCTTTAAATGGTGGTCGATGAATGCAAGTTCCGATTTGTATATTCAGAAAGAAACCGGTGTTTCAAATGGAGAGAACCTTGAGATTACCAACAGTTCCTTCAATGCCCGGGTGTCCAATAGCTTTACGGCTACTAAAAAATTGAAATTTCAGTTGTTCGCAATGTACCGCGGAGGTGGCGAAGATTTACAATTTAAAGTGGATCCAATGTGGATGATCAATACAGGAGCAAGTTATACGGTGCTGAAAGGAAAAGGAACACTAACCTTTAGAGTAAACGATATTTTTGAAGGAATGAAGTTTAAGTTTGATTCAAAAGTACCTTACAACCAGGAAGGAGAGTTCCATTGGGAAAGCCGGACTGCATACCTGGGCTTCTCGTACCAATTTGGCAGTGGGAAGAACAAGGCCAAAAGAAGAAAGCAAAGAGATAGTCGCGAAACACAAGGTGGCGGTGGATTTATGTAAGCCTTATCCCCACATGGAAAATAAAAACTTTGCCTAAATTATGAAAAGGATAGTATTTAAAGCTATCCTTTTTTTTTTATAAAATCTAAATTCTTAGTAAGTCTTCCTACCTTCGGGCAGTAGCACGAACAAAGAATATTCTATGAATTTACCATCAGTTAATTTAATCTACTTTTCTCCAACAGGAACAAGTAGAAAAGTAGTTAAAGCCATTGGACAGGGATTGGAAGCAAAACAAATCAATGAGTTTGATATTACACAAACCAATTTTAAGGATAAGAATTTTGGTAACGAATTAACCATTATTGGTGTACCTGTTTACAAAGGACGTTTGCCCGTTGAAGTAATTTCACGATTGAAAAAATTTAAAGCTGAAAATACACCCGTGGTTTTAGTCGCGGTTTATGGAAACAGAGATTTCGATGACGCTCTGCTTGAGTTAAAAGATGTAAGTACAGCATTAGGTTTTACACCTGTAGCCGCAGCCACTTTTATCGGAGAGCATTCTTACTCAATCAAAAGTAAACCCATAGCAAAAAATCGTCCTGATGAGACCGATCTTCTAAAAGCAAAACAATTTGCGGGAGAGATTTTGGCGAAATTGGAGAAGAACGAAGGTGCAGAATTAGCTGTTTCTGGTAATTATCCGTACAAAGAATTGCCAAATGCACCGGTAATGTCACCAAGAACCATTGACGTAAAATGTACCTTGTGCAGTGTTTGTGCCGATGTTTGTCCGGTTGATGTTATTGAGGTAAACAAAGCAGTAATTACAAATGCAGAGGCTTGTATTTGGTGTTGTGCATGTGTTAAAGCCTGCCCGGAGGATGCCCGGATTTTTGATACACCGCTTATCAATCAGATAACAAATAATCTCTTCGAAAACTGTTCGGAACGCAAAGAACCCGTGTTTTTTATCTAAAAAACTCTGAAAAGAATAGAAAGGATAGCAGATTTGCTGTCCTTTTTTTATTCGTTTGTCCCTCCGGATTAGAATTTTTACCTCTAAAATTTTATTTGGATTACAAATCTGTAGTTGTCCCGGGTTGTTTTCCCTTTTAAGTTACGGATTGCAGAACGATTGCTGATGTTATTGCTATATCAGAAGATGAAACAATATAGTTTGCGTAATAAATGGCCTTGTCAGATGAATAAATCAAACTATTTGCTGAAATCCTTAACATTTCAGATGAAAATCCAATACAATCAGATGACAGCTGATCCATTCATTTCATAATCTGAAGTAATCATTTATTCATCTGATGATGTGATTTAATAAAATGAATGTATAATATTTCAGCTGAGAAATCTAATTAGTAAGCGTTAGCAAATAATTATTAGGCTGGATGTATGAAAATGGAGTAAGATCAGACTTTTTTTGTATTGTAAGTATTCATTTAACTCTGAGAGCTGTTGTTTTTCTTGTTGTTATAGTATTCAGCATTGCGTTTGCAGTGGTGTTCACTTTGGTAAGCCTTTAAGATCCCGGGCTTATCCCGAAAAACAAATTTACCATAGCGTCGGATTTCATCAACCACTTGTTTAAGCAGAGTGAAGGCTTTGTTCCGGATTAGCAGCATCTCGTCCGGAATGTACATCTTGCTGTCTTTTATGGCCAGTAAATTACTTATTCGTTCATATTCTTCGGTGGCCTTGTCGCACAGGCTTAAATCGAAGTTGATGGCTTGCAGTGCTTCAACATTGCTTTTTCCCAGTCGGGCCAATAGAGCCAAATCGAAAATGATACTGGCCAGCGAATTGCCTTTTTTAATATCTCTGATTTTTTTCAGCAGATCTTTATCATTTCTAAAAGCAAACTGCATGTTGTCAATCAGGTATTTGCGCAGCTTTAGCAGGGCGGGAGTTTCGGCTTTAAAGTTGGTCATTGCCTGTTTCTTTTCACCTGTCAGTTCCACCCAGTTTAGCTGTGCACGGCTCAGAGCCTTGGTGCGGGTATGCAGTTTATCGATTAAACCGACGGGCATATTTACGGCAGAAAGTTTCGGCAGATCTTCTGTTGCACGTGTGTGCAGCCGTTCGGCTTCATAGATGTAAATTTCGAATGGCATGTCGCAATGCTTTATGTTTTCATTTGCTATGGCATTGATTTCATCCAGTAGAATTTCTAAATCTGATTGATCTGACATGGTATAATAGAATATGAGGTTTTGCATCTAAAAAAAACAGCTTGAATTTACCAATAATTTTTAGATTCCTCCAATGTTTGTCTGGCAATTATGTTGTTTGCAATAACTCTGTTGTTTGGGATCTGGCTGAGTTTAGAATTTTTAATTTCATTTTGGAGGAAATATTAGGTGCAGAACCACAGATTTGTAATTTAGGAACTTGCTTAGTCAATTATTAGAATCCACTGATAAACACACAGCCATAAAAAAAGAATTTATTATATTTATTGTTCTGTAAGATGAAGAGTATCTGTTTACAATCAAACCTTGTTTATTTTACTTTAAACCTTAAAAATAGGAACGCATGAAAAAATTAGTCGCAGAATTTATAGGAACCCTATGGTTGGTTCTGGGTGGATGTGGAAGTGCTGTTTTGGCGGCCGCATATCCCGAATTGGGAATTGGATTTGTTGGTGTGGCAATTGCTTTTGGATTAACTGTGCTTACCATGGTCTATGCAATTGGGCATATTTCTGGTTGTCACCTAAATCCGGCAGTATCTATTGGTCTTTGGGCTGGCGGACGTTTCGAACTGAAAGATCTGGGGCCTTATATTGTGGCTCAGGTATTGGGAGGAATTGCCGGAGCTGGAATTTTGTATATGATTGCAAGTGGAAAAGCTGGTTTTGATATGGGAGGTTTTGCTGCGAACGGATATGGCGAGCACTCGCCCGGCGGATACGGCATGTTGGCAGCTTTGGTGAGCGAAGTGGTTATGACCTTTATGTTTTTACTGATTATTTTAGGAGCAACGCACTCGAAAGCACCAGCTGGTTTTGCAGGATTGGCAATTGGTCTGGGGTTGACTCTGATTCATTTAATCAGCATACCGGTAACAAATACATCAGTGAATCCGGCGCGAAGTACAAGTCAGGCACTTTTTGTTGGCGATTGGGCTTTGGATCAATTGTGGTTGTTCTGGCTGGCACCGATTGCAGGTGCAATTTTGGCGGGCTTGGTATACAAGTACATGTCTCCCGAAAAGGAGTAATTTTATAAAATAATATTAAACAGCATGTTCCGGTTGTTTTTATCTTCCGGGAGCATGCTGTTTATTTGTGTTCTCTATATTTTCATGAATGATTTGATGAAACGAGCCATGAGAAGACTTTTCTCACAGACGAGGATGACTAGGTTGACGAGTTCTCCCGAAACAAGTTCGGGACAGACTATGTGGTAATAAAAAACAAATTCAGACACATGAAACGTCCATGACGAGGATGTTTTGACACACAGGGGGATGATTATTCCAGCATGGTAATCCCGAAAGCTTTCGGGACCATCTGACAAAACCTTAAAATTATAAACAGATGAAAAAACTTCTATTCACAGTTTTACTCTTTGTTGTTGGAGGAGTTGGTTTTGCACAAACATTTCCTGAGCAATTAACCGATGCCGCCTTGCAACTAACCCAGCAAAGAGTTATTTACGATCCCAGCTATTTTTCAATTCCTTATCCAAATGGAGATATTCCTTCGGATAGAGGCGTTTGCACTGATGTTGTGATTCGTGCTTACCGAAAATTGGGAATCGATTTGCAGAAGGAGGTTCATGAGGATATGAAACGTCCATATCAGAGCGATTTTGACACACAGGGAGATGATTATATGGTAAGTTCGATCTGACCATAAAATAAAAATTATAAACAGATGAAAGCCAATTTTAGTTTGTATCCGGACATTTGGGGGTTGAAACATACCGATACCAATATTGATCACCGAAGAGTACCCAACCTGATGAAATTTTTTGAGCGTAACGGACAGGAGAAACCATTAAGTCAAAATTCCATTGATTATTCTCCCGGCGATATTGTTTGCTGGAATTTAGGCGGTGCAATTACACACATTGGTATCGTAATTAATAAAAAATCCAGAGATGGCAAACGCTTCCTAATAGTGCACAACATTGGCGCTGGTCAGATAATTGAGGATTGTTTATTTGAATTTCCCATTATTGGGCATTACACTTACTCCGATACAAACTAATTGCCTGTTGTTTTCCTTGTTTAGTCTTAGAAGTGGAGATTACAAGCTTCTTTTTTATTCTGTATACTCATTTTCCTGCATAGAATACTTCTGAAATCCTCTGATACTGAGTTTTTGTATTTCAAATGTTAAAATAAGTGAACGTTCATTCATTTTGTAAATTATTTATTTTATATTTGTTCTATCAAAATCAAAAAAGACTATTAAATCAGAATTTCCAATATGGCAATCAGAGAAAAAAGTAAGGAGAAACGGAATGCTTTGTTAAAAGCTACCTTGAATTTGGTGAACAATAATGGCTTTCATGATGCTCCAATGTCTAAAATAGCCAAGATGGCCAATGTGTCACCGGCAACTATTTACATTTATTTCGAAAACAAACAGGATCTGATCAATCAGCTTTATCTGGAACTGAAAGTATCATATACTAAGCAGGCATTCAAAGATTATTCTGAAAATATGCCCGTAAAAAAAGCCTTTGAATTTATCTGGTACAATATTGCTGACTATAAGTTGAAACAGGTTGAGGAAGCATGGTTTTTATCGCAGTGCGATAACACAATGATGATTGATGAGGACAGCAGACAGGAAGGTTTAAAACATTTACAGCCATTACTGGATTTATGGGAAAAGGGGCAGAAGGAAGGCATTATTAAAGATGTTTCGCCATACATTCTTTATGCTTATGCCATAAACCCATTGGCCTTTTTAATGAATATGCAAAAACGCGGCCTTTACCAGATAAATCAAGAAAGTTTGAAACAGGCATTTCAGTCGGCCTGGGATAGCATTCGAATATAATACAGTTATGGGAAAGACAGCAATTATATTGGGAGCAAGCGGATTAACAGGGAAGCTTCTGTTGAACCGGCTTTTGGAAGATGAAGCCTATACGAGAGTGAAGATTTTTACCCGCCGAGGTTTAGATTTGGTTCATCCCAAGTTAAAAGAGTTTATTGGAGACTTGCTTAGTTTAGAAGAATTTAAGAAGGATTTCACAGGCGATGAAGTATTTTGCTGCATTGGAACTACTGCTAAGAAAACGAAGGATAAAGCCATTTACAGGAAGATTGATTTTGGTATTCCTGTGGCAGCGGCAGCTTTGGCTAAGACAAATGGAATTAAAAGTTTCCTTGTAATTTCAGCTTTGGGAGCAAATGCAGAGAGCAATATCTTCTACAACAAAACAAAAGGAGAAATGGAGCAGGCAGTTTTAAGTCTGGAGATTGCAAATACCTATATTTTAAGACCTTCTCTGATTAATGGGAAAAGAGATGAAGATCGATTGGGTGAAAAAATTGGATCGATTATCATGAAAGTGCTAAGTCCGTTTTTATTGGGGAAATGGAAAAAATACCGGGCGATTGAGGCAGAGACAATTGCAAATGCATTACACGCTTTGGCTCAGGCAAAACCAGATTATAAGATAATTGAATCAAACAAAATACAAGAGATTGGTGCTTATCTGTAGAGTTCATAGGTAAGGCTTTTTTTTATCCCAGAAAGAGAATGAACATTCATTAATATAAAAAACAAAATAAGATGCAAACAATACAATTAAAAAGCAGACCGGTAGGCGTACCAAAATTATCCGATTTTAAATTTGTGACTGAAGAACAGCCGCAAATTAAAGATGGAGAAATGATTTTAAAGACAACATGTATTTCTGTTGATCCTTACTTAAGAGGACGAATGATGGAAGGCAAATCGTATATCGAACCGTTTGAGTTGAACAAAGCAATTAGCTCTGGGATAATTGCAGAGGTTGTTGAGTCAAAATTGGCAGGTTTTAGCAAAGGTGATTTTGTATCAGGCATGCTGGAATGGAAAGAGGTTCAGGTATCTAAAGGCGAAGGCTTGTTAAAGGTGGATGCAAAGAAAGCTCCATTGTCTTCTTACTTGGGCGTGTTGGGAATGACAGGTTTAACGGCTTATTTTGGATTGCTGGATATTGGAAAACCAAAAGCAGGAGAAACAGTAGTGGTTTCGGGAGCAGCAGGAGCTGTGGGAAGCATTGTGGGACAAATTGCAAAGATAATGGGCTGCAGGGTTGTTGGTATCGCAGGCAGCAACGGGAAAGTTGAGCAGCTGATTTCGGAATCTGGTTTCGATGCTGCAATTAATTACAATACTGCCGGAAACATGAGTCAGGCAATCGCAGAAGCTTGTCCCAACGGAGTAGATGTTTATTTCGATAATGTAGGCGGAGAAATTTCAGATGGCGTGATGATGAATTTGAATCGTTTTGCACGAATCATTGTTTGCGGAGCAATTTCGATGTATAATGCGACCAGCGTACCAATGGGACCTAGAGTTCAGCCCATACTGATTAAGAATTCGGTACTGATGCAAGGATTTATAGTATCCAATTATCTGGAGAAATGGGGAGAAGCAATTCCTCAATTGGCAAAATGGCTGCAGGAAGGAAAATTAAAATCAACCGAAACAATTGTTGAAGGATTTGAAAATACGCCGCAGGCTTTTCTTGATCTTTTCGAAGGAAAGAATAAGGGAAAAATGATTGTGGAAATATAATTTTAAGAAAATAAACAGGTTTAAATTTAATAGATATGACGATAACAACAGGAGCTTTGAAAATATTATTCGTGCTGACTTCTCATTCTCAAATGGGAGATACAGGTCACAAAACCGGATTTTGGGTGGAAGAATTTGCCAATCCTTATTATACCTTAGTCGATCAGGGTGTTGATATAACAATTGCCACACCAAAGGGAGGCGTGGCACCAATCGATCCAACTTCTAGCTTGCCTCAAAATGCGACTGAGGATACCAAGCGCTTTAATCAGGATGAAGCAGTTCAGAAAAAGATTAATGAAACCATTGCTTTGGCAGATATCAATTTTGAAGATTACGATGCGGTATTCTATCCTGGCGGACATGGTCCTCTTTGGGATTTGGCGGAAGATGCAACTTCGGCAAAATTAATTCAGGATTTTGATGCCGCAAAGAAACCAATAGCCTTTGTTTGCCATGCACCGGCAGCCTTGCGGCATGTGAAAAATGCACAAGGTGAATTCCTGGTGAAGGGCAAAAAAGTGACCGGATTTACAAATGAAGAAGAGGAAGCTGTTCAGTTGACTAAGGTTGTTCCATTTTTGGTAGAAGACATGTTGAAGGAAAATGGAGGTATTTACAGCAAAGGTGATAATTGGGCTGCTTATGCCGTTCAGGATGGTAATTTAATTACCGGTCAGAATCCGGCATCATCAGCACTTGTAGCCGAAATGCTGTTAAAGATGCTTCAAAAGAAGTAATTTAAATTGAGTGTTGAATTTAAATAAGTAAAGAGCCACAGAGTGAATTCATTTCATTTGTGGCTCTTTCTCTTCAAAATAGATTCTTCTGACTACCTTTGCACCATAAACAATAACATCAAACAATTTAAAACCATGGACCAGGACAATTTTGATTCCATCAAGAAAATTAAAAAAGAAAATCAGCAGGCCTACAATCCGTGGTCAAGAAAAGATGATGATGAATTGATCAATCTGTTTTTTGATGGTGTGGCTGTTGGTGAAATGGCAATTAAACTGAAGCGGACAAAAGGAGCAATTCGTGCCCGAATCCGCAAAATGGAACTGACACATATTAAGAAAAAGGCTTCTCCTTCATCCGATTCTTCGAAGAAATAATTGATTTAAATAATAGTTTCTGAGTTGTTAGAATAAACAGTTTTCCCAATTTTAATTTAATTGTTATTGTGTAAATATTGTTGATAATCAGCTATTTTGCGATAGTTGCTGTTAATCCAAACTATTAGACTATCTTTGCCGTTCAATTTTAAGTACATTTATGACATTTGACAAATTAGAGATTATAGATCCCATTCTTAAAGCGATTGGGGAAAAAGGTTATACACATCCCACTCCAATTCAGGAAAAATCAATACCCATTTTACTTCGCAAAAGAGATTTATTAGGTTGTGCACAAACAGGAACGGGTAAAACTGCAGCATTTGCAATTCCAATTTTACAGCATATTTACAATGATGAAACACCGGAAAAAGGCCGTCGCAAAATTAAGGCTTTGGTGGTAACTCCAACCCGCGAATTGGCTATTCAGATTAAGGATAGTTTTTCAGAGTATGGAAAATATACTGGAATTTTGAATACCGTTATTTTTGGGGGAGTGAAACAAGGCGCACAAACACAGGCTTTAAACCGAGGTGTTGATGTGTTGGTTGCCACTCCGGGAAGATTGCTGGATTTAATACAGCAAGGGTATATTTCATTAAGAGACATTAAGTATTTTGTTTTGGATGAGGCAGACCAGATGCTCGACATGGGGTTCATTCATGACATTCGCAGAATTATTGATCTATTGCCTAAAAGAAGACAATCCTTGTTTTTTTCTGCAACCATGCCGGCAAGCATCGTAAGTTTGGCAGGTAAAATTTTAGGTAATCCTGATAGAGTAACAGTAAAGCCGGAACAGACTACAGCCGAAAAAGTTGGGCAATCGCTTTACTACGTGAGTAAAAAAGCAAAACCAAAATTGCTGATTTTTCTTTTGAAAACTGAAGAAACCGATTCTACCCTGGTGTTTTCGAGAACAAAACATGGTGCCGATAAGGTAGTTAAAGGCTTGCAAAAGGCAGGCATTCCGGCCGAAGCAATTCATGGGAATAAATCTCAAAATGCCCGACAGCTTGCTTTAAGTAATTTTAAAAATGGAAGTACAAAGGTACTTGTTGCAACAGATATTGCAGCCAGAGGTATTGATGTGTCGGAATTGTCTTTGGTTGTAAATTACGATTTACCAAATATTCCTGAAACTTACGTTCATCGCATCGGACGAACAGGTCGTGCAAGTGCGAGCGGCAATGCAATTTCATTCTGTGATACAGAAGAAAAACCATATCTTAAAGATATCCAGAAGTTAATAAGACAAGATATTGACGTGGTTAAGGATCATCCTTTTCTTCCGGGTGGAGTAGAGGATAATGCCGTAGAGGAAGTGAAGTCAGATAGAAGAAGGCAACAGCCCAGGGCATCTAAATCTTCAAAACCATCAAATTCATCCAGATCGTCCGGTTCAAGATCATCGAATTCTTCAAAGTCTTCAGGTTCTTCCAGAACGCCAAATTCTTCGAAACCATCATATTCAGGAAATAAAGAATGGAGACGTGGCAATTCAGCCTCCAAGAAACGGGCTGAATAAGAAATCAGAATAAAAATAAATTTTAAAATATATGTAAAGCCGAAGAGGATCTCCTTTTCGGCTTTTTTAATTCGGTTATTGTTGAAAAATAGTATTGATTATGATCGTTTATAAACTTTGATAAATCATTTCTTATCCTTAATATTATCCTCAGTTAATTAATCCGTACAATTCACAAAATGAGAAAGAAATTCTACCTCCTGATTTCGTTGGCGATATTGATCCTTGCGACGTTTTCCTGTAAAGACAAAAAGAGTGTAAAACAAAAAGTTGATCCTGGTTTTGGGCAATATATTTCGGCTTTTACTTCCGGAGTTATTTCTGCCGGGTCGGTGATTCAAATAAGACTGGTAAATGATTACGATCAAAAGATTGAATCTGGTCAGGAACTGGAAGAGGGAATTGTTAGTATTGCTCCTTCGGTAAAGGGAAAAGCATATTGGAAAGATCCTCGTTGTATTGAATTCCGACCAGAAACCAGAATGGAATCGGGAAAAGAATACAAAGTGAATGTGAAACTATCGAAATTGATGGAGGTTCCTGCGAAATATGCCGAGCTAAAATTCAATTTCCAAACCATAAAACAAAGTTTTGCCTTTACAGGAGAAGGCTTGCAATCTTACGATAAAACAGATATGCTTTATCAGAAATACAAAGGATACATTACAACAGCTGATGTAATTGTTGATGATGAGATTGAATCGGTTTTGGTTGCCATAATTAATTCTCAGAAAAAAAATATTGAGTGGATGCATTCTGCTGATGGAAAACAGCATCATTTTGTTGTGGATAGCTTGAAAAGAGAAGAGGACAAAGGAGAATTGAATTTAGTGTGGAACGGGGCATCCATTGGAGTGGATGAAAAAGGGGAGAAAGAAATTGAGATTCCTGCATTAAATGTTTTTAAAGTGATGAGTGCAAAGGTGATTCAGCAACCGGAGCAATATGTGTCGGTTCGTTTTTCTGATCCACTGAAAAAGAATCAAAATCTGGATGGTTTAATTCGTATTGACGGAGTATCTTCTTTGAAATTTATTGTAGAAGGAAATGAAGTCAGGGCTTATCCCGGCTATAGGTTATCTGGAATCAAAACAGTAAGTTTTGAAGAAGGAATTCGAAATGCAATGGAGTATGCTTTGACAAAAAGCACTAAAAGGGAACTCACATTTGAAGACATCAAGCCAGCTGTTCGATTGATTGGAAAGGGTGTTATTTCACCTTCATCGCAAGGATTGATTTTACCATTCGAGGCAGTTAGTTTAAAAGCTGTTGATGTAAGGGTAGTTGAAATATTTGAGAACAATGTACATCAGTTTTTGCAGGATAACAAAATGGGTGAATCGGGCAATATTCGAAGAGTAGCTCGATTGATTTTGCAGAAACGAATCGATTTGGGAACCAATCGAGCCATTGATTTGCGCAAATGGAACGCGTTCACTTTGGACATTGCGAATTACATTGATGTGAAGCCTGGGTCGATTTACCGAATCGAATTGCGTTTTAGAAAAGAATATGTATTGTATGCCTGCGGAGCAGAGCAGGAAAGCGAGAATGAGTTAAGCAGTTTAGATGATTTAGTTGCAGAGCAGCAACTGGAGAAAGAAATGCAGGATTGGGATCAGCCGGGATGGTATGAATCTTACTATTATCCTGCCGGATACACGTGGAGAGAGGAAGAGAATCCTTGTCATGTATCCTATTATAACGGAGAACGGTTTGTTAGCCGGAATTTATTTGCTTCCGATTTGGGGATTATTGCGAAAGGCGGAACTGATAAATCGATCACTTTTGCGGTTTCCAATTTGATTACTGCAGAACCGGAAGCTTCGGTTGAATTGGAAGTGTACAACTACCAAAAACAGCTGATGGCCCGAAGTAAAACCGATAAAGATGGTTTGGTTAAAGTACAGTTGGACAGGCAACCTTTCCTTTTGGTTGCAAAAAAAGGAGATCAACGCGGGTATTTGCGTTTGGATGACGGATCCTCGCTTTCGCTTAGTAATTTTGATGTTGGCGGACAAGTTGTTCAAAAAGGAATAAAAGGATATTTATACGGAGAACGTGGTGTTTGGCGTCCGGGAGATAATTTATACCTGACCTTTGTTTTAGAGGATTCCAATGATGTATTACCAGATAATCATCCGGTTGTTTTTGAGTTGATAAATCCTCAGGGACAAACCGTTACTCATAAAATAAGTACAGGAGGAACCAATGGATTTTATTCTTTCACTAGCTCAACGGATGCTGATGCACCAACAGGAACCTGGTCGGCCAGAATAAAAGTTGGAGGTGCCACTTTTACAAAAACGATAAAAATAGAGACAGTCAAACCAAACAGGTTAAAAATAAAGCTTGAATTCGAATCTGAAGTTTTAAAATCTGCGGCAGTGAATCAAAAAGCCAATCTGGAAGTGAAATGGCTGCATGGAGCCATTGCCCGCGATTTAAAATCAAATATCAGTCTGCGGTTGACTCCAGCTAAAACCTCATTTGATAAATATCCCCGGTATACTTTTGATGATCCGTCGAAAGAATTTTATGCTGATGAACAAGTTGTTTTTGATGGAAAAGTAGATCAGAATGGAAAAGCCGTTGTGGATTTGGATTTGAAAGGAAACAAATCTGCTCCTGGAATGTTGAATGCCAATTTCATAACCCGTGTATTTGAAAAGGGCGGTGATTTTAGTATCGATATGCAAAGGGTGAAGTTTGCTCCCTATCAATCATTTGTTGGGATACAAATGCCGGAATCGGAGAGGGGTTGGTATTTAACGGATACTGATCATGAAATTCAAATTGCCACTGTAAATTCTGACGGAGCTCCTGTAGATCGAAAAGATTTGGATGTGAAAGTTTACAAGATCGACTGGAGATGGTGGTGGGATGCAGGTGAGGAAAATCTGGCTTCATACATTAGCCGTTCATCAACCCGGATTATTTCGCATCAAAAGGTAAGTACCAAAGAGGGAAAAGCGAAATTTAAGTTGAATATTGAATACAACAACTGGCGTGATTACGGACGTTATTTAATTCGGGTGACCGATCCTGTGAGTGGTCATTCAACAGGAGAAACAGCTTATTTTTCAAAATGGTATGGCCGCACGCCTGAAGGAATGCCGGGCAATGCAAGCATGCTTTCTTTTACATCTGATAAAGATAAATATCAGGTAGGTGAAAAAGCTACGGTAACAATTCCGTCATCAAAATCAGGAAAAGCTTTGGTAAGTATTGAAACCGGAGCAAAGGTTTTGCACGCGTTTTGGGTAGATACAAAATCTAAGGAATCAGAATTTTCCTTTGATATTACCCCTGCAATGGCTCCCAATGCATATGTTAGTGTGAGTTTGGTGCAACCTCATGCTCAAACCGAGAACGATTTGCCGATTCGAATGTATGGTGTTATTCCAATTTTGGTTGAAGATCCAAATACCCGATTGAATCCGGAAATTAAAATGCCTGATGTGTTGGAGCCGGAGAAAGAATTTGAGGTGACAGTTTCGGAGAAGGATGGAAAGGCCATGACTTATACTTTAGCGGTTGTTGATGATGGTTTGCTTGATTTAACACGCTTTAAAACACCAAATCCCTGGAATACATTTTATGCCCGCGAAGCTCTTGGAGTGAAAACCTGGGATATGTATGATTTGGTGATGGGGGCATTTGGTGCCAGACTGGAAAAAGCATTTGCTATTGGAGGTGATGAAGATTTGGGAGAAAAGAAGCAAGCCAAGGCAAATCGGTTTAAACCCGTGGTACTGTTTTATGGTCCTTACACATTACACGCCGGAGATAGCAAATTGCATAAAATTACCATGCCTAATTATGTTGGATCTGTGCGCACCATGGTAGTTGCAGGAGATAAGGGAGCTTATGGTTCTGCCGAGAAAACGACTCAGGTTCGCAAGCCTTTAATGATACTGGCAAGCTTGCCTAGAGTGGTTGGTCCGGCAGAATCAGTAAAATTACCGGTTACTGTTTTTGCTATGGATCCTAAAATTAAGAACGTAAAAGTAAGAATCGAACCCAATGAATTTCTTATCAGCGAAGGCGGTCTTGAAAAGATCGTGGTTTTTGAAAAAACGGGAGAGCAGGTAATTGATTTTGATTTGAAAGTGGCTTCTAAATTAGGTATTGCCAAAGTAAAGGTTTTTGCTGAAAGTGGAAATGTAAAAACAACTTATGATATTGAACTGGATGTGCGTAATCCGAATCCACGTGTGGTAAATGTAAGTGACACATTATTAAAAGCGGGTGAGAGCTGGGCAAATGTATTGAAACTACCCGGAATGGAAGGAACCAACAAAGGGGTTTTGGAATTGTCTAATATTCCACCAATCGATTTTGGTCGTCGTTTGGAATATCTTATCGGATATCCTCATGGATGCATTGAACAAACAACTTCGTCGGTTTTCCCTCAGTTATTTTTAGATAAAGTAGTGACTCTGGATTCAGAACAAAAAGCCCGGATTTCTAAAAACGTTCAGGCTGGATTGAACCGTTTGTTGAGTTTTCAAATGCCAAATGGTGGATTTAGTTATTGGCCGGGAGGCGATTATGAAAGTGATTGGGGAACCAGTTATGCGGGGCATTTTATGCTGAAGGCTGAGGAAATGGGCTATACTTTGCCAATTGGCTTGAAATCTGCATGGTTACGATATCAAAAATCTGCAGCTAAAAGCTGGGAGAGTTCTTCTTACCGCGGTGGTGTTTACTATTCCCGTCATGATCTGCTGCAGGCATACCGCTTGTATACTCTTGCCGAAGCTGAAATTCCTGATTTGGCTTCAATGAATAGGATGAGAGAACAAACAAAACTTTCATCAGCTGCAAAATGGAGATTGGCAGCAGCTTATCGTTTAATAGGACAAACAGAAGTTGCAGAGAATCTGATTGAAAATCTGGGAACGGAAGTGGAAGCTTATCGTGAACATTCAGGTTCTTTTGGGTCTGATACCCGTGACAGAGCGATGATTCTGGAAACTTTAAGTTTGCTTGATAAAAAAACTAAGGCTTTTCCTTTGGTTCAGAAATTATCAGCAGAATTATCAAGTAAGTCCTGGATGAGTACACAAACAACAGCATTTTGTTTAATCGGTATGGCAGAGTTTGCCGGACGTGGGGAATCAAAGCAATTGAGTGTTTCTTACTCCTTGAATGGTGGTGAAATTCAGGAATTATCGAGTAATAATCCGGTCATTCAGATTCCTTTGGATTTAAAAACAGGGAAACCAAGTGTAAAAGTCAACAACCTATCCGATGGTGTTCTTTATGCGCGGGTAAGTATGAGTGGAATTCCTGCAACAGGAGATCAGACTTCTGCCGAGGAGAATCTGAAAATGAAGATTTCGTACAAAGATATGCAGGGAAATCTGATTGATGTGAAAACCCTGCTTCAGGGAACTGATTTTAAAGTAGAAGTTCGGATTGAAAATCCGGGTGTGATGGACAATTATGAACAAATGGCTTTAACTCAGATATTCCCATCGGGCTGGGAGATTGTGAATACTCGTTTCGGAGATGTTGATGAACTTGTAAAATCTGATGTTCCAACTTATCAGGATATTCGTGACGATCGTGTGTATACTTATTTTGATTTGGATCGAAACAAGAGCAAAACTTTCTCGATTACTATGAATGCCGCTTACGTTGGAAAATATTATCTGCCAACAGTAAACTGTGAAGCTATGTACGATGATCGTATTCATGCCCGCAAGCCGGGTCAATGGGTTGAAGTTGTGAAATAAACAATCAATAGCCTGTCAGTGTCTGAAAGACCTGACAGCGTTATTATGTTGAAATACAGTAAATCCGAAAGGATATTTTCTTTATTAAATGAAAATACCAAAAATAAAATATTGCCAATCTAAAAAATGTCGCATTTTCATGTTGGCATTTTTGTTGTTGGGGCTCGGATTTTGGTTTTCTCTGCCATCAAAATTATTTCACGATCCCACATCAACTATTCTTTATAGCAGAGAAGGAAAGTTACTTGGAGCCAGAATTGCTGCTGATGGACAATGGCGGTTTCCGGAATCAGAACGGGTAGCCGAAAAGTTTGAACAATCACTTTTGACATTCGAGGATCAGTATTTTTATTATCATTCGGGAGTGAATCCGGTTTCGTTAGGACGAGCTTTAATTCAAAATATGAAGGCTGGTCATGTAGTGAGCGGCGGAAGTACGTTAAGCATGCAGTTGGTTCGTATTTCCCGCAAAGGCAAGAGCAGAAACCTCTATCAGAAACTGGTTGAGATGATAAAATCGATTCGCTTAGAGTTGGGATATTCTAAAAAGAAGATTCTTGCCATGTATGCTTCTCATGCTCCTTTTGGAGGAAATGTGGTTGGATTGGAAGCAGCTTCGTGGCGTTTTTTTGCACGAAATGCCAAAGATTTATCATGGGCTGAAGCAGCCACTTTGGCTGTGTTGCCGAATGCTCCCTCATTAATTTATCCGGGAAGAAACAGCAGTAGGCTTCGTGACAAACGAAATCGCCTTTTGGATCGGTTGAAGGAACGGGAAATTATTGATTCTATGACTTGTGAATTGGCAAAATTAGAAGAAATACCTTCTAAGATTAATTCTCTGCCGATGTTGGCTCCTCATTTACTGGATCAGGCAAATGTTGATTATAGAGGTGAGCGGATTACAAGTTCTTTAAACTATCGGATTCAATTGCAGGTAAATGAGTTGGTCCGAAAATACCAGCAAAACTTAGAGGCCAATCAGATTCACAATATGGCAGTTTTGGTTTTGGATGTTGAATCGGGACAAAGCATAGCTTATGTTGGAAATACAGCAAAATTAGATGAGGAAAATCATGGGAATCAGGTGGATGTTGTTCGTGCTGCACGAAGTACCGGAAGTGTTTTAAAACCATTTTTGTTTGCCGGAATGCTGACTAATGGCGAAATTCTTCCCAATACTCTGATACCTGACATACCTACTCAGATAGCAGGCTATTCGCCCAAGAATTTTAATCTTCGCTACGATGGTGCCGTTCCAGCTCAAAAGGCGTTGTCACGGTCTTTAAATGTGCCTGCAGTTCGCATGCTTCGCGATTACGGAGTAGAGCGTTTTCACCATATGATGAAGGAATTGGGGATGAGTACGCTCAATCGTCCGGCCGGACATTATGGATTGTCTTTAATATTGGGTGGAGCAGAAGGTACATTGTGGGATTTATGTGGAATATATTCAGGATTGGCAAGAACTTTAAGTCATTACAATCAATTTAATAAAGCTTATTTTGTTAATGATATTCGGGAGTCTTCTTACCGACTGAAGGATTCTGTGAAATTGGGAAAAGATGGAGCTCAGCCAAGACTAAGTGCGGCTTCCATTTATCAAACATTTGAAGCTTTGCTGGAAGTCAACAGACCGGATGGTGAAAATGGGTGGAAATCTTTTTCTTCATCACGAAAAGTGGCCTGGAAAACCGGAACGAGCTTTGGTTTTCGGGATGCCTGGGCTATTGGAGCAACACCAAATTATGTTGTTGGTGTTTGGGTTGGTAATGCTGATGGAGAAGGCCGGCCGGGCTTAACGGGTGTAAGTGCAGCAGCGCCTGTGATGTTCGATGTGTTTAATTTGCTTCCTTCTGGTTCTTGGTTTGATGTTCCGTTTGAGGAGATGGAAGAGATTCCTGTTTGCAGGCAAAGTGGATACAGGGCAGGTCGATGGTGCGAGACTGTTGATACCATATTGGTTTGCAAGACCGGTTTGGAGACCAATTCATGTCCCTATCACAGACTTGTACATTTGGATGCCGGCAAGAGGTATCAGGTGAATTCTCAATGCGAGAAAGTAAGTAACATGAAACATGTAAATTGGTTTGTTTTGCCACCTGCAATGGAATGGTACTATAAAAAAAGAAATGCTCTGTATCGGCCTTTACCTCCCTTTCGGGATGATTGTTCAGGAGTTCAAAATCAAGAGGTTATGGAGTTGATTTATCCGAAGGGAAACGATCAGATTTTTGTCCCAATAGATTTGGATGGAATTCGTGGGAAAGTTGTTTTCGAGATGGCTCATCATGATCCGGAAGCTGAAGTTTTCTGGCATCTTGATGGTGATTTTATAGGCAGTACGGTTCT
Source organism: Marinifilaceae bacterium (assembly GCA_016936255.1). GTDB lineage: Bacteria > Bacteroidota > Bacteroidia > Bacteroidales > Marinifilaceae > Labilibaculum. The sequence continues at coordinate 28,046 of JAFGYE010000101.1, read as the reverse complement.
GCTTCATCAGAAGGAATTAAGTCCTGAAGAAGGAGAACATCTGCTTAGTTTGGTTGACAATCATGGCAATACATTGTATAAAAAATTTACCGTGGTTGGAAAAGATGAAGATGAGATCAAATAATAAATACGAATCTTAATTACTATTGATACTATTGGCATTTATTGTTTAAAGATTATCTTTAAGTTATTAGCCGTTAAAAATAAGTTATTTCGAATATACGTAAGAATAGACATGGTAAAGATAAAATTCGAACATAAAATTTTGATTTTCTATTTGTTGGTGGGAGGATTATGGATTTCATTCTCTGACCAATTGGTGAAAAATATAATTTCCGATCCTGATTTTCTAACAGAAATACAAACATATAAAGGTTGGTTTTATGTTTTAGTGACTGGAATCTTGTTCTACGTTTTGCTGAAAATGCATTTGGTGAAAATTCGTAAGGCAGAAAAAAAAGCGAGAGAGAGCGACGCTTTGAAAACAGCCTTTTTGCAAAATATATCGCATGAAATAAGAACGCCAATGAATGGAATTATTGGTTTTGCAGGTCTTTTAAAAGAAAATGATCTGACGAGGGATCAAAAAGAAATGTACCTTGATATTATAACTAAAAGTTCGGATCAATTGCTTAACGTAGTTAATGATGTATTGGATGTTTCGTTGCTGGATTCGGGAAATGTGATCATTAATAAGACCCAATTTAAGCTGAACGAATTTCTGGAACAGATTCATTCAGTTCATGGCACAATTTTAACGAAAGATATTTCTCTTCAGTTAAATAATACTCTTTACAGTTCAGATTACATTGTTTTTTCCGATAGAGTAAAGTTGGGACAAATTCTAGATAATCTGATCAGTAATGCAATAAAGTATACTCTAAAAGGAGAGGTTGAATTGGGATGTGAGATGAAGGAAGATCAATTGCTGTTTTATGTAAAGGATTCAGGGATTGGAATTGCTCCGGAATATCATGAGAAAATTTTTGATCGTTTTCACAGGGCAGAGATTGAAACAACAAAAACGATTGGTGGAGCGGGCTTAGGCTTAGCCATTTGCAGAGGGAATGTGAATTTATTAGGTGGTGATATTTGGGTAGAATCCAATCTTGGAATTGGTTCCAAATTCTATTTTACAATTCCTGGTGATTTCGTTGTTCAGAAACCTACAGTAGAGGAAAAAGCAGATTCGAAGAGTGTTTTAAGGCCGGGTTGTGTGCTTGTTGCAGAAGATGAAGAATATAATTTTCTTTACATATCAAGAATATTAAACGATGCGGGAATCGATTTTTTAAGAGCAAAAAATGGACAGGAAGCAGTGGACATTTGTCGGAACAACTCAAATTTAGGAATGATTTTGATGGACATTAAAATGCCAATTTTAAATGGTTACGAAGCGGTTAAGATAATTCGGGAGTTTCGTAATAACATTCCTATTATTGCTCAAACCGCTTTTGCCATTGGAAACGAAAAAAGAAAGGCTTTGGATGTAGGGTGTAATGATTACATATCAAAGCCATTTAAGAGAGATGAATTGTTAAATAAGATTAGAAAAAATATCAGATAATTACCAAGCTTTTTTTTATCTGTAAATCCAATTGACCGCTGACTAAAAAGAGGAACATAATTTTAGATTGATTGATGGCTTTTTAGCATCTCTCATATTAATATTCAATTTAAGAAAGCCGGAAAAAGCATAATGGTTTTTAATCACGACAAAATACAATATGGGAGGGAATAGTATTAAGATTCTTATTGCCTTTGTATTACATATGGAAAATAGAGTACTGTAAACTCATTTTTAATCTATTAGGATTTTACCGTTCAAAATGTAACTTTAAGCCAACTTAATAAGCTGGTTTATGGAATACCAAAAGATATTTACTGAGATTTTAAAAAAGATGGACGATTATAAGGATTCCGGGAGTCCTGCGTCTTATATTCCGGAACTTCGTGATGTTAATCCGGACAAATTTGGAGTTCATTTAATTACAAATACAAACCAAAATTTTAGTCTGGGAGATTCAGAAGAAAAGTTCTCCATACAAAGTATTTCAAAAGTTTTGTCCTTGGTAATGGCTTACAAATTGGAAGACGAGAATTTATGGAAAAGAGTAGGAGTTGAACCATCTGGTACTCCTTTTAATTCCTTGGTTCAGTTAGAATACGATCAGGGAATTCCGCGTAATCCATTTATAAATGCAGGAGCATTGGTAATTTGCGATGTGTTAGTGGAACATCTGGAAAATCCTAAAGAAGAATTTCTGAATTTTGTAAGAGCTCTGTCAGGTAATTCTTCTCTTGAGTATTGTTCCCGTATTTCCGAATCAGAAAAATCAACAGGTTATCGAAATGCTGCTCTAATCAATTTAATGAAGGATTTAGGGAATATCCGTAATGATATTGATACCGTTCTGGACTTTTATTTCAATTTGTGTTCCATCGAAATGACTTGCAGCGAACTTGCACGAACATTTCTATTTTTAGCTTCGTATGGTATAGATCCGATAACAAAAGAAAGGTTTTTAAGTTCGAGTAAATCGAAAAGAGTGAATGCAATTATGCAATTGTGTGGCTTTTACGATGAGGCCGGAGAATTTTCGTTTAAAGTCGGATTGCCCGGAAAGAGTGGAGTAGGAGGTGGCATTGTTGCCATTCTTCCTAATCAATACAGCATTGCAGTATGGAGTCCAAGGTTGAATAAAAAGGGAAATTCGAGTAAGGGAATGAAATTTTTGGAACTGTTTACCAGCGAAACTGAATCTTCAATTTTTTAATTCATGTTAAAAACTCAAATCAAATTGAAACCGGTAGTATCAGCCAAATGGCTTTCTCAGCATTTGTATGATCCTAATCTGCTTATTCTTGATGCTAGTCTAAAGGATAATAAGGCCGGGTTAAAATCAGAATACGAAGGTATTCAAATTGTGAATGCACGCTTTTTCGATTTGAAAAATGTGTTTTGTGATCCTGATAATCCAATTTCAAATATGATTCCAAGTCCGGAGCGATTTACCTCAGAGTGCCGTAAACTGGGAATTAATAAGAATAGTAAAATAGTTGTTTACGATAATTTAGGTACTTATTCAAGTCCAAGGGTTTGGTGGCTGTTTAAAGTAATGGGGCATGATGATGTTGCAGTTTTGAATGGTGGTTTGCCAGTTTGGAGCAAAGAAAATTTTGCAGTAGAGACAAAGAAATCTATCGAATTGGAGCCGGGCGATTTCCAAGCTGATTTTAATCTGGAATCAGTCTTGAATTCTGAACAAATTCTCGAAAATATCAATAGTGAGCAGAGCCTTGTAATTGATGTTCGTTCAGAAGATCGGTTTTTGGGCAGAGTTCCCGAACCCAGGGAAAATGTGAAAAGTGGTCACATTCCAAAATCCATTAATATTCCTTTTAGCAGCGTTTTGGCTAATGGAATGTTTCTGCCGAAAAATGAATTAAATGAGATTTTTGAACGCTTATCTGTAAAGAATAAACCCTTGGTTTTTTGCTGCGGATCGGGAGTAAGTGCTTGTATTGTTTTACTGGCCTGCGAGCTGGTGCGAACAAACAGCAAATATCTTTACGATGGTTCGTGGGCGGAATGGGGACAGTTGGAAAATTATCCGGTCGAATAATTCTTCTTTGTATTTCTGATTTGCACAGAAGAATCATTTGGCTATCTTTAGAATCATTCTAAACCATACCACTCTAAAATGATGATTTTTTAGTGGAAATGAAATATCTATCGTAATCATGAATCGACTGTTACCTGTTAATTGTATTGAGGATATCTTACCGGAATATCGACATACACCCATTGGATTGCTGCTGGAATTCCATAACATAAAACGGCCTTTTGTCACTTATACCGAAGCCCAGCTTTTGGTTGGTATGTGTATGGATAATCGCAAACATCTGCATATCCCTGAAAATTTCTCTTATATTATCCGATCAGGAGGAGCCAATTTAAGATATAGTGAGTTTAAAGTTTCATATGCTATTTCTGTTGGTAAAATTAAGCACATAGCACTCATTGGCCATGATAACTGCGGCATGGTTAATCTGCATTCCCGAAAAGATGAATTTATACGTGGTTTGGTTGGTACTGCAGGTTGGACAGCAGAAAGAGCGGAAGAACATTTTACCAATTTTGCTCCCATGTTTGAAATTGGAAATGAAATAGAATTTGTAGTGACTGAAGCCAAGCGATTGCGTGTGAAATATCCGAAAATTACAGTTGCTCCTTTGTTTTATCATGTGGAAACCAACCGCTTGTCGATTGTAGAAGAGTAAAAATTTAGACAATTGGTGAACGGGTAACAATACTGTCGACTCATTGCAATGCCACGTAAAAGATTAATGTGTGTATAATAACGCTTTTAAAGCTTGCTTTACAGTTTCGTTTTCAATTATTCATCGAGTCAGAAATGCAATCCTGCAGAACTTCACCTGACTCCTTGAGGATTTATATTAATTTCCTTGTATCTGTAAAATACAACTTCTGTTTCTTCTTTTATTTGTCGATTTTTTGGTAAAATTGATGAGGCTGGATAAATGAGTGTCAGGTATATTTATAGTTCCATTGTTTTTTTATTTGCTTTGTCTGGTTTCAAAAAACAGACAATTGCCGGTAGGATGGCAAACAAGATGGCAGTAAAGCCTGTCAATGGGAAAATATTGCTCATCAGCAAAATGAATGCGGTCTGATAGTTTCAATCATATAATAAACAAAACAAAATGGGAAAAATGTATTTGGTCGTTTGTTTTTGTTTTCTGAGTTTCATCATAATGGCTCAGAATACAAACAGTTCCAAACAAGTAAAAATTGAGAATGGAGTAATCGAAGGAATTAAAGATCCGCACAAAGGTCTTAGTCTGTATTTTGGAATTCCATTTGCAAAGCCACCTGTTGGTGAATTGCGATGGAAAGCTCCTCAGCCATTGGACAATTGGGACGGAATTTTAGAAGCTAAAAAATTTGGAGCAAAGCCCGTTCAAACGAATGTTTACGGTGATATGAAATCCCGTTCGGAGAGTATGAGCGAGGATTGTCTTTATCTTAATGTTTGGACTCCTGCCAAAAATGGCGATGGGAAAGAATTGCCTGTTCTGGTTTATTTTTATGGGGGTGGTTTTTTGGCCGGAGATGGTTCTGAACCGAGATATGATGGTGCAGCCATGGCTCAAAAAGGAATTGTTGTAGTTACCGTAAATTACCGTTTGAATATCTTTGGTTTTTTTGCTCATCCGGAACTTAGTGAAGAGGCAGGTTATAAGGCATCTGGTAATTATGGATTGCTTGATCAGAGTGCAGCCCTGAAATGGGTGCAAAGAAATATTTCAGCATTTGGAGGGAATCCGAATAAGGTGACCATAGCAGGAGAATCAGCAGGGTCTATTTCAGTAAGTGCTCAGATGGCTTCTCCTTTATCAAATAAATTAATTGCAGGTGCAATTGGCGAAAGTGGGGCTGCAATTAATCCAACTTTATTTCCAATACCCTTGGCAGAGGCAGAGCAAAAAGGCGTAGAGTTTACTAAAAAGGCTGGTTTAACTTCATTGGCCGAATTAAGAAAACTAACTACGGATGAACTTTTTGAAATTTGCAAACAATCGAAAATTTATAGCTTTCCAACCGTTCTTGACGGATATTTTTACTCCAAATCACTCCCTGCTGTTTTTAATGCGAAGGAACAGGCACAGGTGCCTTTATTGGTGGGATGGAATTCGGCTGAAATTCCCGGAATGGCATTTATGCAGGGACTGCCGTATACTAAGGAGAATTTTATTAAAAAGGTGAAAATTACTTATCCTGATTCTTACGATGAGGTGCTAAAACTTTATGCACATGATACTGAAAAAGAAATAGAACAGTCGGCAACGGATCTTGCGTCCGACAGGTTTATATCCTACAGTACGTGGAAATGGTTTGATTTGCACCGGAAAAATAGTTCTCAGCCTGTGTACAGATATCTTTTCAGTAGAATTCGTCCGGCCCTGGTTGATCAGGAATCCGTATCAGGACTTGCCGGAGGTACGAAAAAGAAAGAGGATGATTCATTTAAGATGCCTGAGCCGATTGGCGCTGCTCATGCCAGTGAAATTGAATACTGCATGGGCAACCTGTCTTTGGTTAACGATTATGCATGGACAGATGATGATTATACTGTATCGGAAAGCATGCAGACTTATTTTGCCAACTTTATACGAACAGGCAACCCTAATGGAGTTGGTCTTGAGAAATGGCCGGCAGCTGAGGCAATGGATCCTGCTCCGCCTGTCATGCTTATTGATGTAGAATCAAAAGTGGTTGACGCAAAGAATGATAATCGCTACTTATTTTTGGATCGTCATTATAAAAATAATCAGTAATATTTTTTGCCTCACAATCATAAAATACACCTCCATCTTTCGGGTTGGGGGTGTTGTTTTTAGGAGTGGCTGCAGGCAATTTTAAATTGGTTTTTTTTAAAGAAAAGCTTCTTCTTTTCAGATAATTAATTAATTACTGTAGTTTTGCATTTCAATTGGATGGAAGTAGATAAAAAATGGAATTAAAACGACTAAACAAGGCAATTGCCGAAACAGGATATTGTTCACGAAGAGAGGCTGATAAGCTGATTGAGAGTGGGAGAGTGAAGGTGAACGGAACAACTGCAGATTTAGGCGTTAAGGTTACCGGCGAGGATACGATCAAGGTAAAAGGACAAACCATTACCAAGCAAGTAGGAAATATTTATTTGGCATTTAACAAACCAGTTGGCATCACCTGCACTACAGATACTCATATCAAGGGAAATATTATAACTTACCTTAATTATCCGGAGCGGATTTTCCCAATTGGACGATTGGATAAACCGAGTGAAGGGCTTATTTTTTTGACCAATGACGGCGATATCGTGAACAAAATACTTCGCTCTCGTAACAACCACGAAAAAGAATATATTGTTCGGGTAAATAAAAGAATAACATCCGATTTTATTAAAAAAATGGGAAATGGTGTTCCTATATTAGATACCGTAACTAAGAAATGTAAAGTTTGGAGAGTTGATGATTTTACATTTAAAATAATTCTGACTCAGGGCTTAAACAGACAAATTCGCAGAATGTGCGAATATCTGGATTATAATGTGAAAACCCTGCAAAGGCTTCGGATTATGAACATCTCCTTAGGCAGCTTAAAAGTTGGAAAGTACCGCTCGTTTACTAAAACTGAATTGCAAACCTTGCTTAATTTGTGCGAGGATTCCGCTAAAACCTTCGATGAGATTTAAAATAGTAATATTCTTAAATTTTTAATTCCTTTTTTCTTTGCTATTTATTGCAAGATCAACTAAATCAGGTAATATCGTGCCTGATTTTTTTATATTTGTAGGAAACCAGATCGAATTGCAACTATGAAACCTGCCAATTTAATTCTTCTTTTATTTTTACTCTTTCAGACGACTTTTATTTCCGCAATAGAAAAGCCGTTTGGGATTTTTGTTATTAATCACGATCGGAGTGAGTATCAGGCAATGAGCCAGAACTGGGCAGTAGCATTTGATGAGCTTGGAAGGGCTTATTTTGGGAACAGCGGCGGTGTACTTGAATACAACGGGAAAGATTGGGTTTTACATCAGCACAGATCTAAATCGGCAATTCGATCTCTGCTGTTTGATGAGCATAGCCAGAGATTGTATTCCGGCTGTTACGAAGATTTTGGATATTGGAAGAGGGACAGCTTAGGCGTATTAAATTATTATTCATTAGCCGAAAGATTAAACGATTACAAGTTCTCCAGTGAGAGAATATGGTCCATTGTTAAGAGCGGAAAAGAAATTCTTTTTCAGTCATTCCCAACACTTTTTATATACAATACGGAAACCGAAGAGGTAAAATCTGTAGTGCCGGGAGGTGAACTGATGTTTTTAGGAAAGATAAATGACACAGTTTATTCAAGAGTCAGCGGTAGTGGGATTTGTAAAATTGAAGCCGGGGAGATTAAAGTTATTGCTGATTCCGATTTTGCAAAAAATGCGACCATCCGTTTTTATTTGCCCAACGAGCGTGGTATTATTGTTGGCGATGGAAAATCAGGACTTCACATTTTAAAGGATGGAAAAACTAAGAAATGGAATTGTGAAGCCAATGAGGTATTGTCTTCAAAAGATGTAAATTCTGCCGTTTCCATTGGTGATACTGCATATGCAGTAGGAACCTTATTGGGTGGTTTATACATTATTAATCATGATGGTAAAATCCTTAGTCACATCGACCGACAGTCTAAACTGGAAAACAATACTGTTTTGGGAATGGCTCTCGATCATTCGGGAGATTTATGGCTGGGAATGGATAATGGATTGTCTTATGTCGACTTAAATTCGACCATTGAGTATAAAATTGATATGGATAATGCTCCGTCGGCAATTTATTCTGTCATAAAACACAATGGCTACATTTATATTGGAACAAACAACGGGGTTCTTTGCTCAAAATTTGATAAGGATTATGCAGATCTGGATTTTAGAGAATTATCCCTTTTAGAGGGGATTACCGGGCACATCTGGAAATTGGAAATTTTGAGGGGCGAACTCTTGTGTGGCAGCAATAATGGTATCTTCAAACTGGATCAGGGAAACGCTTATCCATTGTCAACAGCAATCGGAGGTACTGATTTTGAAATTATTGAAAAAAACGGGCAGGAATGGTTAATTGAATCTACTTACTTCAAAATAAGGATGTTTAAAAGAGAAAATAACCAATGGGTTTTTTCTCATTTTGTTGATGGATTTGAAGGTGCATGTCGGTTTATTGAGGTTGATCATGCTGGTTATGTTTGGATCAGTCACGAAATAAAAGGCTTGAATCGTTTGAAGCTGTCTGATGATTTTAGAAAGGTAGTATCCAACAAGTATTTTGGTTTGGAATCAGGTTTGCCTACAGAATATCAGCTGAATGTTTTTACCGTTAATAACCGGGTGGTTGTAACAACAGGAGAGGAGATTTACACTTATGATGATCTTACTGATAGAATGTTGCTTTTTAATAAGTTGAATAATACTCTTGGCCGTTTTAAAAAGGCTGTAAATGTTGTAAATGCCGATCAAGACCATTTTTGGGCTATCGCCGATAATGAGGCTGTTTATATGAAAAACACAGCAGATTCGATGAGTTTTGTAAGTGCTTTCACGCTGGATAAACAATTTTCATTTCCCGATAAGTATCAGAATATTTCAATTAACAAAGATGCCAGTGTTTTATGTTTGGAGAATGGCTTTGCTATCCTTCCCAATGAATCGAATGATGTTTACAAGCATCAGCCATTGGTCATCACTCAAGTTGTAAAGGGGAAAAAGGGTGTCGATAATAAGGGAATTTTACTGCCTTTGCATAACAACAAGGTTTTGGAACTTAAGAACAGAGATAATTCTCTGGAATTTACTATTAATTCGGTCAACTATGGCCCTAATGATGTGACCTATCAATACCGTATTGTGAATCTTTACGACGATTGGATTGAAGGTGAAACTGAAAATGTAAATACAATAAATGATATACCGCACGGAGAATATGTATATCAGGCCAGAGCTGTATTTTCCGACGGCAGCAGATCAAATGTGGTAGAATACCCATTCGTAATTTTGCCTCCTTGGTTTGCTTCAAAAACAGGCGTTGTTGTTATCATTTTATCGCTGGTGGTTTGTGTTGGTTTACTGATTGTTTTTAATAAACGCATTTTGGAGAAACAGACCTATATCATTGAGAAAAAACATACCGATCAACACAAGAAAAACGAATCGACAATAGAGCAGCTTCAGAATGATGTTTTACAGAAAGAACTGGAGAATCTGCAGGGGAAATTAACGGTTTCAGCCAACGCTCTGGTTGAGAAGGACAGATCGATAAATACAATAAAACGCGAATTGGAAGTTATGTTCCAGAAATTGGAAGGACGTTTTCCTCACCGCGATTACGATAAGATTTTGAAAGTAATAAACGGACAGCTGACTCAGAAAAAGGACATGCTCGATTTTGAGCAGCATTTTGCTGCATCTCAAAGTGGGTTTTACGATGGGTTGAGGCAGAATTATCCAAATTTAACTCCTGCGGATTTACGATTGTGTTCTCTTTTGAAAATGAATATGAATTCGAAAGAAATTTCGATACTTCTGGGAATTACAGTTCGAAGTGTGGAGGTGAGCAGATACAGACTACGAAAAAAAATGGAGTTGGAACCCGATGAAAATCTCACCAAAGTGATTATGAGGTATTAATTGATTTGTCAGCTAATATTCTTACTAAAATCAAGCCGTCTATTCCAGGGGATGACTTGAATCTAAAAGAAATATTTTGGCATAGTTTTGTTGGTGATTTACCATTGTTGCTGCAGATCTGTATGTTTCCACCATAGGAATGTAATCTGCCACTGTAGTAATGTAACCTGCTACTGTAGGAATGTAATCTGCTACCGTAGGATTGTAACCTGCTATCACAGGAGTGGAAGCTACTACTGTAAGAATGTAATATGCTACTATAGGACTATATATTGTAATTAAATATTGGTATTTTATCATTGTATTATTGTATTTTTATGCTGTTTTATTGTAATTAATTACTGAAATACAGGAATAAATTTCCATTTAAATTTGTTTGTTATTCCAGAATGTAAATTATTATCACTATTTTTAAGCATGACTTCGAATAAAACAATCCCCATTAACGAGCTGATCTTATCAGAAATGAAAAAGCAGGAAGTGAGCATATCTGATATGGCTAAAAAGCTTGGTTTAAGTTTAAATGCCACCTACAACACCCTAAAAAAGCCAGACATTCAAACCGATCGTCTGGCTAAGATTAGTGAGATACTTCAGGTTAATTTTTTTAAGATACTCGCCGGAGAGCTCAATATCGAAAACCCAATCAATCCGCAAATAGAGAAGCTTACTACTGAAAATGAAATCCTGAAAGAGGTAATTCGCCTTTTGGGTGGCAATAAATAATACGATTAAAGATCAGGACGGCTTAAAATAGCGGCTTGTTATGCTTTTGCTATAACCAAGTCTGTGATGTCAGGGTATAACTTGATTCTGAATCTAAAAGTATTTTAGATGAGTTTTAACTTGTGGGAATTTTATTTTTTGTTGGCTGTAAAGCAAAAAAAACAGCGGTACAATTTAGAAACTGTACCGCTGTAACTAATAAAACCAACTATTGATAAACTAATGCTTAAAGTTAAATGAACGTTCGTTCGATTCGTCGGATGAGCTGGTACTTACCCAAAGTTTAAAATCACCATCCTCTGCAACGAAATTCATGTTAATATCATAGAATTTTAAATCATCTTCCGAAATTGTAAATTGGATCTCCTTACTTTCGCCTGGCTCTAATCCTACTTTTTCGAATCCTTTTAATTCTTTCACAGGACGAGTTACACTTCCATATAAATCCTGAACATACAATTGCACTACTTCTTCTCCAAAAACATTGCCAGTATTGCTTATTGTGGCGTTAACAGTTAATTCTTCACCTGGGCTCAATGTGTTTTTATTCAATTTCACCTCTTTTATCGAAAATGTGGTATAACTTAAACCATATCCAAAAGGATAAAGAGGGGAGTTTTCAACATCGATATAAGTGGATTTATAATCTGCATCAGGATCATCTTTGGGAATTGGGCGGCCTGTGTTTTTCTCATTGTAATAAATTGGAACCTGCCCTACATTGCGGGGGAAAGATAAGGTTAGCTTTCCGGATGGATTGTAATCTCCTGAAATAACATCGGCAAGAGCATCTCCTGCTGTTGTTCCCAAATACCAGGCTTCCATTATCGCATCCATATTCTCATTTTCCCACGATAAATCCAACGGACGTCCGTTCATAAGGACTAAACCAGTTGGTTTATTTAGCTTTTTAAGCTCTTTTAGAAAATCCTGCTGAACGCCTGGCAGCTGAATATTTGTTCTGCAGGCAGCTTCGCCTGACCAATTGAAATCTTCTCCCATGGCAACAAGAACAAGATCAGCTTTGCTCGCAACACTTAATGCCGGTTTAAATCCTGATTTATCGTTTCCTTTTAAACCGCAGGCCGAAGCATAGGTAAATTGAATATTTGAACCTTTGTATTTTTCTTGTAAACCATCGAACAAAGAAACACTTTGATTTCTATCTCCGCGGCCCGCCCATTCCCCATTTAAGCTGGTCTGGTTTTTAATCATCGGGCCAATTAAAGCAACGGTTTTTCGTGAAGATTTATCAATTGGGAATATGTTTTCGTTTTTCAATAAAACAACAGAACGTTTCGCAATATTTCTTGCTGATGCCAGAAATGCTGGTTTCATTCGGGTTGATTCTTGTCTGGCTTCATCCATATATCGATAGGGATCGTCGAAAAGGCCAAGTAAAAACTTCATTTCCAGAATTCGACTTACAGCGATATCTATGCTTTCCATGCTTACTTTTCCGGCTTCAACCTGAGCTTTTAGGTTCTCCAGGTAAACACCACCTGTCATGTCCATATCGATTCCGGCATTTGCTGCCAATTCTGCAGCCTGAGCTTCGTCTTTTGCAATGCCGTGTTCAACCAATTCGTTAATTGCGGTGTAGTCGGTAACTACGAAGCCTCTAAAGTCCCATCGGTCTCTAAGAACATCTTTGTATAAATATTTGCTCGCAGTACATGGTACGCCGCCAATTTCGTTAAAAGCAGTCATGAAGGTTGCTACACCAGCATCTTTGGCTGCTTTGAAAGGAGGAAGATAGATTTCATTTAGAGTACGTTCCGAAACTTCAGCAGTATTGTAGTCGCGACCAGCTTCTGCCGCTCCGTATGCAGCAAAATGCTTGGCACAGGCCAGCACCGTATTGGTCGATTTTAAATCTTTCCAGCCTTCACCCTGAAAACCTTTAACTCTTGCTGTGGCAACCAGTTTTCCAAGATAAACGTCTTCTCCGGCACCTTCCATTACGCGTCCCCAGCGTGCATCTCTGGCTATATCAACCATTGGAGCAAAAGTCCATGAAATGCCCTCGGCAGCAGCTTCTGTTGCAGCTATCCGGGCACTTTCTTTCATTAAATCAAGATCCCAGGAGCATGATTCAGCAAGCGACATAGGGAATATGGTTCTAAAGCCGTGAATGACGTCGTATCCGAAAAGCACAGGAATTTTTAGTCTTGATTCTGCCAGAGCAGCCTCCTGAAGTGGCCTGACTTTTTCAACAGTTGCTTCGTTAAACATACTTCCTACCAAACCTTTTTTAAGATAAGGCATTACCTCATTTTGCATTTCGGGTCCCGTAATATCACCTCTTCCAGAGAACTGAGTCATTTGTCCAATTTTCTCCTCTAATGTCATTAAAGAGAGAACAGAATCCACTTTTCGTTCAATTTCGGCATCGCCGCTATAACTTTTGTATTTCGATTTGGATGTATTGCATGAAAACATTGCAATGGATACCAATATGCTGAATAGTGTAAGCTTTGTTTTCATTTTTCTAATCATTTTCATAGTAATCTGTAATCGCTTTATTGTTTATTTGTAATTAATTATTTGCTCTTGCTAAAGAGCCACTTTACTAAAACCGGTTCTGCAAATGCCTGATCCCAGCTATTGTGATTGGCTTCCGGATAAAGTGTGTATTTTGATTCAGCATTGTATTTTTTTTGCTCATCGTAGACTAGTTTAGAATACTTTCCGGGTACAACATCATCTTTGCCCCCATGAAAAAACCAAATTGGAACATGAGAGTATTTTGTGACCAATTTCGGGTTGTGTCCGCCACAAATTACAGCAGCAGCCGTATACTTATCCGGCCAACGGTATAAAAATTCCAGCGTTCCTATTCCTCCCATTGATAAGCCCATGATGTAAATTCTCTTTGGGTCAATGTTCCCTTCATGTATTATTTTATTTACTAACTGATCGGCCATATAGGCTGGTTTTGTTGGCCCTGATTCCGTAGGGAATTTAAAAATCCAGTCTCCTGCTGCTGATTTTTCCTTTAATCGATGTGTCCACTTAATATCAGGGGGACACTGGGGAAAAACAACAATAGCAGGATACTCTTTTCTGTTTGTCTGATCCAGAAAAAGCTTCGCTCCATGAGTCAGCTGCTTTTGGTTGTCAGTTCCTCTTTCGCCGGAACCATGAAGAAATAATACCAATGGATATGTCTTTCCTTTTTCCATGTTTTCCGGATAAAGAATTCGATATTTTAAGGTGTCCTGTTCAAGAATAAAATTGGCCTTCTGATACAGGTTTAAGTCTTGAGCATAAGTATGCCCTAAACTCAAAAAAAGGATCAGTCCGAGACATATAGTTTTAAAATCTCTCATTTTGAATGTTTCTTAGATAATGTTTGATCACGATTTATAACTTACTGTTGAATAGTAAATTCCAGTTTGTTCAATCCTTCTTTCACTTCCGGACAGTTCATGAACAAATCCCAGAGTAAACCAGTTCTGTAGTTCTCAATCATGCATACAATTGGCCCCTGATCGATGGCTAAATAACTTCTCGGATACCAATTGTATTCTACACTAAAAGCATCGTATGGACCATATTTACCAAAGGTTTTGTCTCCCAAATTGAAATATATATTTTTTGCCACTTTCATGCATTCTTCGGGGGCATAAGGGAAAGAGGAAAGAGCTGCGGTGGGAGCGATGACTCCATAGTCTTTATCGGGATTATGAGCTGCATAACCCAAATAGAGATCACTTGCAATCAAATCATTCCGTTCTCTTCCTCCACCATCTTCCCATTCGCTGTACCCTTTTATGGAATAGCTGGCTGTTAATCCCCACAGATTTTCGCCGTATCCATCAAATTTTTTAGGATTTTGAATGCAATAGGCTCGGTTCATTAGGGTGTGTGCAACATTAATATCCCAATAGTTGGCATATTTATCAGAACTGATACTTGGATTAAAACCTAAGTAGGAATAGTGTGCCCAAAACAAAGGGCCGCCAGCAGATGGATTGCCATTGTGTTTTAGATCTAAAGTATATCCGTATTTTGAACTTGGCTGAACAATGTTTCCATTTCGGGCCCAGCCTTTGTGATATGAATCGGCTTTGATGGAATAGTCCGGCGATGAGGCTCCTGTGATGTAAGTAATTAAGCACTCGTTGTAACCTTCCAGAGGAAAATTCATTTCCCATGCATAATTTGGTGACCAATGCCAGTAAAGCACATCGCTGCCGTCTTTCTCATACCAATTAAATTCAATACCATGCCAAAGATTTTTAATTCTTTCGCTCAATTGTTTTTCTCTTTCCGATCCGGTTTTAAAGTATTCCTGAACACATATTAAGCCTTGCGCAAGAAAGGATGTTTCAACCAAATCGCCGCCGTCGTCTTTCTGACCAAAGGGTACAACTTTCCCTGTTTTTCCATTCATCCAATGTGGCCAGGCTCCGTGAAAACGATCTGCTTCTTCCAAAAAACCGGCAATCTTTTCGAATCGTTGCACGCCTTCTTCACGGGAAATAAATCCTCTGTCGATTCCAACAAGTACAGCCATAAGCCCGAAACCCGAACCTCCTGTTGTTACAACATGTTGATCGTTTTGCGGATAAATTCCTGATAAATTGATTCGCTCAGGAGCCAAACCCGAATTGGGTTCTGCACCATCCCAGAAATACTGAAAAGTATAATATTGAATGGTATCCAATAACATCTCATCGGATAATCCCTGATAAATTTTTGGGCCATTATTGCCGGTTTCCTCTTTGGGAATGTTAACCTCTTTATCTTTACCACATGATGAAAGAAGCATGAAAAGAGATAGTAAAATTGTATAGTTCATAACTTGTTGTCTTATTTTACTTCAATAACCTGAGAGGTTTTCGAAATGCCGTTTTCGTTAAATGCTTCAATTGTGATGTAGTAGGTTTTGTCAGAGTCAAGTGATTTAAGCAAATGTTCATTTTTACCATAAATCATCCATGAATTATATAGCTTGTCCGGAGCGATTCCCCAAATGATATTATATCCCTGGCAGTCTTCCATTTGTTTCCAGCTGATCTTTGCATCTCGTCGGTCTTTTAAGCGTTCAACGCTAAAGTTCTTTACTGTTGATGGTGCTTTGCCTGAAGCATTTCCAAATATTCGAATATCCGAAATTGCAAGCGATGGAGTAGGAACTTCAATATTGGTATATTTTATAAATCTGGCCTTATAGGCCTGATCCAGTTCAACGTAATCGTTGGGAGTATCTTTAAAACTATTGGATTTGTCAATCAGTGATTTCCAATTTGATCCGTCAACAGAGTATTCAATCAGATACCGATGTTTTAAATTTTTATATCTGCCGTACATATTCGATTTGTAATCGTGAAAATTGATTTGAATTGCTTTTACGTCCATTGGTTTTTCGAGATCGATTGTAAACCATTCTCCGCCAGTGTTTGTTTCTGACAACCAGAATGTTTTTACATTTTCATCTGTTAGGTTTTCAATTCCTTTGGGAGATGAACTTTTAACGGGTTTATTGTATGATAAAAGCATCCATCCATGAAATTTGCCGGTTTTTTCTTTTGAATTTGGCGCATAATGTGGATAATCTCCAAATCGGGTATTGCTGTGCATGAGTCCGTCTTCATCAAAGAAAACAGGATGCATGCAAAGTCTGCGCTCCCAGATTTCGTTGACAGAAAGAGCCATCGATCCGAAATGCCAGTAAGCACCGGAAGTTGTTTTTACGATGCTTCCATGCCCGGCTCCGTTCATAAATCCTCCGGGCTTGTATACAACCGGATTGTGAGCTTGGTAAGTATAAGGTCCCAGTGGATTTTTAGAGGTGTAAACGCCATCAGCATAAACATTAAACTCTGTTCCCGGTGCGGCATACATCATGTAATAAGTTTCTTTGTGCTTTGTCAGCCAGGCACCTTCCATATATCCTTTAAGAATGGTATCGGAATGGTTTTCCCCAAATCGTTCCCATCCGTGAATTTCCTGATTAAGGCTGAATAATTCTGTGGTGTTTTTTTCGGCAATAAATCTTTTGTTTTTATCTAACTTCTTGCCTCTGATCGGAAATTGATTGGAAGATCCCCAAAAGATATAAGCCTGATCATCATCATCAATAAACAGATCAGGATCTTGAAGATTATTGAGAATGGCAGGGACAATTTTCCAATCTCCTTTTTTAGGATTATCGGTATATAGCACACTCATAGAACCGGAAGGATCTCCGGTTACGTATAGAACCGAGTCTTTGTAGTTGTGTGCGGCAGGAGCATTGCATCCTTGAAAATACCACTTTTCCGGCTGAATAAAATCCCAGTTCAGCAAATCTGTAGAATGCCAGTAACCCAATGACCGTGTTACGAACATGTAGTATTCGCCACGAAATTCCACTACAGCAGGATCTGCTCCAGAGCGATAGGAAAGGTCGTTTTGGGAATTGTAAATCATGTAGGTGTAGTCAATATTCAGCGGATTGCAATAGGTTTCTGCTGTACGCTGAGCAAAAGCTGAAACACTTACAAAAGTTAAAAGGATGGTTAATAGTCTGAGCATTGGTTTTAATTCTGGTTGAGTAATATTGAATTCCAGAGGCTTCTGGTTGTGAGAAACCTCTGGAATTAAGAATTCTATACAGAGAGATTACTTCTCTGCATCATATATTGTTTGAATTTCTTCCTGAGAAAGAGCTGTATTAAAAATACGTAATTCATCAAGGAAACTTGAATCGGATAAGTGATTCCAGTAACTGAAAGTTTCACCTCCGGCACCAATCGTCATCGTGGTACATCCGGTCCAATCAATACCTTTAGAAAGATCTGAGGATAACATTTCCACACCATTGAAATAAATTGTGCTTTTAGTTAGAGAAACAGTAACCGCAATTTGAATCCATTCGCCGGCAGTTGCATCAATAACACCGCCATCATTCCAAACTTCTGCTGTTTCGGTACCAACATTTAATTTTATTCTTTGTTCGGTTGCACTTCCTTCCCGAAACAATCTAAAGCCCTGGTTGCGATTTTCGGGAATGTTATTTCCAACTACAAGAATTCCAGCGCGGTCCGGATCAGGGTTTACTTTATACCAAAATACAGTACTAAACTCTTCTCCAAACAGCCCTTCGATAGGAAAAGTAAGGTAAGAATCAGTGGCTCCTGCAAAAGCATCACTTCCAAGTGCACTTTCGCCTGCAAAACCTGTTGTACCTACTGCTGTGGCTTCGTTGTAGCTGATTAAATCGGTATTGTTTCCATCGAAAGGCATATAGAATGTTTCACCATATTTTGGCTGGTACGGATTGGCAATATTAATCATATCTTGAATTTCGCCTGCAGTTAACGCTTTATTGAATAAACGTAACTCATCCATTGCGCTGTTGTCCGAAAGATGATTCCAATAGCTAAATGTTTCGCCTCCGGCACCAATTGTCAATGTTTCACAGCCAGTCCAATCAACAGCAGCAGTCAAAGGGAAAGATCGCATTTCAACGCCGTTAAAGAATATTGTACATTGAGTTTGTGAAATAGTCATGGCAATGTGTACCCATTCTCCGGTGGCAACGTCAATAACATCGCCATCATTCCAAACTTCTGCAGTACCAATACCTACATTAAGCTTAATTCTTTGCTCGGCACCATTTCCTTCCCGGAATAATCTGAATCCCTGATTACGATTTTCAGGGGTATCATTTCCAATAACCAAAATACCTGCCCGATCCGGTGATGGATTCACCTTGTACCAGAATGCAGCAGTAAATTCAGGTGTAAGCATTGAAGCAATTGGGTAGGTTAGATAAGAATCGGTAGTTCCCGAATAAGAATCAGTTCCGATTATACTTTCCCCGGCAAAACCAGGAGATCCAACCTTAGTTGCCTGTACAATGTTAACCAATTCATAATAATCTCCATCAAATGGCATGTAGAACAATTCTCCATCGAATAATGGTGTGTAAGGAGGTTCTTTTGAGAAATTTACCGATGATGTGGTACTTTTTCCTTCCAGGTCAGTTGCGATCACAGTCATAATGTGATTTCCTGTATTTACGTTGTCATAGGTAAATTCTTCAAGAGCAATTCGATAATCCGTAAATGTAGTAAAACCGGCTATCTCATTTCCATCCATTAGCACAGATATGCTTCCAATTTCAATATCATCGGTTACTTTAATATCAATGTTAATTGATGTTACCAGATCAAGAACTTTTATGACTGTTCCTTCAGTAGGGTAGTTTATTTTGATTACGGGGGCAGTTTCATCCACTCCTGGTTTTACTGCTGTAATCGGATCAATTCCTTCGTCGCATGCCGTAGCAAATACGAGAGCAATCATTACAATTAGTATATTTTTAAATAATTTCATATGATTATTATTTGTTTCTGTTTGCCATATGGAACTCCCAAATTACACTCATTCTCTTGTGTGTAGTTTTTTTACATGGGCGTTTCATTTTAATGATCAAAATTATTAGTTGCTGCCTTTTAAGACTGGAAGTAAATCAACTTGATTTTGAGGATAGGGTAAGTAAATCAAATCAGCATTAAAGGTTCTTCCTTCGTAGCTTAGCTCGTTGTATTTTTCAAGACGAACCATATCAAAAAAGCGTGTTCCCCATTCCATGGCTAATTCAGCAAATTTTTCATCCATAACCTGTTCGTTTGTAACTCCTGAAATTGCTGTTAAGCCAGCTCTTTCCCGAACTAAATTAACCGCAGCATCTGCAGATATTGATGAGCTTGATGCGCCTTGCGTTATGGCTTCGGCGTGCATTAACAGGATTTCAGCATAACGAATACAGGTGAAGTTTTTGTTTGTACCGTATGTAGTACGTCCAGGTGTAAGCTGATCTGATGGTAAATAATGCTTGCCGCTTGCAAAAAGGGCACGGGCATAATCATTAATTACATCTCCCGATCGGGTTGTGTTTGAAACCCATGCAGGAAGTGTTGCATAGTTCGGATCTTTTTGAATTTCAGCAATACCCCTGTCTGTAAATAATACACTGGTTTCCAGACGAACAGTTTCACCTCTGTCAAGCATGAATTTGATGTATTTTAAGCTAGGTTCCCAAAATCCCCAGCCACTGCCGGCTCCTTCAACTTTTGGAGTCCAGCTTTGCGGTCCAAAGAATTCGAACAGGTAACTTTTGCTGTCTCCTGAAGCTTGTCCAAAGTCAGAATATTGCATTTCCAGTAAATTCTCATTGTTTAGCTTCCCGGGAATTTTAAACAGCTCGTAAAAATCAGCTTCCAAGCTAAATTTATTTGAACTGATAATTTGCGAAGTAGCATCAGCAACAGCCTGATAGTTTTTCAATTCCAAATTTGCAAGAGCTTTTATCGCAAGCGCGGTGTATTTGGTTACGCCACCACGAATATCAGTTCTTTGATTCGGATTCATATCCGGTAAGAAAGGAATTGCCTCGTCCATTTGATTAGAAATGTGCTGCATCACATCATTTTTTGATGTGATATCTGCAGCCAATAATTCTGTAGGATCTGAACTCGTGGGAACTAGAATATTTCCCCATGTTCGGGATATATTAAAGAGAATCCAGCTGCGAATTGTTTTTGCTTCTGCAATATACTGGTCTCCTAAGCTTTGATTTCCTGTTTTGTCAGCATACAATTGAATTTGCTCCATTGTACTGTGAGAGGTGATTACATCGCGGTATTCACCTTCCCAGGCGGAATTGTACATCCAAAAATCTTTGTTGTAATTGTATAGGTCAGTCTCGGCAAAATCTTGCTGATCACCTAAACCTCCTGCATTTACATCATCTCCCCGGACGGACATTAATGGATTTGATTCCCAGCCTTTATTGTTGAATTCAGCATAAAGACCGATTAAGGGTGAAATCATATTTTCGGCAATTGAATAATCAGTGCTGTCTGCAATGGTAATATTCTCGGCAGGTTCGTCTAATTTGTCATCACAGGCAGCAGTAAACAAAATTGTAGCTGCAACAAGGGTGATATGAATAGAATATTTAAATAGTTTCATGATAAAATGTTTTTTGTAATTAAAAATTAACATTTAAGCCAAGTGTATATACTGCTGGGATAGGGTAGGTTTGTGTATCAATTCCATTTTCAACTTCAGGATTAAATCCATTGTAGCTAAAGACAGTTAAAGGACGATCTGCAGTGAACGAAATTCTGGCTTCAGGAACTTTTACACCAAACATTACCTTTTGTGTTAGATTGTAAGCAATTTGAATGTTTTGAATTCTGAAGTAGGATCCATCTTCTACAAAATAATCACTCATCTTTTGGTTCCAGCCTTTTCTTAATCCTGCAGAGGAAGGATATTTATTTGATGTTCCTTCACCATGCCAACGGTTTTTTGCCAGATCAGCATCTATGTTTCCATCATTTGTCCAGATTAATTCACCGCGTTTACGATTCAAAATTTTGTTTCCGGTCTGTCCTAAAATATTCATTGTGAATTCCCAGTTCTTGTATGTTATGCCAAGATTTGCACCGTACATGAATTTTGGAAAATAAGAACCTAAAACAACTCTGTCGTCGTCATCAATTACTCCATCATCGTTTTGATCTTTGTATTTTAAATCTCCGGGAGCTAAGCCATTTTCCACAGCAACAGGGTCAGCGGCTATTTCAGCCTCGTTTTGATAAACACCAACTACCTCACGTCCGAAAAATGCAAGTAATGGTTCACCTACAATTGAACGTTGACGAAATTCTGCTTGTCCGCCGTCTATATAGGGCTGACCAAATAGATCTCTTACTTCGTTTTTAAGAGTGGAAATGTTTGCTCCGATTGAGTATTTTAAATCTTTCGTAATATTATCACTCCAACTCAAAGCCAGCTCGAATCCTGAGTTTCTGATTTCACCAACATTTTTTCTTACAGTACCTCCTATAAGAGGATTGGTAACATCTATAACTGCATTTTTTGTGTCGCGGATATAATAATCAGCATCTACAGATAGTCTGTTAGCAAGAAGAGTTGTCGTAACACCAAAGTTTGTTTCTTCGGTAACCTCCCATTTAAGAGAAGAGTAGGTACTCGAGGTTGTTGTACCGGAAACTAAAACACCATCAATTGCAGTCGTTACAACATTGGTTGAGTTAGCACCATCGCTGGCCGCGATTTTATTATTTCCCAGTTTACCCCAACTTGCACGAAATTTTAAAAAATCAATAAATTCTACATCCTTCATGAAGTTTTCTTCTGAAATAACCCAACCAGCACCAACAGTTGGGAAATAACCCCATTTTTCCTGATACTTTGAGCTGCCATCCGCTCTCATGGTTCCGTAGAGTAAATATTTGTTGTTGAAATTATAAGACATTCTTCCAAAATAGGACATACCATACTGTTTTCTTCCGTCATCATTAACACTATCAGATGGTTTACTCTTTGATTTACTAATGTACCAGTTTTCTTCAAGTCCAGATGGGAAATTTAAACCGGTTGCACTAAGATAATTCCAGGTTTCATCTCTGTAAGATGATCCAGCCATAAGTGTAAAGTTGTGTCCTCCAAAGCTGTCGGTATATGTTAAAATATTATCCCAGGTTTGGTTTGTTGTAGTTTGAGAGTTTTTTTGAACTGAGTCATCAGTACGCTTAAAATTAGTGCTGACAAAATAAGCAAGATCAATAAATCGTCCTTCCTGTGAAGTAAAATCCTGACTGTAAGTTGTTTTGAAATTTAATTTTTTTGGTATTAGGTCCAGTTTAGCATAGAAATTTGCAAGTACTTTTTTTGTTCTAATGCGATTTTCACTTAAATCCATCGTTGGAAATGGGTTTTTACCTCCCCGATACCCTAAGTCTTCAGCACTCGCATATCTTGTTGGGCTTGCAGCAGTATTTAGTTCATCGTAAACAGGCATAATTGGTACCGCAAAATAAGCCACATTCCAAGCTGCCGATTCGGGTTCATATTTGGTCGAATTACTCAATATAATATTGCCACCAATTGTGAACCATTCATTTGCCTGGAAGTCAATTTTTGAACGAAGGTTAAAACGTTCATACTCATTCTTCATATTCAAAACACCTTCCTGGGTAAAGAAACTTGTTCCAATTGAGTAAGTAGTATTCTCGTTACCTCCGGATACACTTAAACTATGATTTTGAATGGCTGCAGTGCGCATAATTTCGTCATACCAATCTGTATTTACGTTTGGTACATTTGGATTTATACGACTTCTGCCGTATCGCTGCATCGCATTTAATATGAATTGTTCATCTGCCGCCGATCCTGATTCTAAGGCCATATTTGTGTATTGTTCAGCATTCGCCATTTTCAATACATTCTGAGCCACTTGATATCCGTAATAGCCATTGTAATTAATTTGGGCTTTTTGATTTCGTTTACCGGATTTGGTTTCAATTAATACAACTCCATTTGCAGCCCGCACTCCATAAATAGCTGCCGCTGACGCATCTTTAAGTACTGAGGTTGATTCAATATCAGCCGTATTTAAAAAATCGATGTTGTCGTAAAATACTCCATCAACAACATACAAAGGTCCTTCGTTGCCATGTCCGGGATAAGAACCAATACCACGAAGGCGTATGGTTGGTGATTCACCCGGAGCCCCGGAACTAATAACCTGAAGTCCGGCAACTTTCCCCTGTAACGATTGCATAACGTTACCAGAAGGAGTTTTAACCAAGTCTTCAGATTTTACAGTGGTTATTGATGACGTTAGATCTTTTACGCTCATCTTTCCGTATCCAATAACAACAACTTCATCCAGACCTGTGGTAGATTCAAGTAAAGATACATTAATCAAGGTTTGATTATTTACAGGAATTTCCTGAGTTTTCATACCTATAAAACTGTAAACGAGTGTAGCATTGCTTAAAGCTTCAATGCTGTAGCTCCCATCAATATCTGTTACGGTTCCAGAAGTGGTTCCTTTAACAAATACGGTAACACCAATTAATGGCATTTCAGATTGGTCTGTAACTATACCTGTAATATTAGTACTGCTTTGTGCAAATACAGATATAGAAAACAACAAAAGAATTAGGTTAGATAATAGTAATCTCATGCTCTTTTATTTTTGATTATTAATAACCTCATAAAGGTCGGCCTATATAGGTGCTTGTTCCAAATTGATTGTGTTTATTAAACCTCAACAGCAATAAAAATCAACACAACATTGCCACTACGTATGATTGTTAAGTATCTTTTAATTAGATGTTTTACCTATATTAAAAAATGTGAAATATTTTGAGATGATAATGCATTTAAACGATATTTTTATATTTAGGTAGTGAGTATGTTGGGGTGATAATTTGAATTTTAGCTTGGTTGAACATATCATAATTGAATTATGAAGGGTTAAAAAGTATTATTTTACGAAATCGTTTTCGGTTTTGTGGCTGTATTTAAGGTATTGAAAAAATATGATTGTTCAGATTTATTAATTAACAAATCCAACCGCATTTTTATTTAGTCTGCATTTTAATAAAAATTAAACAAATGAGCAATTTGTTCATATCCTGTTGGTTAGGTGTTTTTTTGAAGAGCAAAGTGAATCAAGTGACAAAAAGCCAAACTTTAATCGTTAAATTTGCGTAATTAAAGTAAAAAAAATAGCCTTTCATCAAAAGGCAGACACTTGGAGATTTGGAGTAGATGGTTTTTAACGAAAGAGTGAATATGAAAAGATTTCTACAGCTTATTGGTGTTACGATAATTATAGGATTTAGTTATTATTCTGGAACAGCACAAATTGTACGACCAGTTAATGATACAACTATTTGTGTTGGTGAATCTGTTATTTTAGAAGCACAAACAGGTTCATACATGTACAATTGGAGTACAGGACAACTTTCATCTGCAATTAGTGTCTCTCCGGCAGTAACAACCACATACAATCTTCGTGTCTTTGTTCCGGATACAGGAACTGAGTTAATTTCCAATGGTGAATTTGATCTTGGGAATACTGGCTTTTATAGTGAATATATCTATTGTCCTGATCCTGTTTTGTCTTCAGCTAGCCATTCCGATAATGAATCTTTGTGGATGGAGGGAAGATATGCTGTTGACAGCAATCCTCAGGCATATCACGCTAATTTTTCTCCTTGCAGCGGACATACAGGAAATAGTCCGGATAAAATGCTGATTGTTAATGGTGCTCCTGATGAAGATGTAGTTGTGTGGAGCCAGACGATTACGGTAAATCCGAATCAATATTATGCATTTTCTACTTGGGCTGCAAATGTTCATCCAACCAATCCGGCTCGATTGGAATTTAAGATTGATGGAGTTTTAATGGGGGATTATATTGAACCTAGTGCTGGATTGACTTGTAACTGGGAAGAGTTTTACTCTTTGTGGTATTCGGGTACAAAAACATCTATTGAAATATCAATTGTAAATAAAAATTTAATCCGAAGTGGTAACGATTATGCCTTGGATGGTATTTCTTTTAATCCTTTGGTTGAAGTGCCGGACAGCAGAACAGTTACAGTAATTGAACCTGCGATGATTGATGCGGGTTCAGATATTACTATATGTGGTAATGAAACTGCAGGTTTGAGTGCAGCAGTTTCCAACCAAACAGGTTTTTTGTGGTCAACTTCAGGTGATGGTACTTTTTCTAATCCTTCAAATGTTAATTCTACTTACACTCCGGGAAGTAATGATGCAGCCACTGGCAGTGTAATACTTACAGCGACAGCTAATTCGAATTCTCCTTGCGGAGCTGTCTCTGATTTTTTAACTCTTAATCTGAATCCTGTTCCAGTTATTGGTTTTGGTGATAATCAGGCATCTTGTGGTGGTGGAAATGTTATTTTAGATGCGGGGAATGCAGGTTCAGTTTATTCTTGGAATACAGGGGAAACTTCCCAAACCATTGAAGTGTCAACAGCCGGAACCTATTCTGTTGAAGTGACAAATTCTTTTAATTGTGTTGAGACTGATACTGTTTATGTTGGTTTCTATGCAAATCTAACAATTGACTTGGGACCTGACCGTACAGTATGCTCAGGAAATCCAGTGGTTTTAAATGCGGGAATTTCAGGAGCAACTTATCTATGGAGTACAGGTGAAACAACACAAGAGATTATAGTGTATGGTGATGGTAATTATTCTGTTACTGTCACAAATTCTTATGGTTGTAATGCAACAGATGATATTAATGTGACTTTGGTTCCACCTCCGATGGTTGATTTAGGACCTGATCAGGTTTTGAACGCAGGTGACGTAATTCGATTGGATGCAGGAAGTCACTTCTTCTATATTTGGGATGATGGATCAAGAAACAGATATCTGGATGTTGATAAGCCTGGTTTGTACGCTGTTCGTGTTTTTGATATGAATGGTTGTTCTGCTATGGATATGGTCAATATTACAAGTGCTGCGGGTACTGTGCCTGATGTAACTTTAAATGATACCATTATTTGTAGAGATGAGTCTGTTGAGCTTTACGCTGGAAATGACTTCTTATTTAATTGGGATGTAGATGGTCTTTCTTCCAGAGTCGTAGTTTCACCAGATTCAACAACAACATACAATTTACGTGTGTTCTATATTGATGAGACTTTGGAATTGGTTAATAATGGCGATTTTACTTTAGGGAATATAGGTTTTCAAAGTGACTACTACTATTGTTCAAGTACTTCAAGTTGGTCGTGTAGAAGCCGTTCAAGTAAATATACGGTTAGTAGTAATACTCGGGCATTTGGATCAGATAAAAGCAGTTGTACAGGTGTTACTGGAAATTCTCCCGATAATGTAATGGTTGTTGAAGGTGGATCTGTAAATAATACAGTTTGGGAACAAGATATAAATGTTGATCCGGATAGTTATTATGTCTTTTCTTTAAATATTACAAATCTTAAGAATGATAGTTTTGATGATTTTGAGCTGGTTGTTAATGGTGTTGTAATCGAAAGCTTTAGTACCAATTCTCCTTGTAATTGGGATAAATATCAAAGACTGGTTTATTCCGATAGCTCAAGTTCTTTAAATGTTCAAATCAATAATACAAGCACAACGGGTGTTGATAATGCTTTTGCTTTGGATGGTATTAGTATGTATAAATTATCTGAGATTCCATTAGATGTAACGGTTGAAGTTATTCAGCATGTAGTTGCTGATGCAGGTTCAGATCTTGCCATTTGTGAATCAGGGACAGCAAGTTTGAGCGGTGTTGTAAGCAATGAATCTTCATTTATCTGGAGAAGTCTAGGGGATGGTTTTTTTGACAATACTGGAATTTTGAATCCTACTTATACACCTGGTAGTGCTGATATCTTAAATGGATTTATTGATATAGAGCTAAGTGCGCAACCAATTGTTCCTTGTGTAAATCCTGCATTGGATACTGTGAGGGTCGATATTAATAGTAACCTGAATTTGAATTTAGGCTCTGATCAGGATATCTGTCAGGGAAATACAATTAGTTTGGATGCCGGTTATGTTGGTGCGAGTTATTTATGGAATACAGGCGAAACCACTCAGACTATTACGGTTTCAACTTCCGGGAATTATTCTGTTGTTGTAGCTGATGCCAACGGCTGTTCAGGCACTGATGATATAAATATTACCGTTCATCCAAATCCAATTGTTGATTTAGGTGCAGACCAAGAGGAGTGTAATGGAAATAACATCATGTTTGACGCAGGTCATCCAGGATCTACATATTTGTGGAGCACAGGCGAAACCTTGCAAGGAATTTTGGTGACCACTTCCGGGAATTATTCTGTTGTGATGACTGACGCCAACGGCTGTTCAGCTGCGGATGATGCCAACGCAACCATACACCCAAATCCAATCGCCAATTTGGGGGCAGATCAGGAAACCTGTGCCAGAGGTACAATTACTTTTGATGCAGGCAATGCAGGTTCAACTTATTTATGGAGTACAGGCGAAACCACTCAAACCATCAGTGTTTCTACTTCAGGAAATTACAGCGTAACAGTAACTAATGCCAACGGCTGTTCTGCTTCGGATGATGCCAACGCAACCACACACCCGAATCCAACCGTCAATTTGGGAGCGGATCAGGTAATCTGTGCTGGAGGCACCATCACTTTTGATGCAGGCAATGTAGGATCAACTTATTTATGGAATACAGGAGAAACCACACAGACGATTTCAGTTTCC
>JAFGYE010000100.1 GCA_016936255.1 Marinifilaceae bacterium | reverse complement strand
TATCGAACCCACGACTTCAATTTCTATTTTATTAAGTTCGCCTACCAACAATCGTTTTGTTTCGTCAACACTGCTCTTTTTTAATGGCACACCTAAAACGAATATTGTGTTAATAGTCTCATTGATAATATTTTTGAAGTGGATACTTTTTAATTCAACTTGATCAGATGGATAACATAGAAATCCGTATTTGAAGTCTGTTTTGCTGAAGGATGAGTATGCCAGTATTTGATGTAGGTCGTGCCGATGGTCCTCCTTTAGAAACTCACTTTGATCAAACTTGTTGTAGAGATTTGATTTGTATTTGGCGTCGATAAAAACCAAAAGGTTCTCTTTCTGGAGAATAGCGTCAGGTTCTAGATGCTTCAATTCCCAAGAGTAATGCCTTGATGTCGAGGAGTGGAACTTAAAATTGGAGAAGAATCGTCCACCTAATTCTTTGGCAGCTGATCGAAAAATATATTGAACAAACTTCTCAAATACATCCGCGAAATCAACACGCCAAGCTGTGCTGTCAACGAAGTTGAAATTTAAAATTTTATTTGCTTGTTCCTTACACGCTTTTACTGTTGGGCTATCAGAAAAACGAATGGCTATATTATCAGTCACTTTAGGACTGTGCAGTTTCAGGCGCTCTTCGAGATAATTCAATTTATTGCCAAGAGTATTCTTTATTCTCGGTGGGGTATTCGCTGAAAGAAGTTCATTCTTACAAATATCAAAAACATATTTGACTTCCGCATACTCAGTATGAAATTGGCTCAAAACATTTGCTTTGACAGGAAACCGCAACCGGTTTTCCACCCTATATTCCTTATCGACATAACTCGACCAATTAATTTGACCATTTGGTTGGCTTGAGATCTTGGCCACATTATCAAATTTTCTCCATGCCGTCATGGTCAGCTTCTCTAACGAAGCAATAAATTTCACGGCCTCCAAATATAAGGGGGGTCTAAAATTACGACCAGAGGCGAGTGGCAAACTATCAACAACCTCAGGACTGATTTCTTCTTCAAGCAAGTTAAGTATTTCAATATAGTCTTCAAATCTGTCGGGTCCAGAAAAACGCGGCATAACAACGAAATCACCAATTTGCTTTCCATTATCAGACGCGCGAAGCGGAATAGAACCAATATAACTTCCTGTTCGAAATGCTAGCGCAGTATTTTGGTCTGTTCCTAAAATAAAAGGTTGTACTCCGAGGAATTTAAATTGCTCCAGATTGAAATCAATAAACTTCTGAAGATACTGGCCCATAATGCGTTTATCAGCCGACTTAAACCATTTTTTCTGCAATGCAATTCCACTTAACTGTTTTGATTGTTCAGTTAAGCAAGGCATTTCAAAAAAAACATCCACCGGCTTCATCATTCAAAAAGAGACAAATTGATTCTTGTAGAAAAGTAATTATTGAATTCCTCTTTTGCGTTTTTGAATAATCCTTCTTGAAGGTATTCTTTTATTAAAGGATACAGTTCATATCGAATACGGTTTTTCATCTCAACTTCTGAGTCAGCAATAAAGTAGCCCTGACCAGGTTGAAGTGTCAGCTCGGAACTGGAAGCGTACCAATCAAATATTTCTTGAATCCTGAGAAAATCTGCACTGAAAAATTGCTTAATATTCAAAACTCGAGGTTTCAAGTTATACCAAGCAAAGCGCCTTCTTAATGCGAAGTCAACAACCGACAAACTACGATCGGCGGTATTCATCGTTGCAAGTACAA
Source organism: Marinifilaceae bacterium (assembly GCA_016936255.1). Classification (GTDB taxonomy): domain Bacteria; phylum Bacteroidota; class Bacteroidia; order Bacteroidales; family Marinifilaceae; genus Labilibaculum. Next base: position 1,025 of record JAFGYE010000100.1, on the reverse strand, counting down.
AAAAGTTATCAGGAAGTTTCTTGATTTTAAAATTGGGCGCTATTTCGATTTCAACATTTGAAAGATCCATTTTATGCTCGAACAAATAAAAAATAGGCCCTAACACATTTGAAAGATTGGCACGGTTAATTTCATCAATAATCAACACAACTTTCTCATTGTCATGCCCAAGCGCATATTTCAGTGCTTGACAAAAGACGCCAAAACGCTCCACGTACTTTAGTTTCTCACTCTCTGTTTCAGGCCTAATTCCGAAGATAAAATCCGAATAACTGGTCTCAGCATGAAATTGAACAAAAAATGATACCGCTCCAATTTTCTCGGCCACCTTCTTTGCAGTCCGGGTTTTTCCAGTCCCAGGAGAACCCTGCAAAATAACGTATTTCCGTTCATCCATAAGGCTAATTACTGCCTCTTCATCGTCAATGCTTACTCCATTCAAGAAAGGATCCAAAGCTTCAGATACGGCTTTACGATGTTCTTTATTGGAAGGCCAATCTCTCAACTTGGCATATCCGGCAACAAACGCAGCAATTATTTCTTTCCCCTCTTCGCTTTCAGGATCATCAACTATCTGGCAAACAGGGATAACCTTGGCGTAAGTTTTTATAGTTTTTTTGATATGTTGCAAATCGGAACTCCCAATAATTGATTTTGGCAAGCTGGTTTCTATATCGGAGAAGTCCGATTTACAAAAACCTCGATCATCAATCAGCTTTGAGAACAACCGCCTTAGGCCAGGACAGATTGCTAATTCATAGTCATGTTTAAACCCACTAGAGCCAATTATTAAACACACTAGCCAAGGTTTCTCTTGATCACTTGGAAAAATAGTCAAAGAAAAATCGTGAAAGGGTCCTGATGCCTCTTCTTCGGAATGAATAAAGCCAAAATATGCACCATTGTCTTTAAGTGCCTCTATTCCAGTATTATTTCGTTCAACGTATGGCTTATTGAATTCGTTGTCGGTTTTAGCACCAAATTGTGCAGCGGTCTCTTTAATAAATAGCCTAATACGATCAATG
>JAFGYE010000099.1 GCA_016936255.1 Marinifilaceae bacterium | reverse complement strand
GGCAAAGGCATGGTCCCACGGCAAAAAGGCCAGCGTTTTCCAGTCGGGGGTAATTTCCATCAGCGTGTTGGCCTGCACCACGTTGGCTGCATAATTCAGGTGCGACAGCATGATGCCTTTCGGGTCGGCCGTGGTTCCCGATGTGTAGGAAATGTTGGCCAGGTCATTTGGGCCAACCGATTTCCACGCGCTTTCAACCACGCTTTTATTTTCGCGCAGGAAGGTTTTTCCGGTTTGGACCACGTCGCAAAAGTATAGATCGTTTTCACCCGGCTCTTCTTTTTCATCCAGGTAAATCACCTTTTCCAGTTCGGGCAGTTCGTTGCGTATTTCCTCAATTTTCGGGGCTTGCCCTTTGGAGACAACTACCATGCGGCAACCGGAATGGGCCAGGCGGAACTTCATTTCGGATTTGGCATCCAGCTTAACGGATAGTGGCACGTTGATCGCCCCGGCATATAAAATTCCCAGTTCGCTGATGATCCATTGGTTCCTGCCTTCCGAAACCAAGCCGATCCGGTCACTTTTCCGGATTCCAAGCGCCAGCAGACCAGCTGCAAATTGCAACACTTTCTCGCGGGTTTCCCTGTACGTGGTCCCTTTGAATTCGCCGTTCGGTTTTTCCCAGAGGTAAATGTTGTCGGGATATTTGTTTACACTGGTTTCAAAAAGCTCAACAATGGTTTTCATACGTCACAGGTTTTTTGAAATTGAGAATCTCAAAAGTAACAAAATTCGCCAAAATCAGATGGTATGGGAACTCCCCTAAAAGAGAGGAGAACGGATACAATTAGAAATAATTAGACCTCTGCAGTGATAAACCTATGAAAGAGTTGTAAACTTACCCAATAAATAAATCAGAATTTTTATTCTGAAGACTGTTTGTGATTATCTTACCTTTACTCCAATGAAGTGATATTTCCTGCATAAATCTATCTCGTACAATTTTAGCTCTTTTAATTAATCTTTTTGAATTTTCATATCTCAAGTAAATACCTTCAACAGGGCCAGAATAAAACTTGGATGTGGTAGTATTTAAGATTTCTTCAAGTTCTTTTTTTGAGAAAATTCCTTTATTTATTATGGGGATAGGCCTGATATTCAATAGCTCCAATGTTTGGTTTCTTCGCTCTGTGTTCAAGAAAAAATGATTTTTTTTATCATAGATGTCAAATCCTAAAAACCAATCTGTTAATGACGTGTAATGAATTGAATGTTTGACATGGCACCATTCTCCAAAAACAATAAAATTGTTAGAAATATATTTTTTAAAGAAATCGATTCTTGAATAAGACCATTCCCATATTAAATTGAATTGTGGGTGGCTACCGGGGAAAATGTAATTGCCTCTGTTTTGTATTTGAAGGTCACCATTTTGATCTAACGAAATCCCAATATTTGCACCATCCACTTTTTCTTCTAAAACTATAAAGTTGTTAAGAAATTGCTTGGCCTCTGGTTCCGATAAAACTTTATCGTCTCTAATGTTGTGCTCAGTTACTGTAAATAAATGTGGTGTTTTAGGGAATTTGAAAAATTCCATTAGCTCTTTTTCTTTGTTTGTTTTTGATAAAATATTTCCAACTCTTCCTTACATAAGAAACACACAGATATACCCTCTTCCTTTAACGCATCTTCCCACCCAATCCATTTACTATCTGCAGCTTGAACAATTGGAGCTTGATAGTTGTTCGCAACTGCAACCGCAACGAATTTTCTATCCGAATTGTCAAATCCTATCTCAATTAAGTTCTGAGGAACTTCTTTGAAATTGTACTCATCTAGTTGATTGATCATAAGTGTTTTAACTTTGTTAGGATTGGCTTGGTACGTATAGATCCATTTCAGAAATCTGTTTCCATAATGTGCCTGTGAACTTTTTTGCATCTGACGCTCATATTCAGTTATTAAATGATAACCATCATCTATAACTAATCTGAAATGACCATTAAATAAACTTTCCAGAAAATCGGCACAATTCTGCACACAATTACTTGACATATGACCGGCACTTCCTTGAGCTACTAATGGAACATTGGTGTCAACAATATATTCTGTCATATTTTTAGTTTCCTTTTTCGTTCCATAGCGGCTCTAGTCATCGCAGCCAAATCTTCAACGTCATTCCCGAAAAAATCATCAGGCCAATTCGTTACATTGCCAAATAAGTCGATTTCAAGTTCTTCTAACTTTGCTTCTCCTTTACGTTGATGTACAAAATAAATTGCTACATCCTGAGGCTTAATGGTCTCGTCTGCAATTCTTCTTTGTATCCTTCTGATTAAGTGTTCTGAATGAGATTCTACTATGACCTGAATATCTCTATTCATTCCATTCTCTCGAGATTTTATTGTTTCAATAAACAAATCACCGAGATGAGATTGAACGGATGGATGTAAATGAATTTCCGGTTGTTCAAATATAATAGTTGATTTAGCTGACACATAAAAACATTGCACCAAAACAGGCAAAATTTGAGAAATTCCAAAACCAACATCGGTAATTAGCACTTCTGGAGAATCTTTATGGATTTTTACTCTTACTTCATGTTCTTTTCTTCCGTCTGCAATAGGAATAACCCTGAAGCTAGCAATTAATCCCATTTCTCGTAACCATCTGGCAACTACATTCTCAAATGATTCTTTCCTTTGCTTAAACCCTTTCGATAATTGTTTATTTCTCGCAGCTAACAGTGCGTTGATTGCAATAGTCCCTTTCACTCCAACATCTGGAGGGATTTCACCTGAGAAATTATATGATCGTTCAGGATTATCCCTTAAGGGGCCAACATAGTAAATGCTTTTAAATAGATTTTTAATAGCCAAGGACAAATCAGGTAAAAAACTTGTGTTTTGATAATATGCAACAGCTTCATCAGGAAAACCAAAAAAGTTTTCAGGTTGAGGAAGTTCCCAAACTCGACCTCTTTGCTTTTTTGCTTGATAGTTGCCGACTTGCAAATCATATTTACCTCTTTTAGGTATTAGTCCAAAAGACATTTCGGACTCTTCATCCTCATTCAATAAGGTATAATTCAACTTATCAACAACAGTTCTGTTTACTTTTTTTTCAAAAGAAACAATAGCCTCAAATTTTAACTTAGGATAAATACCCGAGGAAGTTGTCTTAGTTGCATCAACTATTTTTATATTTCCGGAGTCAAAAGTAAAACTAAACTCAATCTTATTATCTTCATTATGTCTATAAACCATATCCTTATAGGTGCCTAAATCAACCAATGAGCCCTTTTCCCCTAAATGTAAAACGCGTTGCCTGTCATATGACTCAACTGTTTGTTTAAGCATTAGGAGAAATTGAGCAATTGAAGATTTTCCTGAACTATTATTACCACAGAAGATTGTTAGTGGAGCTAGTCTGATCTTGCCAGAATCTGCCCATGCTTTGAAATTTTTTATTTGCAATTCTCTTAGCATAGTTATATTGCTTGTGTATTTTTACGTCTTCAATTCAAATGCAAACATTGGCAATTTAATAAAAAAGTTTAGGATTTATTATCGCACAACCTTTTCGTTCATTTACTACAGCTCAATAATGCAAAGGGATTAATAAAAAAAGAGGCCATTCAGCCTCTTTCCGTTATTTCGTCCCGAATTGGTAGATGGTGGTTTGCAGGTATTTTTCGCCGGGCCGCAGCACGGTGGATGGGAAATTGTCGTGGTTGGGCGAATCG
>JAFGYE010000098.1 GCA_016936255.1 Marinifilaceae bacterium | reverse complement strand
TAAGCAGTATAAGGCAGTTTAATCTCAAAAAAACAAAAGATCATGAAAAAGAGGATGTCTACTTTGTTATGAGACATCCTCTTTTTTTTATTCTTTTAACAGGTCTGGACGCAATCGCTTCGTTCTTTCGTAAGCTTGTTCTTCTTGCCATTTTTCAATTTTTTTATGGTCTCCCGATATCAATATGTCCGGTACCTTCCACCCTCTAAATTCTGCGGGGCGGGTGTAGAGCGGTGGAGAAAGTAGATTGTCCTGGAATGAATCTGTGAGAGCAGAAGTTTCATCGCCCATAGCACCAGGGATAAGCCGGATAACGCTGTCTGCAATAATGGCGGCGGCTAATTCTCCTCCGGTTAAAACAAAATCACCAATCGAAATTTCTTTAGTGATAAAATGATCACGAATTCGCTGGTCAATTCCTTTATAATGCCCGCAAAGGATCATGATGTTTTCTTTTATCGATAAGGTATTTGCCGTTTTTTGATCGTAAAGATCACCATCGGGTGTGGTAAAAATGATTTCGTCATAGGTTCTCTGAGCAGTTAAAAACTCAATTGCTTTAACGATTGGCTCTAGTCTCATTACCATTCCAGCTCCGCCGCTAAATGCGTAGTCGTCAACCTTTTTGTGCTTGTCTTCAGAATAGTCGCGAATGTTGTGGATATGGATTTCGGCAATGCCATTATCTTTTGCTCTCTGAATTATGGAGTGATTGAGTGGACTCTCCAGCAGTTCTGGAACAACGGTAAGTATATCGATTCTCATTTTTTTTTAAATTTTGTGTAAAAGTATGTAACCCAAGCTTGGCTTCCAAGAGAATTCGAAATGTGATCCATGTAATTTCAACAACAGGACAATGTGACATGCCTTTTTGCACTTAAGTAGACAATATGTCGTATGAATTGGACGTTTTTATGCCATTTATCAGGAAAATATCTGCTTGGTATAAACTTTGGAAATAACAGGATGGAAATGAATTCTGGGTTCCGGAGCCCGGAAAAGATAGTATTAATTTATAAAGGTTAAACGTTATGACAATTTTAAGATACTCAAAAGGAACAAATGATTTTTTCACAAATCAAATAATGGATCAATTGTTTAGGGAAACAAAAGGAAGTTTGAAAAATTCAGAACAAAGAGATGTTTCTTTTAATCCACGTACAAATGTTGTAGATGAAAAGGAAAAGTTTGTGATTGAAATGCTTATCCCGGGCTTTGCAAAAAAAGATGTGGCCATAAGGGTTGAAGATGGTTTTTTAAAAATTACTGCAAAGATGGAGGAAGTTGCAGATAGAACATATTTAAGAAAGGAATTTAGCGCAACTAAATTGGAGAGAACTTTTAAGCTTTCAGAAGGAATAGATCAAGAAAGTATTTCGGCAGAGGTGCGCGACGGAATTTTGTTTGTAAGTCTGCCTAAATCCAAGGTGGAGGAGCCAAAAATTAAGGAGATTACAATTCAGTAATTGGAATTTCAGATTGCTGTTTAGACTTTTGTCAGATCTGGAAATGCTAATTAGAAAGTCATAATTTGTTGGCTGAATTGTTTGTTTTACAAATAAAATAAAAATGTTAGATTCATTAATTTGTTAGTTTTAATTGAGAGGTTCATGTAGTACATGAGCCTCTTTGTTTATAAGGGAAAGAAAAATGTTGAAAATCTTTGAGGATTAACACTTAATTAGTTAAATTCGTAAGGAATGAACCTAAAATTCCTTTGGAAATTGTATTGTTAACATGGCACTTAAATTATTGAGTTGCTAAATCTAATGCAAACTACATGAAAGCAAAAGATCTATCGAACCTCTCACATGAGAATGAAGCGAATGAAAATTTAGAAACACCTGAAGTAAATAGTGATTCTCATGAAGATGAATCTGTTGAAGAAAAAACTGCAGATGATCAACCTGTAATGAAGGAGGCTCCTGAAGACAAAAAGGAATCTTCCGGGATAATAAATGAGGAAATGAAAACAGAAGGGGTGCTTCCCGAAATGGAAGTCGAAGAAAACGAAGATGTTTCTGTGACTGAAGTTGCGGAGGAAACACCTGTTGATATTTCTGAAGATCAGAAAGAGGCAGTGGAAGTGCAGGCAGAACCCGATTACACGATAATGGAAAAAAGTGAGTTGGTTGACCGCTTAACTCTTTTGTTGGAGCATAAACCTGCAAAAGGTTTAAAAGGCAAGCTGGATGCGATAAAACACAATTTCTATAAAAAGCACAATGAAGAGCTTGCTGCAGCCAAAAAGAAATTTTTGGAGGAAGGGGGAAAAGAGGAGGAATTTGATTTCGGGAAAGATGAATTGGAACTGAAGATGAAGGAATTGCTTCATGATTATAGAGGGAGCCGGATCGTTCAGACCCGAAATCTGGAAGAGGAAAAGGAGACCAACTTACGAATTAAGTATCAGATAATTGAGGATATCAAGGATTTGGTGAATAGAAAAGAAGCTTTCGATAAAACTTTTCAGGAATTTAGAGATTTGCAGAAAAAATGGCACGATACCGGTATGGTTCCGCAGGCAGCTCTTAAAGATTTGTGGGATAACTATCATCATCATGTTGAGAATTTTTACGATTATATAAAAATTAATAAAGAACTGCGCGATCTGGATTTAAAAAAGAATTTGGCGGCTAAGGTTCGTTTGTGTGAGGAGACTGAAAAATTATTGGAAGATCCATCGGCAGTGAAGGCTTTTAATACATTGCAAAAATATCACGAACAGTGGAGAGAGATTGGGCCGGTTCCCCGGGAACAAAAAGAAGAGATTTGGGAACGATTTAAGGAGGCCACAACAATAATTAACCGAAATCATCAAGAATTTTACGAAGGCTTAAAGTCGGAGCAAAAAACGAATCTTGAGAAAAAAGAGGCTCTGTGTGATAAAGTGGAATTAATAGCTAATTCTAATATTGAATCTCATAAGGATTGGAACACGAGCTCTAAGGAGATTTTGGAACTGCAAAAAGAGTGGCGAACTATTGGTTTTGCACCTAAAAAAGACAATAATAGAATCTATCAGCGATTTAGAAGTGCTTGCGATCTGTACTTTGATAAAAAGCGTAAGTTTTATTTGAAGCTGAAAGATAAGCTTGGTGATAATTTGGAGAAGAAAATAGAATTATGTGAGCTTGCTGAGAGTTTGCAAGACAGTACAGATTGGAAGGAGACAACAGACAAATTCATCGCTATCCAAAAAGAATGGAAAAAGATTGGGCCGGTTCCCAGAAAGGTTTCAGAGGAATTGTGGGTTCGGTTCAGAGCCGCATGCGATAAGTTTTTCAGCAATAAATCGAAACATTTTGATCATGTAGATACTGATCACGCTGAAAATTTGAAGCTTAAAGAAGCCGTAATTGATAAGATTCGAAATTTCCAATTAAGCGAAGATGATGATGAGAATTTGACTGTACTTCGCGAATTACAGAAAGAATGGACACAAATAGGTCACGTTCCTTTTAAGAAGAAAGATAAAATACAGGAAGATTTTAGAAGAGCATTAAATGCTATTTACGACAAGTTGGATTTGGAAACAGGAGATAAGGAAGTTCAGAAATTTCAATCGAAAATTGATAATTTCCTAAATATGAATCATTCCGAAGACAAAATTATTGGCGAGAGAAATAAAATTGTCGGTAAAATTAAGCAGTTGGAAACTGATATAGGCTTGTGGGAAAATAACATTGGATTCTTTTCTGCCTCAAAAACATCCGATTCCATAGTTCAGGAAATTGAAGAGAAAATAGAAAAAGGAAAACAAAGTTTGAAACTTCTTCAGGAAAAATTGAAAGTTATTGACGGATTGGTTTCGTAGAATAAATAGATCGCAATAAATATCATCCTCCATTTTTATAATGGAGGATTTTTTGATTGAATACAAAAGCATTGAAGGCTCTAACTATCAGATGTATTTCAGTCGAATTTAAGGAGGAATGAAATGCTTGTGTTTTCTTATTTTCTATCTGGAAAATATCTGAAAAACCGGATTCCCTAAATTTGATCTTGTGAAACATGGAAATAGTTTCCTAAAAATGCATAAATTAACTACTTTTGCACCTTTAATAATTCATAAAACGTTCATCAAGTGTCAACAACCAAATACATCTTCGTTACAGGTGGGGTAACCTCCTCATTAGGAAAAGGAATAATAGCATCATCATTGGCTAAATTATTACAAGCCAGAGGTTATTCTGTTACCAATCAGAAACTGGATCCTTACTTAAATGTAGATCCAGGTACATTAAATCCTTACGAGCATGGTGAGTGTTTCGTAACCGATGATGGGGCTGAAACCGATTTGGATTTGGGACATTACGAACGTTTCACCAACATTCCTACTTCTCAGGCTAATAATGTTACAACAGGTAGAATTTACCGTAATGTTATTAATAAGGAAAGAAAAGGAGATTTTTTGGGGAAAACAGTTCAAATCATTCCTCATATTACCGATGAAATTAAGAGAAACATTAAAATGCTTGGTTCCAAGCATAAATTTGATGTAGTAATTACTGAAATTGGTGGTACTGTTGGAGATATTGAATCTTTACCCTACATCGAATCTGTTCGTCAGTTAAAGTGGGAGTTGGGACGCGATGCCATTGTAATTCACCTTACGTTGGTGCCATATCTTGCTGCTTCGGGCGAACTAAAAACCAAACCTACTCAGCATTCTGTAAAATCATTGTTGGAAACCGGTGTGCAGCCGGAAGTTTTGGTACTGCGTACAGAGCACGAATTGCCAAATGATGTTCGTAGAAAGGTAGCATTGTTTTGTAATGTTGAACCAAATGCAGTAATTCAGTCGATTGATGTGAAAACAATTTATGAGGTTCCTTTAAAAATGAGAGAGGAAAAACTCGATGTAATTGTTTGCGAAAAGCTTGGTTTGGATTTAAGAAAAGAGCCTAAATTAATTGAATGGACTAAATTTTTGAATCGTTTACAAAATCCTAAATCAGAAGTTAAAATTGGTTTGGTAGGAAAATACGTTGAATTACACGATGCTTACAAATCAATTGCGGAGTCGTTTTTACATGCGGGTTCGGTAAACGAGTGCAAAGTAAATATTCAGTGGATTCACTCCGAGAAATTGACGGATAAAAATTATCAGGAAGAACTGAAAGGCCTAAAAGGTATTTTAGTTGCTCCGGGTTTTGGTCACAGAGGGATAGAAGGAAAGATTCTTGCTGTAAAATATGCCCGCGAAAACAATGTTCCATTCCTGGGAATTTGTTTGGGTATGCAGGTATCGGTAATCGAATTTGCCCGCAACGTATTAAAGTTGGAAGATGCCGATTCCTTAGAGATGAATCCTAAATCTCCTTATCCGGTAATCGACCTTATGGAAGAACAGAAAAACGTAACTGAAAAAGGCGGAACGATGCGTTTGGGAGCTTACGATTGTGTTTTGAAAGATGGTTCGAAAGCATTAAAGGCATACGGACAAAAGGAAATATCAGAACGTCATCGTCACCGTTACGAATTTAACAATGAATATTTAGAGCAATACGAAGCTGCCGGAATGAAAGCGACTGGAATGAATCCTGATACAGGTTTAGTTGAAGTTGTTGAGTTGGAAGGACACAAATGGTTCGTTGGGGTACAATTTCACCCCGAATACAAGAGTACTGTTATCAAGCCGCATCCTTTATTCGTAGAGTTTGTGAAAGTGGCAATGGAGGAAAAATAAGAGCACCTCGGGTGTATGATGTATTTAAGAACCTTCGGTGAGGTATTTTAAGCAGCATATGTACTCGTTACTTCTAGGAACATAAGATTAAAAAAATACAAAATGGATAGAAATTCGATTTTTGGCTTGTTAATCATCGGAGCGATTTTGATTGGGTATACTTACCTGACAAAGCCATCCGAAGAGGAAATCAAGGCCATAAACACCAGAGATTCAATTGCGCGGGTTGATCGTTTGCATAACGAACAGCTTGAAGAGGCCAGATTGGAAAGTCTGAAGGCGCAATATGCCGAAGTAAAGCAGGATTCGGCAGCAATTCAAGATGCCTACGGTGCTTTTGCAGGTGCAGTAAATCAGCAGGAAGAATTCATTACTCTCGAGAACAAATTGGTAAAGCTAACTCTGAACACAAGAGGTGGACGAATTCAAAATGTTCAGCTAAAGGAATTCCAGACACACGATTCTTTGCCCTTGTTATTATGGGCTGAGAAAAACTCTAAGTTTGGATTAACCTTTTACGCAGAAAACAAACCAATGAATACTCAGGATTTGTTTTTTGTTGAAGCAAATGGTGCTGATGCAGTAGATGCAACTACTTCTGAAAAAGGAGTTAGTATGCGATTGATGGTTGGAGATGACAAGTACATTGAATACAAATATACTTTGGCTCCTGATTCTTACATGCTTGATTTTACGGTGAATTTGGTGGGAATGCAGGATGTGATTTCGCGCAATTCAAATTTTGTTACTTTCAATTGGCAGGAAGATATCCCAAGACAGGAAAAAGGACGTAAGTTTGAAAATCAATACACAGCTTTGTACTACAAATTCTTCGAAGATGAAGTAAATAGTTTGTCTGCAGCAGGAGAAAAAGAAGAAGATTTAGCAACAAAAGTAAAATGGATTGGATTTAAGCAACAGTTTTTCTCTTCTGTTTTAATTGCTGATGAGGCATTTAAAGGAGTGAAATTGAAATCTGTTGATATGGATGAAAACTCTCCGATTTTAAAGAATTTCTCTGCCGAAATTTCATTGCCATATCAAGGAACTCAATTGGAAACTCATCCAATGAAATTCTATTTTGGTCCGAATAAATTCAATACTTTACGTAAGTATGGCAAGGATATCGATATGCATAAGCTGATCGATTTGGGCTGGGCTATATTTGGTTGGGTGAACAGATATTTCGTGATTCCGATCTTTAACTTTTTGGAAGGATTTATTTCGAATTACGGTATTATCATTCTGATTTTAACCATCATTATTAAGTTGCTTTTGGCACCACTGACCTACAAGTCGTACATGTCAACAGCCAAAATGAAGGTGCTGAAACCTCAGATTGACGCAATTAATGAGAAAATACCGAAAGACAAAGCAATGGAACGCCAGCAGGCAACTATGGCTCTGTATAAAAAAGCAGGAGTAAACCCAATGGGTGGATGTTTGCCAATGTTGGTGCAGTTCCCGTTCCTGATTGCCCTGTTCCGGTTCTTCCCGGCATCATTCGAATTGCGTCAGAAAAGTTTCCTTTGGGCAACCGATTTGTCTTCATACGATTCAATCATGACATTACCTTGGAATATTCCTTGGTATGGCGATCACGTAAGTTTGTTCTGTCTGTTAATGGCAGGTACCAACTTGGTGTATACTCGTATGAATAGTCAGATGACCCAGTCGTCGAATCAGATGCCAGGTATGCAAACCATGATGTATCTGATGCCGGTAATGTTCCTGGTATGGTTCAATAATTATGCATCAGGTCTTTCTTACTACTATTTTATTGCCACACTGTTTACCATTATCCAAACCGTTGCCATCCGTAAATTTATGGTTGATGACGATAAGGTATTGGCCATGTTGGAAGCCAATAAGAAAAAGCCGGTTAAGAAATCAAAATTCCAACAACGATTGGAAGAAGCGGCTAAACAAAGAAGCAAAAAATAAGACCCTATTTTATTGAGATACAGAAAGAGCTCCAGCATGGGGCTCTTTTTTTGTTTTGCAGTTCCCTCTCCTTCAGAAGAGGGCAAGGCTGAGGTATTTTAATTTCAGGAGAAGACACATAACTTCCAGAAGGGAAGCGTCCCGGACAGTTAGCAAGTGCTTCCTGGACAGGCGTGAGTGTCTCACGGACAAGAATTAGAGCTTCCCGGACACAAACCAGGCTTTCCCGGACAAAGAATGAGTGTTTCCCGGACAGAAAGTAAGATTTCCCGGACATGGGCAGGACAATCACCGACCGAAATCTAATAGCCATTTTGGGTAGGGAGATAGAGAACTTGGGTAGGGAAGCATTACAAAAGGGGAACCGAACAGATTCCCCTTGGTGTGAACCAAACCACTTTTAGTAGGCGTACCCAAATGTATTTCAATTAAGCCGGTTCGGTATTCTTCTCGTTCTCAATTTTTGTTCTGCGATATTCCGCTTTCCTGTCGCGTTGGTATTTGCTTGCATACAAACGCGCATGATCCTCGTCTTTGCGGAAAGCAAATTTTCCATACTCCCTTATTTCGTCTACAAGAGCTTTTACAAGAGTGTGGGCTTTATCGCGTATTACTTTTATCTCATCATCAACATACATATTGCCGTTTACCTCAGCCAACAAGGTGCTCAGGCGTTCCGATTCTGCAATAGCGATGTTGCACTGCTCCATATCGAAACCGATAGCCTGCAAAGGTGCCGGATTTTCTTTCCCCAGCGAGCCCAAACGCGCCAAATCCATTACAGCATCGGCATTCGAGTCGCCCTCGTTAATGGCATCCAGAATCTCCTGCAAGCGCGCATCGTTGCGGTAGGCAAACCTCATGGTGGCATACAAATCACTAATTAGCTCGTTCATTTTAGGAGCATCGGCTTTCCATTTCGCCATGGCTTCTTTGCGCACAGTATTCTGATTTTCCCAATTCAGTTGAGCCGTAAGCAAAGCACCCGTTAGTACCTTGCACTCCTCAATTTTTTCGGGCGTTAATCCCAAAGGAGCCAATACAGCAACATCTCCCTCAGCCACATTACACAGTTTTTTGGCTTCGTGAATAAATATTTCGTAAGGAAGATTAGAGTGCTTTACTGCTTCCCGCGCAACAGCCTTAATCTTTTCCAGGCTGTCCTGATAATTTTGTAATTCCGACATATTTGTTTCGGTTTTAGGGTAAATAAAATAACAATTTTTTTACTGATGTTTTGTTTCATTCGGTGCAAATACCGAAGGGGTTTTTAGCAAAACAGTATTGAAAGTAGGAAATTTAAGTTAAACCAAAAAACGCTTTCTTGAAAAAATTATAAATATTATGATTTTAAAATGTGTCAAGTCGCGGCACCCTCAGTAAACAGTGGTGATGCAGGTATATTGAATATAAAATGTTAAAAATATGTAAAATCATAATTCGGATGATTCATGAGTGTTAATTGGCTTATTGCATGCAAGTGTATTTTTATTCATGATAAAGGGATTGATTTTCTAAATAAAGAGAATAAATGATGATGCTCATTGCCAGCTGTATTTGTGAAACAAAATTTTGCATAATTAAGACAGGCTTGTCTTCTTTTGAATGAGAATGAATATGCAGGAGGGCTTTTTATTGGAGTTGAATATGATTATTTTAGGGGGTGCGAAAATGGAAGAGTTTTGAGGCTTGTTCGTTTTCGCTTTAAATAAAAATAACTTCGATGACAAAGAAGAAGATTGATGAAAAATACATAGGACAATTGCAAAACTATGTTGACTCAATACAAAAAGCAATGGACTACTCTATTGAAAGGTTTGATATTTTAATTATCTCACTTTCGACAAGTGGTTTAATATTATCAATTGGATTTGTAAAAGATATAATAAAGGATTTCACTAAGGTCAATCCAATTTTATTAAAAGTGACTTGGTTGTTATTTGCTTCTTCTTTAGTTATGAACTTAATATCCCAAGTGACTGGCTACTATGCAAATAAATTTGATTTAAAGGTAACTAGAGATTTAATAAGGACTGAAAAAGGGAAAAAGAGTAAGATTAATGTTAGACGCACAGATTTTTTTCATAAAGCCTTAAACTCAGGAACAATGCTTTTAAATGGTTGTAGCTTAGTAAGCCTTATATCTGGCATAATTGTATTGATAATTTTCATTTCTAAATATGTTTAAAACCTATAGCTATGAGTACAAATGACGAAATCAAAAGACAACAAGAATTAGAAAGACAGAGGCAAGAACAAATCCGCCAAGAAAGAGAAAGACGGAACCGGAGAGAGGAAGAACTTCGTAGGATAAGAGAAATACAAATAAATGAAAAACAACGAAATGATAATATAGTAAAAGGCAAACCAACAGGCAGTCGTCCAGGTAAGGATGATTAAATTAAAAGCTAACAATCTAGATGCAATAGTGGTTTTAGTGTTAGATTGCCATTTATTATCTCATCCGTTCTTGGTAGATAGCTACACTTCTCAACAGCATATGATTTTTAGTTATAGCCAATACCTACACAAATATAAGAATGCATATTTTCACCTAAAACAATATAGAAATGGCTAACGATGGAGATAGTTTTATAACAACATTAAAAAAAGCTCATTTAGAATGGGGTAGTCACAGATACACAAGTTCAAGAGATATAATTTATGGAGAAGGCTATTTGCAAATACCGGCAGATATTGCTTATGATTTAGATATAACAAATAATCATTCTAGTTTAAGAAGTGCTGAGTATGACTTTAGCACTGATGATGGATTTATTGTTAATGGAAAATTATTAGCTTCAGGTAATCAAAGTGAAGAAGAATTTGCAAAGCAATTTCAAGGTTTAGGGAATCTAAAACTATTAGGTGATTGGTTCAATCATATAAATGCACAGGTTGGAGATCAAATTCAAATTGATTTTAAATCAGCAACAGAGATACTTCTTACAAAATTATAAAGCTCATTTATTTTTTGATTTGAACTAGTCTATTTAATAGACCAGTAGCCAAAAAAATTATCTCCTCCCACCCGAGGAGATTTTTTTATGCCTCCATCTGAGAATATCCTCCCATTAAGTAAGCACTGTCATGGTGAAAAGCCACTTAGAGGTTAAATCGGTAAAATGGGAAGAAATGAAAGTTCGAAGCTAATTTGCAGCATACCCCTTTTCCTAATTGCGCATATGTAGTTCTCTCTCCTTCAGGAGAGGGTTAGGGAGAGGTATTTTGATCTGGGCGGTTTGGTGTGTGGTTTTTAAACTGGATAGGTTGGGGAGAGGTTTTTTGTTTTTCCCTATTTAGCTTTCTTCTAAATAAATTTTGGCGGAAATTATAGGGTGTAAAACTCTGGTGAGCAAGCCAGTGAAGTTGGGAAGTTTTCAAAATATCTCCGCAAAGGCTTCCGTCTTTTAGTCCTCTTCTTATACGCAATAAACAAACAATCTCATTTCCTAAATCAAATTAGCCATGGCTAAATTTACCAAAGAAGATGCGCTTAGTTATCATGTAGGCACACGTCCCGGAAAAATTGAAGTAGTACCCACCAAACCCCATTCCACCCAATTGGATTTATCGCTGGCCTATTCGCCGGGAGTTGCCGAACCTTGTTTGGCCATTGAGAAAAACCCTGGAGATGTGTACAAGTACACAGCAAAAGGCAATTTGGTGGCGGTGATTTCGAACGGAACGGCTGTTTTGGGTTTGGGCGATATTGGTCCCGAGGCCGGCAAACCGGTAATGGAGGGAAAAGGATTGCTGTTCAAGATTTTTGCCGATATCGATGTGTTCGATATTGAGGTAGACACCAAAGATGTGGATGAGTTTGTGAAGATTGTGAAGGGAATTGCACCCACCTTTGGCGGTATTAATTTAGAGGACATAAAAGCACCGGAGTGTTTCGAGATTGAGGACCGGCTAAAAAAAGAGCTGAAAATTCCCGTAATGCACGACGATCAGCACGGTACTGCCATTATTTCGGCCGCCGGATTGCTGAATGCGGCCGAACTTCAGAACAAAAAATTGAGTGATATCCGACTGGTGGTAAACGGAGCCGGGGCATCGGCAGTGGCCTGCACACGCTTGTATATTTCGCTGGGAGTAAAGAAAGAGAACATTGTAATGGTCGACAGCAAGGGGGTAATTCACGAATCGCGCACCGATTTAAGTGCCATTAAAAAGGAATTTGCTACCCGTAAAAATGTTCACACACTAAAGGAAGCTTTAGTAGGGGCAGATATGTTTTTGGGTTTATCGGTAGCCGATGTGCTCACGCCCGAAATGATAAAGTCGATGGCCGCCCGACCCATTGTTTTTGCCATGGCCAACCCAAATCCCGAAATTGCTTACGATTTGGCCATGGAAACCCGTAAGGATTTAATTATGGCAACCGGCCGGTCCGATCATCCCAATCAGGTAAACAACGTGCTGGGTTTCCCCTTTATTTTTCGGGGAGCACTGGATGTAAAAGCAACGTCGATTAATGAGGCCATGAAGATTGCTGCCGTGCGTGCTTTGGCTGCTTTGGCAAAAGAGGATGTACCCGATATGGTGAACATTGCTTATGGGGAAATAAATATGAATTTTGGTCATGATTACATCATTCCCAAACCTCTCGATCCAAGATTACTGACCATCGTTGCTCCGGCTGTTGCCAAAGCTGCAATGGATTCGGGAATTGCTCATGCTCCCATTACCGATTGGGAGGCTTATAAATTACAATTGGAAGAGCGTTTGGGCCGCGACAACAAACTAATGAGGGCTTTAACCGATAAAGCCAGACGGAGTCCGAAACGGGTGGTATTTGCCGAGGGAACTAATTTTAAAGTTCTGAAAGCAGCTCAAACCGTATTGCACGAAGGAATTGCTCAGCCTATTTTACTGGGAAATACGGAATACATCGAAAAATTAATTCAGGAAAACGATATGGATTTGGGAAATGTACCTGTTATTAATTGGCGGGGAGCAGAGGAAAGAATCCGAAGAGAGGAGTACGCAAAGGTATTGTTTCAGAAACGCAGCCGAAAAGGCTTAACTTATTCCGAGGCTCTCGATAAAATGACGGACCGGAATTATTTTGGTGCCATGATGGTTGAAATGGGAGAGGCCGATGCTTTTATCAGCGGATCGACTTCGAAATATGCCGATACCATCCGACCGGCAATACAAACCGTTGGTATTAAGCCGGCAATCAATCACATTGCCGGTATGTATTTAATGATGACCAACAAAGGACCGATCTTTTTTTCTGACACAACGGTAAATCCCAGGCCTGAGGCACAAACTTTGGTTGATACGACCTTACTAACTGCCGAAGCGGTTCGTAAATTCAATATCGAACCGGTAATTGCATTGGTTTCCTATTCCAATTTTGGATCGATTCGTGAGGGAAGTCCGGTGCGGGTGCAGGAAGCTGTGAAAATTTTGCATCGTGATTACCCAAATCTAATTGTGGATGGTGATATTCAGATGAATTTTGCGCTGAATAATGAACTCAGAACCAAAATGTTTCCATTTTCGAAGTTGGGGAATCGAAAAGTAAACACGATTATTTTTCCGAATTTAAGCAGTGGTAATATTGCTTATAAAATGATGCAGGAATTGGCTGGAGCAGAGGTGATCGGTCCAATTTTGCTGGGAATGAATAAGTCAATTCATATTGTTCCTCTCGAAAGTTCGGTTCGCGAGCTGGTAAATCTGGTTACCATTGCTGTGGTGGATGCGCAGGGACAGTGAACAGTGACAAGTACTTCAAGTGGCAAGTACTTCAAGTAACAAGATGCAAAACAGTTGAAAAGCTTCAGTTGAATATTTTAGGATTTTCGGCTGAAGATTTTCCATTAATCGGTTTATTTGTTCGATGAGTGGTCGACAAATATTTTTTTTTTCTTTATTCAATCCATGCATGGAAGCGACTGAAATCGCTTTGTTTAAGATTACCAATACAGGATTCTACCGGGATGCGAAAATTGGATATTAAAATAAGCTAAACAAAGCAGGCTTGTTTAATTTTCCTTATCCATTGAATATCAGGGAAAAGGATGTGTTAGTCATTTAATAGTCTCCCCTTACCAAAATTGTTTAGATTCTTTCTAAGTAAAGATCCTTCAAATTTGTTCCTTAGCAAAAATCTCCCGAAATTTTATTTGCTGTTCAAAGAATATGTGAATGGCATTGAAGAAAAAAACAGTCTGATTTTCTTTGATGAACAAAATAGATTCCGGATTGTTTTGTAATAAGACAACAGGCAAAACGATTTTATTGTTTTTCGAACGTTTTTCTGTTCGATTAATTGTTGATTGAAACGATAACGGTACAACATCTTTCTGTGACCGAGGAAGCGAAGCTGTGCCCATTCAGACAGAAAACCAACCGCTCCTCCACGAGAGTAGATGCAATAGTCTTCAACCAACTATAGTCTATTTTCCTGCAGACCTTATTCACTTGTCAACCTTAATTCAACTAACATGCAAGCCATCAAAAGACCTTACTTTTGGCATGCGATCTATACACGGTCGCGGGCTGAAAAGAGGCTTTATCAAGAATTGTGCTCGAAAAATATCGAGTGCTATCTTCCTTTACAAAAAGAGCTTCGACAATGGAGTGATCGTACGAAGTGGGTGGAAGAGCCTCTTCTTCGGTCATATTTATTTGTGAAAGTCAGCGAAAGAGAATACTACAACGCAATCAACTCAAGTTTTGCAGTTAGGTATGTAACTTTCGGCGGCAAAGCTGTGTCTATACCCGAACAACAAATTGAAGCACTTCGGCTTTTTTTAGAAGATCAAAACCGTAAGGTTGATCTATGTTCAGATCATCTGGAAAAAGGAGAGTTGGTTGAAGTTGTTGCAGGTCCTCTAAAAGGCATTCAAGGCGAAATCACACAAATAAAGGGGAAGAATCGTATTGTTATCCGCTTCGATTCTTTAGGAACTTGTGTTTATACAGATATCAGTCTGGATACCATCAAACAAGTTCAACCAGTCACGCATTAAAATTCCAGCAAATCTTATGAATAAAATTGAAATAGTTACCACAATAGGTATGGGGTATATCGGCCTTCCTACGGCTGCGCTTATTGCAAAAAGCGGCATGAGGGTTTATGGAGTGGATGTAAATCCGAAGGTAGTTGAGGCCGTGAACGAAGGCCGGATTATTATTGTTGAGCCCGATTTAGATCGTTTGGTGAAAAGAGTGGTGGAGGAAGGTTATTTAAGCGCTCATCTGCACCCCTTAGAAGCAGATGTGTACACCATTGCTGTACCTACTCCATTTAAAGGAAATCATGAGCCGGACATTTCATATGTTATGGCGGCAAGCAATGCCATTATCCCTTTACTGAAGGAAGGTGATTTGTTTATTATTGAATCAACATCTCCGGTAGGGACAACTGAGAAGGTAAAAAAAATGATTTATTCGAAGCGTCCCGATTTGGAAGGAACAATTTTTATTGCTTATTGTCCTGAACGGGTATTGCCCGGCAATATTATTTATGAATTGGAACACAACGACCGGGTAATTGGTGGTATTAATGAAGAATCGACGCAACGGGCCTGCGAATTCTTTCAAAAATTTGTAATAGGTGAATTGCATCGTACCAATTCAAAAACTGCTGAAATGTGCAAATTGGTTGAGAATTCGTCCCGCGATGTACAAATTGCTTTTGCCAACGAACTTTCAATTATTTGCGAAAAGGCGGGTATTAATGTCTGGGAGTTGATAGAATTGGCAAACAGGCATCCCCGGGTAAATATTTTAACGCCGGGATGCGGAGTGGGAGGCCATTGTATTGCTGTTGATCCTTACTTTATTGTTTCGGAGTATCCCCTGGAAAGTCAGATCATTGGAAAAGCCAGGGAAATTAATAATTACAAGGCTTTTTGGTGTGTTGAGAAAATTAAGAATGCCAGTCTGCAATTTCAGCTGAAACATGGATACAAACCCAAAATTGCCTTAATGGGAATGGCATTTAAGCCAAATATTGATGATTTGCGCGAATCACCTGCCAAGTACATTGCGCAAAAAGTAATCGGATCCGAACAGAACGGAATCCTGCTTGTAGAACCCAATATTGATTCGCATCCTGAATATGAACTCTCTGATTATAAAAATGCTTTTGATGCTGCAGATATGATTGTTTATTTGGTAGCACACAGTGAATTTTATTCGCTGCCCAAAACAAAGGACAAACTCATTTTGGACTTTTGCGGCGTAACAAACAAGCAAACAGAAGAGATTGAAGCTGTACCTGTAGAAGTTGTTGTAAAAGCTTCGAAGCATAAGTAAACAGTTAGCAGTAATCAGTTACTATCTACTAGTTACTGTCTGCCAATGTACCGCTCAGGAACAACCACATTTTTTAGGAGCGGAACAGTAAAAAATATTCACTTTTAAATGAACCGAATTATGAACGGGAATGGAAAATACAGGGTGTTGTTGGTTTTTGGAACCCGCCCCGAAGCCATAAAAATGGCTCCACTGGTAAAAGAATTTCAGAAGTATCCCGATGATTTTGAAACGATTGTTTGTGTAACCGGCCAACATCGCGAAATGCTCGATCAGGTGCTCGAATTGTTTGATATTCAGCCCGACTACGATCTTGAAATTATGAAGTCAGGTCAGGATCTATACGATATTACCAGTAGAGTGCTTATTGGAATGCGTGAAGTGCTGAATGAAGCCAGACCCGATTTGGTATTGGTGCACGGCGATACATCCACATCTTCGACAACGGCTTTGGCAGCTTACTATCAGCAAATAGCAGTTGCGCATATCGAAGCAGGTTTACGAACCAATAATTTGTATTCGCCATGGCCCGAAGAGGGCAATCGTCAAATTACCGGACGGTTGGCACAATGGCATTTTGCTCCTACCATTATGGCTCAAAAAAACCTGATGGATGAGGGGATCAGCAAAAACAGAATTGTTGTTACGGGCAATACCGTTATCGATGCTTTGCAGTTGACCCTTACCAAAATTCACCGTTCGTCGCGGGTGGTAATGGATATAATTAACGTATTGCAGGCCAAAGGAATTCCTACCAGTTTAGTGGCCGACTGGGTATACCGTTCGCGGAAAATGGTTTTGATAACCGGACATCGCCGTGAGAATTTCGGGAAGGGATTTTTAAATATCTGCGAATCAATTAAATTTTTAGCGGCGAAATATCCTGATGTCGACTTTGTGTATCCTGTTCATTTAAACCCGAATGTTCAGAAACCTGTTTACGAGATTTTGGGTAAGAATCCGGTTAACGGAGATGCTGGTGCGAAAAACATTTTCCTGATTGATCCGATTGACTATTTGCCATTTGTTTACATGATGGATCTTTCTTACTTGATTTTAACCGATTCGGGAGGAATACAAGAAGAGGCTCCGTTTTTAGGAAAACCGGTTTTGGTAATGAGGGATACAACGGAGCGTCCCGAGGCCTTGTCGGCAGGAACAGTAAAATTGGTTGGTACTGATTCTTATCGGATTATTGAAGCTGTGGAAATGCTTTTCGAGGAGGATGCCATTTACCGTAAAATGTCAACAGCCAGTAATCCTTACGGTGATGGAAATGCTTGCATAAGAATAGTTCAGGAATTGAAAAAAGCGATTGCAGTTCGGGAAAAAATTGTTGCTTAACTACATTATAAATGTCCGAATTAAAGAGTCAAACCATTAAAGGTGTATTCTGGAGTTTCCTTGAAAAATTTGGAAGCCAGTTCATTCTCCTGATTTCTCAGGTTATACTTGCCAGACTGCTGGAGCCGGAAGATTTTGGTTTGATAGGGATGCTGGCCATCTTTATTGGCGTTTCCCAGGCATTTATCGATAGTGGATTTGATAATGCACTCATACAGAAAAAGGATGTGAATCAGACCGATTATTCAACGGTTTTTTATTTTAACATCGCAATAGGTTTTGTTCTCTACTTCCTGTTATTTGCTGCCGCTCCTTATATTGCCGACTTTTTTCATCAGCCTTTGCTGATAGATTTAACGAGGGTTGTTTGTCTTGTTTTGGCAGTAAACTCTTTTGGCTTAATTCATTTGGTGAAGTTTAAAATTGAAATGAATTTTAAGTCCATTGCTCAGGTGGTGGTAATTGCCAACTTTTTATCGGCTTTTGTAGGAATAGGAATGGCTTTACTCAATTTTGGTGTTTGGGCGCTTGCTGGTCAAATTATTGGAATCTATTTTTTTAGAACGGTATTGTTTTGGGTAAAAAGTACGTGGCGGCCTTCATTTATTTTTTCCATTCAATCATTTAATCAGCTGTTTCGTTTTGGTTCTAAACTGCTGCTGTCCGGCATTATCAGTCAAACTTTCGAGAACATTTACTTAATGGTTATCGGACGAATGTTTTCGGCATCAGCTCTCGGGTTTTATTCACAAGCAAAAAAGTTGCAGCAAGTTCCGGTTACTACATTGGCACAGGTGGTGGGAAATGTAACTTTCCCGGCTTTTTCAAAAATTCAGGACGATAACGAAAAGTTGAAACAAGGATTTCGAAAGCTGATTAAACTTTTGGTGTTTATTAATTTTCCTCTGATGCTGGGGTTGGCTGTGATAGCCAAACCATTACTGGTATTGGTTTTAGGAGTAAAATGGCTGCCGTCAGTACCTTACTTTCAGTTGTTGTGTATTGCCGGAATGATCTATACTCTGCACACTTCTAACTTGAATATTTTAAAGGTGAAAGGCCGGTCGGATTTATTCCTGATCCTCGAAGTCGTTAAAAAATTGATTGTGATAATTGCTATTGTTATCGGATTGAATTGGGGAATAATGGGCTTGGTGATCGGCCAGATCTGTACCTCTTTTATCAGCTTTTTCATCAATGCTTTTTTTACAGGAAAATTGATTGCCTATACCATACCAAATCAACTTAAAGACATTAGTCAAACCTTCTTAATAAGTCTTTTAATGGTTGCTTTTATGATGACAGGTTGGTTGATCGATAATGAAATTATTTCTCTCTCTTACCAGATACTTATTGGTATCGGATCTTATTTACTATTGGCCACGGCAACAAAACAAGAAGCTTTGACCGATGGATTACTGATTTTAAAAGAAGTAATACCCCTAAGAAGATGGAAAAACATAAAATATTAGTTACCCGGCCTCAATTGCCGCCATTAAAGGAATTTATCCCTTTGTTAGAGGATATTTGGGACAGCAGGTGGCTTACAAATAATGGCAAATACCATCAGGAATTTGAAAAACAATTGGCTGTTTTTCTTGGAGTTCCCTATGTATCCTTATTTTCCAATGGAACGCTGGCCTTAATGGCGGCGCTGCAATGTCTGAAAATAAAAGGGGAAGTAATTACTACGCCATTCAGTTTTGTTGCCACAACCCACTCTTTATGGTGGAATGGAATAAAACCTGTTTTTGTTGATATTGAAGCTGATTACTGCAATTTGGATGCTAAATTAATTGAGGCGGCAATTACACCGGAGACCACGGCTATATTGCCAGTTCACGTGTACGGAAATCCATGTGATGTTGATGAGATTCAGAATTTAGCCGACCGGTATGGCTTACGGGTAATTTATGATGCAGCTCATGCTTTTGGAGTGAAATACAAAGGATCCAGTGTTCTGAATTACGGCGATTTATCCATACTCAGTTTCCATGCAACAAAAGTTTTCAATACGATCGAAGGGGGAGCCATCATCTGTCATGATTTGAAGACAAAAAGGCGGATTGATTATTTGAAAAATTTTGGGATTGCTGATGAAACAACAGTTGTTGCGCCGGGTATTAATGCTAAAATGAACGAATTGCAGGCGGCTTACGGAATTTTACAATTGAAATATTTCGACTCGGCCATTGACGGCAGGCAGCACATTACAGAAAAATACCGCGAAGGTTTGAAAGATATAGAAGGGGTTCGCTACCTCGAAAATCCGGTGGATGTTGAGTACAACTATTCCTATTTTCCCGTTTTTATCGATGAATCGGAGTTTGGAAGATCGAGAGATGATGTATATGAAGAACTGAAAAAGCACAACATCTACGGGCGAAGATATTTTTACCCTTTAATCAGTGAATTCTCAGCTTACCGGGGATTGCCGTCAGCAAAAGGTTTGGATATTGCTTACGAGATATCACGACAGGTAATTTGTCTTCCCTTGTATCCTGATTTACCCGATGAAGTGGTTGATACTGTTGTGTCTGTTCTTAAAGGGATGGCGCGGGTTGAGAGCAGAGAAATTGCTGTGAAGATATTGAGTCAGATTAAAAGAAAAATGGAGTAAAGCTATGAACAAGAAGAAGATATTACTACTTGGAGGTTCTTATTTTCAGGTGCCGTCTGTTCTTGCTGCAAAGAAGTTGGGTTATCATGTAATTACCTGTGATTTTGTTCCCGAAAATCCGGGGCATCAATATGCTGATGAGTATTACAATATTAGCACTACCGACAAAGAATTAGTGCTCGAATTGGCTGGAAAATTGAAGATTGATGGAATCGTAGCCTACGCTTCGGATCCTGCGGCACCTACTGCAGCATATGTATCCGAAAAAATGAAGCTGCCGGGAAATTCATATCAATCGGTGAAAATTTTGGCTGAGAAAGATTTGTTTAGGAATTTTCTTCAAAAGAACGGGTTTAACCTGCCAAAATCAAAAGGATTTGAAAGCCTGGCAGATGCCTTGCTTGAAGTAGATGATTTTTCCTTTCCGCTTATGGTAAAGCCAGTTGATTCATCGGGAAGCAAAGGAGTGGGGAAAATTCATTCAGCGGGTGAGCTGGTAAGCGCTTTTGAATATGCGATGAGTTTTTCCAGAACCAAAAGGATTGTGATGGAGGAGTTTCTTGTAAAGAAAGGGCCGCAGATTCATGGTGATGCATTTGTGTGCGGCGGGAAAATATGTTTTTGTTATTTGGGCGATCATCATTTCGATGAAAAAGTAAATCCATTTGTTCCCTACTCAACAACCTTACCTTCGATCCATTCAGCAGCTATTTTGAGCAGAATAGAATCGGAACTGCAACGCTTGTTTGATCTTCTTGAGATTAAGCAGGGAGCTTTTAATATTGAAGTGAGAATTGATGAGGATGACCGAATTTTTTTAATGGAAATCGGTCCTCGCAACGGAGGAAATTTAGTTCCTCAGTTAGAGCAATATGCCAGTGGATTTAATATGGTTAATGCTACTGTTGAAGCGACCATGGGAAAGACAATTACTGTTGATCACATACACAAAGAAGGCTTTTTTGCTTACTATGTTTTGCACAGCGACCGCGATGGCATTTTAAAGGAAATTAATATATCTCCGGATTTAGCTGAAAACATTCTGGAGAAACATATTTTTAAAAATATTGGTGATTCTGTGATATCTTTTCAAGGATCGAATGCAACCATTGGCGTTCTCTTACTGCAATTTTCATCGAGGGATGAGATGTATGAAAAGATAGACAACAGCGAAAAATACATTCAGATTGAACTCGAATCGGAAGGAATAATTTTTGTGAATAATGTGAACACAAATCGCTTAGCTATTTAAGATGAAAGCAATTGGCGGCTATTTTGAGTTGGAAGTGGTTGGCGGACCGGGATATTACCCGGATCTGCTGCACTTGAATACCGGCAGAAATTGTCTCGAATATTTGCTTCGGGTGGGTAATTTCAAAAAAATATACCTGCCAAAGTTTTCCTGTAAAGTGCTTTTGGAACCCATAAAAAAGTTGAATGTAGAAGCGGAGTTTTATTCAATCGATCAAAATCTGAATCCTGTTTTAGATTTTTCACCAAAGAAGGATGAGGTGATGCTTTACATCAACTACTTCGGAATTAAAGATGCTGTGCTTGAAGCTTTGAGTCATCAGATTGGGAACCTGATTGTTGACAATTCGCAGGCGTTCTTTTCTGATAAAGTATTGGCCTTTGGAACATTTTATTCGGCCCGTAAGTTTTTTGGTGTTCCTGACGGCGCTTATTTGTCGTGCAATTTGGTTTTGGAGGAAGAGTTAAAAATGGATTATTCGTGGGATCGAATGTCGCATTTACTAAAGCGTTTGGAATTAGGTGCTGAAAGCGGCTATTCCGATTTTCAGAAGAATAGTTTAAAGCTGTCGGGGCAGCCAATTTTGCAGATGTCGGAACTAAGCAAGTCTCTTTTGAGCCATATTGATTATTCCAAAGTAAAACAAATCAGAGAAGAAAACTTTCGGTATCTGCGTCAGCAACTGTCCGGTGTCAATCAATTCGATTTCTCCGATTTGCTTGTGAATGGTCCAATGGTTTATCCTTTGTATGTGGAAAATGAAAATGTGAGAAAGGAATTACTTCAAAATAAAATATTTGTAGCCAGCTATTGGCCGAATGTTCTGGAGGAATGTGCAGCAGATAGTTTGGATTACAAACTGGCAAAATACATACTTCCTCTTCCAGTCGATCAGAGATACAACAGGGAAGATATGGAGCGGATTTGTAATGTATTACTGGCTGTGTTGTAAAAAAACATTCAATAAATTCATAAAATATGACGACCCCTTTTGTTAGTATAAAAACGATTACCTACAATCATGAAAAATTTATTGCGCAGTGCATTGAAGGAATCATGATGCAGAAAACCAATTTCCCGTTTGAATACATTATTGGTGAGGATTGCAGTACAGACGGAACGATGAAAATTGTTCAGGAATATGCGGCTAAATACCCTGATGTAATTCGCATCATCACGGATGAAAAAAATGTGGGTGCTGCAGCAAATGATCATCGGACAGACCTTGCCTGCAAAGGGAAATATGTTGCTTTTTGTGAAGGCGATGATTTTTGGACCGATCCGTATAAATTGCAAAAGCAGGTTGATTTTTTAGAAGCGAATCCAGATTATGGAATGGTACACAGCAATTTTTCATGTGTTAAAGATGGAAAAACAATCAAGAGTCTTCGGGGTGAGGAAATGTTGCCGGTTGGTAATATTTTAGATGATGTATTAAAAGGAAATCATATAGCAACAGCAACGGTATGCATGAGAAATGATTTGCTTCAACGAATCAATATCGGGAAGAAAATTGTTGATGAAAAATGGAAAATGGGTGATTATCCTTTATGGATTGAGACGGCAGCCGCAACGAAAGTTCATTACATGAAAGACGATACCATTACTTATCGGATTCACGACGATTCGGTGACCCATAAATTAGATTGGAATGGAGATTATCGATTTTTTAAAGACAGATACATTATTAAAAAATATTACATCGAGAAATTCAACCGCAGGCATTTACTGCCTTTTATATCAAATATTTATCATAGAGAACTTTTGAAATATGCTATTTTCTTAAAGAAAGAGGATTTAAGGGAGGAGTGCAGTACCTATTTTAAAGAAAAAGCCAAAAGGAATGAATATTTATATCGAATACTTTCAAAATACAAAATGTTCGATCCTATTTTTTGTTTTTTGTATACATCAAGGAAAAAACTTAAGATTATTGCTTAGGCATAAATAATAAATTTTTCACATGGATTGCCAATCAGTAACATACATTTCAACTGACAAGAAAAGTCCAAAGAATATAGGGCAAATTGGGGCGGATATGCTTGCGATAATGCAGCCCTATGTATTTCCTTATATTGGATATTTTCAATTAATTCAGGCGGCCAGTGAAATTGTTTTTTACGATGATGTGAACTACATAAAGCAAGGCTGGGTGAACAGAAATCGAATTTTATTGAATGATTCAGATTTTTTATTCACGATACCTGTGGCTAAAGGCAGCCAAAACAAGAAAATTAATGAGGTGAAACCCATTCCGGATGAGAAATGCAAAAGGAAATTTTTTCTGCAAATGAAATATGCCTATTCAAAAGCTCCATTTTATAAGGAGGTGATGGAGTTGATAAAAAAAGTTTGTAAGAAGGAGTACAATAATATTGGAGATATGGGAATTGATTCAATTTTAAGTGTTTATGATTATTTAGGCAAAACAATTAAATGGAGTAAGTCATCAATTAGCTCTCCTTTAAATGCGGATAAAGAAAAGGCAGATAGATTAATTGATATCACAAGACAGTTTGGTTACAAGGCTTATGTGAATGTTATTGGGGGGCGGGAATTATATCAAAAGGAATATTTTAATAACAAAGGAATTGATTTGTACTTTATTAAAACTGGAAAAGTTGAATACGCTCAGACAGGAAAAAAGTTCATCCCCAATCTATCGATAATAGATATTTTAATGTTTAATGATAAGGAGACTGTATTGCGGTTTTTGAAGAGTTATGTATTGATATAGTCTTTAAAATTGTGAAATGGAAGTCTAGATTAGCTTTGCTGTAACTGGTAAGTGTTTTGATTCGATATGGTTAAAAATAAGGGTGATATGTGTTTGCAAGGGAAGAAATTGCTAATACTTGGAGGTACATCTTTTCAGATTCCAGGTATTTTGTATGCAAAAATGGCTGGTTATTATGTGATTACTTGTGACCATACACCTGAGAATCCAGGGCATCAATATGCTGATGAATATATTAATTTGAGAACAACAGATTTAAAGGGTGTATTGAATGTATCAAGAAAATTGGCGATTGACGGGGTTTTGGCTTTTGCCTCAGATTCTGCAGCACCTACGGCGGCTTATGTAGCGGAAAAAATGGGGCTTCCCGGAAACCCGTATAAATCGGTGAAAATTCTTTCTGAAAAAGATTTGTACCGTAATTTTTTGTTAATGAATCAGTTTAAGACACCAAAATACGGTGGTTATAATACGCTGGAAGATTTTTCAAATTATTCAACAGAGTTTACTTATCCGGTTCTTGTTAAACCAGTTGGTTCTTCTGGAAGTAAAGGCATTTCAATGGTGAATGATTTATGGGAAATGGGAAACGCAATTGATTATGCGATGAATTTTTCCAGAAGTAAGCGTTTTATTGTTGAGGAGTATATTGAGAAAAAATACCCTCAGCTCGATGGAGATATTTTTGTTTACAATGGTAAGATTGCAGCATACTATCCGGGAGATCAAAAGAATGATATCGAGGTAAACCAATTTGCACCTTCAAGTATCAATTATCCTTCTTTATTGCCTGAGAAATTACATGAAAAAATAAAACTAGAACTGCAAAGACTGATTCATTTGCTGAAAATCAAATTAGGAGGGTTTAAAACCGAGGTAATTATTGATGGAAACGACCAGGTTTATTTGATGGAGATTGGTGCTTATAATGGAGGGAATTGGATTTCGGAAATTATAAAATGTGCACGTAATGTTGACATGGTTAAAATGAGTGTGGATGCCAGCATGGGTGCAGAACCAGAGATTCAAAGCCAAAAGGAGATGGATAAGTACTACACCATTTATGTGATTCATTCCAGTAAGGATGGAAAATTCCGATCTGTAAAATTGCATGATTCGATAAAGGATTATGTGTTGGAAATTAAAATGATGGTTGAAGAAGGGGAAGATGTTTTTCGCTTTTGCGGCTCAAATTGTGCGCTAGGAATAGGCTTACTTGAATTTCCAAATCCAGATACAAGGGATCAGATAATGAATAAAATAGGAGAGCTAATTGCAGTTGAACTGGAATAGGAAGAATAAAGCCATTGGCAGTTGCTTTGAGTAGATGCTCTATTCCGCACAAAAGTCTTTTGAATCAATGGTGCAGCAGAATTAAGTGCCAACTATTTTCTAAAAGAGAAGCTTTTAAGTGAAATTTTACAGAGTAGTATTGTGCAGAGTTGGGCTTACGCATTGATCAGACTTATGGCTTACTTGTTGAAGATCGAATTTATAATGTTTTAAACTCGCTGATGTAAATATGAAGTACGTTGAAACAGCATTTTGGATGCTGGCTTTTTTTGTGGCTCTTTTCTTAAAGAGTTATACAATTGGCGGCCAGGAAATGGCTTACATCTGGAAGTTACCATTACTTATTTTTCTATTTGTTGGCGTTTTGGGACAGAAAGTCCATTTCAATTTTTTGATTCTCGGTTATCTTTTTGCAATTAAGAATCTGGTGAATACTTCTTTTTTCGATTATCCGGTTGATTCCATCATCAATTTCTCTAAATACTTAACCATACCATTGGTGGCTCATTGGATTTATTTGAATATCAACAGTGTTGAAAGCCTGAAGAAATTACGGATGCTGCCGGTTTATCTGGCTGGCTTTCTAATTATTTCAAATATTCCTTACTATTTGGGTGTTTTTTCGGCTCCGGTCAGTAAAACCATGCTTTGGATGGAGGATACCTCTTTGGATGGTTTGGTTGGAATATTGGGAGCCCCGCATTATACATCGGCTTTATTATCGATAGCCTGTATTGTTATACTTGAGTTTATTGTTAATAAAAGAGGTGATATGCTCATGAATTTTGTGTTGGGACCACTTTTGCTTTTAGGATTATTTTTTCTTTTTAAGACCTATACGCGAACCGGTTGGCTCATGTTTGTGGTAGGAGTCAGCATTCTTTTTGTACGAAAAATTACTTTTAAAGAAGCGGGTAAAATATTGGCTCTTAGTGTTCTTTTATTTGCGGGTCTTATTGTTTTGTATCAAACCAACGAAGGCTTTCGCCGCAGAGTGATGGACGACAGGGCAGGGCAGGAAGATAAATCGGCTTATGAAACTGTAGGTTCCGGGCGGTTGCAAATTGCTCAGGTATATTTGGAAAATTTGTACGAAAGTAATTTTGTGACCTATTTAGTTGGAATGGGAATGCAGGAATCGCAAAACAGATATGAGAAAAAGGATGGAATGCCTCTTTTTGCACACAATGGTTTTGTTCAGACTATAGTTGACAATGGAATACTCGGTTTTCTACTTTACCTGGTGTTCCTTTATTCAATTTTCAGCGAAATTTCCAAATCGAACAGTAGTCACAACCAATTGACTGTAGCAATCTTTTTTATGTTTATTTCCTGTTTGGTAACGCAGCAGGCAAATTACTTTTTATTGGATCTGTTTCTTTCTCTGTTCATCGGAATTTCATTGATCGAAGATAGAATTAACCGTTACATTGAAATAAAACACCGGCTTTCATCAGCAGATTTGAAGACACACTCAACTACAATTTAAAATATGTATCATTTTCGTTTTATCACTTTAAATGATCTGAAGGAGATTGATTACTTCGGGAATTTTCCAAGCAATCAGTTCAACTGGATTTACAATTGGTTTTCTGTTTTCGAAAAGGTTGAAAACAATGTGCTTGGATATAACAAAAAAGCCTACGTCGTTGCTGCTTATAAAGAGGAGAAACTTACTGCTGTAGTTCCTCTTGTGAAATTGTACAGAACCTATTTTAAAGTGGTTAACATTGAATTTTTAGAGTTTATGGGACAGCAATGGTCCAGTCTCGGGAATGATATTTTGAAGTTTGATGATTTGGAAGAATGTTTTTCGAACGAATTAATTTCGTGGATAAAAGCCAATATTAAATTTCACTTTTTATTTTTAAAATACTTGCCCGAATCATCAGTTTTGGCCAACAAATATCGATTGTTTCATTACGCTGGAGCGCCTTTTGTGCAAGTCGGTAAATACGATAGTTATGAGGCGTTTTCGGTCAGGGTATATACAAGAAAGTTTCGCGAAGATTTGAGCAGAACCTTGCGGAAAATTAAAAAAGATGGTTTTGAGTATAAGCTAAGTTTTGAGAGAATTGATGATGAGAGTTTGGCTGAAATCAGACGGATTGCGAAATCGAAAGAAGTGGACGGGAAAAACTTTTTGTATGAAGATGCTGAAAAAGAACGGTTTCATTTAAAAATATATGAAAGTTTTCCTTCGCAGGTAGTATTCGTGAAATTTAATCAGCAAGCGGTAGCTTACGGAACAAGTATCGATTGGAATGGCGAAAGAATAGGAATTGATGCTGCCTTTGATCGGGATTATAGAAAATATGGTGCAGGAATTCATTGTATAGATGCGCTGATACAGCATAGTTTTAGTGAAAAAAAGCAAAAAATCTCTTTTGGCATGGGATTGGATACCTACAAATTTCAATTTACAGATCAGATTGATCGCTATTTTATGTGTTACGATTATAAACTTCGACTAAAATCTTTGCTTGCATTGCCTTATTTTTTGTATCGCTTAAAAAAAGAAGATCAAATGGTGACGGAGAAACTTTTGTTGGCTGAAGGTAAATAATCAGTTAGCCAAAGTTAGTGATGAATGTAAATTTAAGATGATCTTGTTACAAAGAACCAAGGCGGTTACAGAAATAAAAGTATTTGAATCAGTATTTTTTTTCCAAAAACATATCGTAAAAAAACGGTCAGTTTTAATTCTTTAAAGCATGTACAACTTTCAATTTATTTCACTTAAAGAACTGGAGGAAATTGATTATCACGGCGATTTTTTAAGTTGTGATTCCAACTGGATTTCCAATTGGTTCTCAATTTTTAAAGACGTTGAAAACAATGTATTGGGTTACAAAAAACGACCTTACATTATTTCCGCTTATTGCAATGGGAAACTGGCTGCAATTGTTCCTCTTGTAAAGTTGCAGCGGATTTACTGCAAATGTCTAAAGCTTACATTTGTTGAGTTTTTGGATCAGCAGTGGTGCAGCATGGGAAATGACGTGATCTCTTTAAAACCTTTGGGACTTGATTTTGCCGGTGAACTAAAACATTGGATAAAAAAGAACATTAACTATCATTTTATTTTTCTTAAATACCTGCCAAAATCATCCGTTTTAAACGGGAAGTATAAGTTATACCATTATGCAGGTGAACCTGTTATTCCGATGGTGGAATATTCAGGATATCAGAATTTTTTGATGGAGGCCTATGCGAAGCGGTTTAGGAAGCAATTGGATAGAACTCTTCGGAAAATAGATAGGGATGGATTCAAATTTGAATTGTCTGCAGAAAAGATCAATGAATCAAATTTCAAGGAAATTAGAAGACTGGCAAAATCGAAAATTGTTGATGGGAAAGGCTTTGTATATGGTGATTCCAACAAAGAAAAATTCTTCCTTAAAATGTATAAAAATTATTCATCTGAGGTTTTGTTTGTGAAATTTAATAAGATCGCTGTGGCCTACGTTATCAATATCGACAAAAATGGAAAACGATTGGCAATTGATTGTGCTTTCGATAGGGATTATAAAACCTATGGGGCCGGCATCCATTGTATGAATTGCAACATTCAAAACAGTTTTAAGAAAGAGCAGGCAAAATTCTCATTTGGAATTGGTTTAGATGCTTATAAGTTTCAATTTACAAAGCAGGCAGAGCCATCTTACATGTGTTTTGATTTTAAATATCGGTTGAAATCTCTTTTGGCCTTGCCATATTTAATGTATCGGGTAAAAAAGACTGATCATGCGGTGGTTAACCAACTAAAAAAAGTTCATTGTCATGCAGAGGATTAAAAAAGTGATAGGCGATTTTTTGGGTTTTGTGGTGATTTTTTTCTACAAAGGAGTTGCATTGCAAAAGTTTGACAAACATGTTTTGTCTATCTATTTTCACAACCCGTCTCCTTTTTTATTTCAAGGAATAATTCTGTTTTTAAGAGCGAATAATTTCCATTTTATCAGCGGGAAGGAATTGTATGATCTTGCACTTGGCAGAGAGGAGTTGAAGGAAAGGAAAGCCTTTGTTTCGTTTGATGATGCATGGAAAGGGAACTTAAAATTGATTCCAATAATTGAGAAATATCAAATTCCAATTTCAATTTTCACACCTGTTAAACCGGTTGTCTCGGGGAATTATTGGTGGGAATACGTTCCCTATCTAAAAAGTAAGTATCCCGAAATAAGGGGGGCAGAGGATTTAAAAAAGATGAGAAACAGTCAGCGGATGGAATATGTTCGAAATGCTGTCGCAGAACGTGTATTAAAGAGATCGGCTGTAAATCTGAAAGAACTGGAATACTTGCACAGGCATCCGCTGGTTACCATCGGATCGCATAGCTATCACCATCCAATTGGTATTCAATGTACCAATGAGGAACTGGCATTTGAGTATTCCGAATCGAAAAAGATTTTAGAGAGCTGGTTGAATACGGAAATTAATTCGTTCGCATATCCAAACGGCGATTACGATGAAAGGGATTTTGAATTCTTAAAAAAGAATGGCTATAAAATGGCTTTTACTACGAATCCGAATCTTAATCGGGAAAATAATGGAATGTATGAACTCCCCAGAGTTTCTATCAATACAAAAGGAGGGAAATACGAGAACATTGCACGCATGTTGGGTTTGTGGCATCAGTACATTCAACCTTTGCAGTTGAAATTAAAATCAGAAAACAGGAAAGTCAGCGTTCAAATCATAGATCAGTATTCTTGAAAATGAAACTGTTTTTCACCTTATAAACTTCATATTACATTTCTAATGAAAGAAGTATTATTTATTGCTCCTGGGAATACAAAAAGTAAAGGTGGAATCGGCTTGTGTGTAAATAATTATTCGAAACACATCAAACCATTTAAACTGATTGTTACGCATCGATTCAACTCAAAAGTGTTGAATAGTATTTGGTTCCCTGTTTGTGTAATTGAATTGATATTTCGCCTTTTAAAAGATTCAGAGATTAAAATTATTCATATTCACGGAGCATCGAAAGGCAGTTTTTACCGCAAATACATTCTGTTCTCGATAGTTCACAGGCTGTTTAACAAGAAACTGATCTATCATATCCACGGAGGTGGGTTTCGCGATTTTTATTTGGAATCACCGGTATTTATACAAAAGAGAATTCGTTATGTGATTCAGTCTGCCGATGTTGTTTTTTGCCTGACTGAAAAGTGGAAGCATTTCTTTTCCAGCGCTTTTCATCCGAAGCGTGTGGTGATTTTAAACAACATGATTATTCCTCCGGCTGAACCCAATAAAATAGTGTTGAATGGCAAACTTCAGTTTCTCTTTTTGGGCTTAATTGGTGACAATAAGGGAATATTTGATTTATTAAAAACCATTTCGAAAAACAGAACTGATTTTGAGGGGAAATTAATTTTGAAGATTGCCGGTAATGGAGAAGTGTCCCGGCTAAAAAGGTATATTTCGAGATGGAGATTGGAGAGTTTGGTACAATTTGAAGGTTGGGCAGATACAAAGAAAAAAGATCAGTTGATGCGCTCATCGCACATTTTTATTTTGCCTTCATACAAGGAAGGATTGCCTTTATCTATTTTGGAAGCAATGAGTTATTCACTTCCAATAATATCAAGTAATGCGGGAGGAATCCCTGATTTAATTTACAAATACAAGAATGGCATTTTAGTTGATGCCGGAAATGAGGAAGCGATAAAAAAAGCCATTTTAAAACTACTAAACAACCATAATTTGATACAGATTTACTCTGAAAGGTCGGCAAAAGGGAGTGTTGACTTCTATCCTCAAAGCGTTTTAAAAACTCTATTTTCAATTTACCATGAACTACAGAGCAGTAAGGGATTACTTATTGAGCAAAATTAAGTTTGGTTACCGGTTTTCAAAAGAATTACAGCGGATAGCCGACTTATACTCAATTAGCGAATCTCAATTGTTAGAACTTAAAAATCAGGAATTTGTAAAGCAATATCAAAATGCATTTACCAATTCTAAATTTTATAATAAGCTTTATCAGGAGCACGGATTGAACTTAAATTCAATCCAGTCAACTGATGATGCAAAATTGATTCCTATCATCACAAAAGAAGATATACGCCATCGGGTTGATGAATTGCTAACCTGTAATAAATTGTTTGTTTATACCGCTTATACCAGCGGAACAACCGGATCGCCGTTAAAGCTGTACCGCGATTATCAATCGGTTTGTAAAGAGTATTCTTACGGATACTATTTTCAAATGTCGCACGGTTATCAATTGGGCGATAAGGTGATTTCGATTAAGGGTGATTTAGATCAGAGAGAAATATCAAGATACGATCGCTCATTAAATACCCTTCATTTGTCGAGCTATAATCTGAATGAGAAAAACATTCGGAAGTATTATCAGTTAATTAAGGATTTCGGTCCCAAGGTAGTAAAGGCATATCCATCATCCCTGCAGATTCTTTCGGTAGAATTGTACAAAGCAGGACTTGATTTGCAAATTCCACTGGCATTTACGTCTTCCGAAGTGCTGCACGATTTTCAACGAAGCATTATTGAAAAGGTTCTGCAAACGAAGATTTTTGATTGGTATGGGAATTCTGAACAGACCATCTCTTTAGGTCAGGTAAAGAAGGATTTGTATCAGGATATTCCTTTGTATGCTCATATTGAGGCGAAGGAAAAGTGCATCATTACTACGGGTTTTATTAATAAGTCTTTTCCGTTGATTCGTTACAAAATTGATGATGTGATAAAACTGAAGTGCGGTAGCAGCTGCATTCATTGTTGTACCAGCCGTATTTTAGGACGGGATAATCAGTACATAGAACTTAAAAACGGGCAGCAAATCGGCCTTTTGGATCATGCTTTTAATTTTAGCAACGTAAAGAACATTCTGGGAGCACAAATAGTTCAGAATGCAGCAGGCGAAATAGATTTGAATATCATTCCGGATTACAATTTTACCGAGGGCAATAAATCAGAACTAATTAAGAATTTAACTCAACTTTTGGGTGCTGATTGCAAGATTCATTACAAAGAAATCGGCGAAGACCAAATTATTCGAACAGCATCAGGGAAGTACAATCTGATGGTTTCAAAACTTGATTCTCAGCAGAAAAATCAGGTGATAAGAGAAATTATGCAGGAGGCTTAAACTATAAACTTTGAATATGACATATCGATTAATCAAAGATTTGATTGCCTATAAAATTAAGTTCGGAAGTGGTTTCGAAAGAGAACTCAGAAAAATTATTGATTTGAGTAATTGTTCGAAGCAGGAGTTATTGGAATTAAAAGAGCAGGAGTTTGTAAAACAATTTAAAAATGCTTTTGAAAATTCAAAATTCTATAAAAATCTGTATCAGTCTCATGGATTAACTATTGATTCGGTTAAAAAATTATCGGATATAAATAAATTACCAATCATCAATAAATCGATTGTTAAAAAAAACAGTGCCGATATTTTAACCAAATCAAAATTTACTGTTTTTAAAGCCTATTCGAGCGGTACAACAGGAACACCTCTTCAGGTATACCGGGATTTTTCATCTACAATAAAAGAATATGCTTACGGACATTTTTTCCAGCAAAAGCACGGGTATCATTTAGGCGATCCTGTTGTTTCCCTTCGAGGTGTACTGGATAGGAATACAGTTTCTTATTTCGATAAAAGCAATAATGTTTTGTACATCTCCAGTTTTCATTTGGGGGCGGATGAAATTGGCAGGATTCATAAAATGATTACGGATTTTCAGCCTAAAGTAATAAAGGCATATCCAAGCTCAATGCACATATTGGCCACAGAATTGTACAAAGCGAATTTGGAATTAAGCATTCCGCTTGCATTTACTTCATCGGAGGTATTGCACGATTTCCAAAGAGAAATTGTAGAGAAAGTTTTCCATACCAAAATATTCGATTGGTATGGAAATGCAGAACAAACAGTTGCTTTTGGGCAGTTTAATGATTCTTATTATCATGAATTTCCATTGTATTCTCATACCGAATTTGCCGACAATCATTTAATAACAACCGGATTTATCAACAGGGCATTTCCTTTAATTCGTTATAAGGTAGATGATATAATTCAATTGGCACCCACAAGTAACGGAGCCTGTGTGGTTCAAAAAATAGAAGGTCGTGATGATGATTATGTGATTTTAAAAGATGGTCAGCGAATTGGACGATTGGATTTGGCTTTTAAGAAAATAAATCAGCTTCTGGCGGCTCAAATTATTCAAAATACCGTGGGAGAAATAACCGTAAATCTAGTCCCTGATAAAGGGTTTACAAAATTAGATTGCACAAAACTGGAACAAAACTTAAGAGCTTTATTGGGGGCTGATTGCAGAATCAGGTTTGAAAAAATTGAAACGCAGGGATTGATCAGAAGCCACAGAGGGAAGTTTAATTTAGTTGTATCTCAAATTGAAAAAAAATGAGCCTGATTCAGAAGCAGATTGTGATTGTTGGCGCGGGACCACAAGCTTTATTTTTATTGCGGGAATATAGTCGGATAGGATATTTGGTTACTGTACTGGGGCGCAAAAACGAAATTGCCATGTATTCCCGTTACGGCATAAAATTAATTGTTGATACAGAAGAAGATTTGATTGGCAAATTGACTGATTTAGCCTCGAAAAATCAGATGCAGGATTGTATCGTAGCGAGTGGTTTTTACCTGTCTTT
Organism: Marinifilaceae bacterium; assembly: GCA_016936255.1. GTDB lineage: Bacteria > Bacteroidota > Bacteroidia > Bacteroidales > Marinifilaceae > Labilibaculum. Next base: position 45,536 of record JAFGYE010000098.1, on the reverse strand, counting down.
TCTGATGAAGAATTTTCCCGGGTTTTTCACTCTGTTTAATGTTGTACCTAAGGATAAAGAGGCTTTATCTATTTTTTTAAACAAACTGCATACCTACCAATTGGCTGAGGAGATTAATTGCAAATACCCAAAATCAATTCTTCTGAGTCAATTGAATCACGATACCGATTACAGGCGTTTTACATTTCCGCAAATCGTAAAGTGGAATCAGGATATCTATTTGTATGAAAAACCAGCCTTCAAAACCTGTTTGGTGCACAATATAAAAGAGGTAAAGAATCTTTATCAAACTCTTGGCGAACGCGAAAAACAATCGCTGGTTATGCAGCAGTTTTTGGGAGCAGATTTGCAAAATAATTACTCCTATGGAGCTTATTTCGATCAAGGAAATTTAGTGGCAGGCATTTGTGTGAATGAAGTCCGGCATTATCGTTCGGGAGTCTCTTCGGTTGTGGAAGAATATTGTGGCGGATTTGCCGAAATTATAGAAGAAAAATCCATTCAATTAATTGGCAAAACATTATTTACCGGTTTTTTAGATGTTGAATTTAAAATTTTTAATGGCGAGCCTTATCTTTTGGAGGTGAACCCCCGGCCGTTTGGTTTTATCCGGATCATGAAACTGAAATATCCTGATTTGATCCCCTATATTTTAGGAGAGTGCGTTAGTAATCAAAAGAATTCCAAACAGGTTCAATGGATGAATGTTCTGCGCGACATGGTTTTAATTGCTAAAAACCCGGGAAAGATAATGCACATGTTCTCAGTCCTGTTCAACTTCAGCAGCAGAACTTTTGATGTGTGGGATATCGGTGATTTGAAACCGTTTTTCCGACAGGTGAAACGCTGAAAGAAGACCAACAAAGAAAATATTCAATCAGATATGCAAGGGAAATCGCAAAAGCAATGCGAAGAAATGCAAGAGCAACGTGAAGAAATGTATGGGAAAGTAGAAGAAATGCATGGGAACGTCGAAGAAATGCCTGATCAACGCGAAGAAATGCATGGGAACGTGGAAGAAATGCAAAAGCAACATGAAGAAACGCATGGAAACATAGAAGAAATGGATGGGAACATGGAAGAAACGCAAGAGCAACCTGAAGAAATACAAAAGCAACCCGAAGCAATGCAAGAGCAATGTATCAATGTACAAAGTCTGCATCTGAAATAAATACCAAACCAGTTAAACCATCAAAATCTCATGATCTCTCTTTGCCTAACACTCGACTACGAACTTTTTGGTTCTGGTCGGGGCGATGTTTTCAAGCACATCATTGAGCCAACCAATAGAATGTTGGGTATTTGCGAACAGCACAAGATTAAACTGACTATATTTTTTGAGGTGGTAGAATACTGGAAGCTGAAGGAAGCTTACGGGAGTGGCATTACAATGGGATATTCGTCGAATCCTGCAACTGCCATGAAAGAGCAAATACAGAGAGCTTATCAATTGGGGCACGATGTACAATTGCACCTGCATCCGCAATGGATTGATGCAAAATATGAAAAAGGGGAATGGCTGCTGAATTTGGATTACTGGAGGTTGCCTGAGGTGCCCGATCAGCCGGACGAAACCATTAGCATGGGATTGCCGGAACTAATCCGAAAGGGAAAAGAGACTTTGGAGTCCATTCTGCAACCGATAAATTCTGAATACAAGTGCAACATACTTCGGGCTGGAGGGTACAATATCGATCCATCTGACCGATTGCTGAAAGTTCTTAAGCAGCATTCCTTTATTGCAGACAGCTCGGTTTATTATGGGGGAAAAGCGGAAGGCAATCTATCGAAATACGATTATTCAAATATTTCAGAAACCAAAGCTTACTGGTATGCATCCAATAATTCTTTGATGAGTTCAAACGGAATTAGCAGTGGATTTTTGGAACTGCCAATTTTTGCTCAAAAGCGAAGACGAATCCTAAAATACGATGCAGTACGCATAAAATCTGCAATGCAGAATAAAGCCAATTCCTTGGAGAAATTTAAAAACAACAGCGCAAAGAAATCAAAATGGGAGACGGTTCAGTTTTTGCTTCAGGAAGAGGCCTTAACCTGGGATTTTTGTTTGTTCTCGAAAGGGAAAATGAGAAACTTTTTAAAAGCGGCAATCAGGCTTCAGAAACATTCAGCAATACTGTTTCATCCCTTTATTTTGGTTGGTCATCCAAAAGATTTTTATTACCCGGATGCCTTACTTTATTTAATACACCAAGCCGGAAAAAGTGAAATAACATTCTTGACTTTGACCGAATTGGTTGCGAAAATAAAACAGCAGTAAGTAAAAACACCTCAAAATTCCCTTAAGAGGACTTTTCTCACGGAACAAGTTTTCTCAGCACATCTATAATTCAGAATATATGTACAAAGCAAGTTTCCAGAAACTTAGAAGCTATATTGAAAGTCAGGAATACAAAGGCTGGGACCCATACGATGGCCTGAATTCCAAACTTTTTCAGTCCATTCCTTTTGCGCAAAACAGCAGGTTAATGCGATTGATTTGGATTCAGGCATTTAAAAAAAGTCCAGTAAATTTCCGGGGTCTTACCAGAGTTGAGAAGGCTTACAATCCAAAAGGTCTTGGTTTATTTCTTAGTGGATATTGTAAGCTCTATCAATTTGATCGAACACAGGAAGTAAGATCCCGGATTCATTTTCTGAGCGAAAAATTATTGGAAATGCAATCGAAAGGATGGTGGGGCCCCTGTTGGGGATACAATTTTGATTGGCAGGCAAGAGCCTTTTATCAACCCAAAGGCACACCATCGGTAGTGGTAACTACCTATGTGGGATGCGCATTGCTGGATGCTTACGAAATATTGGGAGATGAAAAGTTGTTGGAGACCGCCATACGAATCAAAGATTTTATCCTGAAAGATTTGAATCGAACCTACGACGGAAACGGGGATTTCTGTTTTTCCTATTCTCCATTGGATCAAACTCAGGTTTTTAATGCTTCTCTTTTAGGAAGCCGGATGCTGTCGAGAATCTATCATTATACACAAGAGAAGGAAGTTTTGAATTGTGCAAAGCAATCGGTAAGGTATTGTATCAAGAACCAAAACTCCGATGGATCCTGGTCGTACGGTACTTTGGCTTATCATCGGTGGATCGATAATTTTCATACCGGATTTAATCTCGAGGCCTTATCCGATTATCGCAGATATACAAAGGATTCTTCTTTCGATCAGCAAATTCAGTTGGGATTGGATTACTATTTAGCCAATTTTTTTGCCGAAGACGGAACGCCAAAATATTACAGCAATTCAGTTTATCCGATTGATATACATTGTCCGGCTCAACTACCCATTACACTATGCAGCTTAAATGTGTTGGAAGAGAATCAGGAATTGGTTGATCGGGTTTTACAATGGACCATCAACAATCTTCAGGATCAATCAGGTTATTTCTATTTCCAGTCAGGGAAACGCCGAAAAAACAAGATTCCTTACATCAGATGGGCACAAGCCTGGATGTTTTTGTCCTTATCGAATTATTTAGTTGAAACCATAAAAATACCGGAATATGAAACGAGCCATGAGAAAAGGCTCACAAACACATGAATGACTGTTTGGCGAGTTCCATATGGCAAAAACTTAAAATTATACTCATATGAAAAAGAGAATTACAATAATGAATTCGCCGGTTGATGTGTTGACGATGAAGGAAACTCTTCACCTGATCGATGATTCGATCCGGGAGAAAAAGCCAATTCAACACATTGTGGTAAATGCGGCCAAACTGGTGCACATGCAAACCGATACCGAGTTATACAAATCGGTAGTAGCCAGCGATATTATTAATGCGGACGGAATGGCTGTTGTTTGGGCAGCTGGATTATTAGGAGAACCTTTGCCGGAAAGAGTTTCGGGCGTTGATTTAATGCAGGAGCTGGTTGTTTTGGCTGCCGAAAAACAATACAAAATCTTTTTTTTCGGCGGCAAAGAAGAGGTGGTTGCCGAAGTGGTTCGAAAGTACACATCTGTTTTTGGAGAAGAAATAATTGCCGGTTTCCGAAATGGGTATTTTAACAAAGCTCAGGAAGCAGATATTGCAGCACAAATTGCAGCATCGAATGCAGATATTTTATTTGTAGCCATAAGTTCTCCAACCAAGGAGATTTTTCTAAATACTTATAAAGATCAGTTAAAAGTGCCTTTTATTATGGGCGTTGGCGGTTCGTTTGATGTAGTAGCCGGAAAAGTAAAAAGAGCACCTCTTTGGATGCAAAACTCAGGTTTGGAATGGTTTTACCGCTTTTTGCAGGAGCCCCGCCGAATGTGGAAAAGATACTTAACAACCAATTCTCTGTTTCTCTACTACATATTTAAAGAACGAATTCAAAAATTTTTCAGATAAACCTACACTTCATTTTTACAGAAGCAAGTGTGCATCTCTATTGTAAAAAATACTCAACTCAGAATACAGACAGCTGTTGACCAACCATCAACTTGAAAAGCTGACTGTGGTCTTTTAAAATTTCACTTTAAAACCTTAAAACCATGATTAAAGGAAGAGAACAAACCCTTGCACGTTTGAGTACTCTCATGCAAGTAGGTTTATCAGTTGCTTGTTATTGGGTGGTGGCTTGGGCAGTTACTACCTATTTAAGACCGGTAAATATTGATATTCACGATAACAATACAATTTACCTGCTGATTATCGCCATTTGGTACACGCTGATAAAGGAGCTGAATCTGGGTAAAATGCTTCGGGTAAAAACTTACTCCGAATTGTTTGCCGAATATTTTGCTCTGGTTGTAATAAGTTCAGGATTGCTGCATTTAGGAAGTTTATTCCTCACTGATTCCGTACCAACATTAATTCTGGCTTTGTTTGCCTGTTTAAATCTTGTAGTGCTTTTTGGCTTTCGGATGTTAAGTTACCGGATATTCAAATTGCTGAGAGGGAAAGGCTTTAATACCCGGAATGTTTTAATTGTTGCAGATGATGAATCGTATCTGCACTTTATTGATCGAATGCTTTTTATTCGCGATTGGGGATACAATGTTTGGGCGATTATGTCGGATGGAAAACACATCAAAAATAAATACGAGTCGCACGTTCGGGTTTTGCACGAGCATTTTCAGCTAAGCGAAATTATTGATGCCAATGTGGTTGATGAGGTAATTTACTGCAAGGGAAAGTTTGATAATGAAGAAGTCCGGGCTTTGATTTATGCCTGTTCCGAGGTTGGAGTTACGTTTCGTGTTTATTCCGAATTGTTAAGTGTTGTTAGTCAGCGATCTCATCTTACTTATTTTAAAGAACTTCCTTTTTTGACGTTCGCCAATAATACGAAAAATTATTTTGCCCTTAAGGTGAAGGAAATGCTCGATTTCCTGTTTTCATTTGTTATTGTGGTATTGATTTCTCCTGTCTTGTTAGCCATATCTGTGGCAATAAAAATTGAAGACGGAGGTTCCGTTTTTTTCCGTCAAAGGCGGGTAGGCCTGAATGGACGTATTTTTCATTGTCTGAAGTTCAGAACAATGGTGGAAAATGCTGAAGCCTTGCGGGTGAAACTTGAAAATCAGAATGAACAGTCAGGGCCGGTTTTCAAAATTAAGAATGATCCCAGGGTAACCCGTGTTGGTAGATTTCTTCGAAAAACATCTTTGGATGAGCTGCCTCAGTTCTTTAATGTTCTCAGAGGCGAAATGTCGATTGTTGGTCCACGGCCGCCAATTCCTTCCGAAGTTCAGCAGTATCAACGCTGGCAGCGCCGGCGATTAAGCATGAAACCAGGAATAACATGTATCTGGCAAGTGTCTGGCCGCAACAATATTCCTTTCGAGGAATGGATGAAACTGGATATGCTTTACATCGATACCTGGTCGTTAAAACTGGATTTAATACTATTTCTCAGCACCATTAAAGTTGTGTTCACTGGTGAAGGGCAATAGTTAATCTCAATATATTTAAACTAGAATCAACAAAAAAACCAAGACCATGAATAAAAAATATTTATTTCTGATGAGCCTCATTTTAGCAATGAGTATCATTTCCTGTCGGTCAAAAAAGGACTTAGTTTACCTGCAGGACACCGAAGCTGAGGTGTTGGCAGGCGAATTTACAACAAATGTTCCCGAGTATCGGATCAAAACAAACGACAATCTTTTTGTGAGTATTAAATCCTTAAATCCTGAGGTGAATCAATTGTATAATCCCGCCCAAAGCGTTGGCGGAATAGGAGGCTCTCAGCAATTATACAGCCAGCAATCCGATCAGTATTTAAATGGTTATCAGGTAGATTCAAATGGAAATATTTCCTTGCCTATTCTGGGTTCGGTCGGAATTGCAGGACTTACTCAGGCCGAGGCTCAAGCCAAGGTTCAGGAGAGGGCCGACGAATACTTAAAGGATGCCAGTGTTAAAGTAAAACTCTTAAATTACAAAGTAAGTGTAATGGGGGAAGTCACGAAACCAGGTGTTTACTACAATTACAATAGCAGCCTAACTGTGCTGGAAGCCATTAGTATGGCCAATGGAATAACTGAATATGCAAAAATTGACCGCGTTTTGGTGATGCGAACCTCTGAGAAACAAAGCGAAACGTTTCGCTTGGATTTAACAAAGAAAGATTTTCTAAAATCGAAGGCATTTTTTCTACAGCCTAATGATGTTGTGTATGTGGAGCCTCACAGAATTAAAAATACGAATATGAATTCGGCCGTTTACAGTCTTTTACTGTCAACAGTATCAACAGCTGTATTGATTACCAGTTTAATAATAACCAACAACTAAGCCGTTTCGCTTGGTGTTTATTCTAACACAAAATTTATTTCAATGAAATATATAGATGAAGTAATGGATTATTTTGATCAAAAAGATAGTCCGGATGTGAAGGAATTTCTATATCGACTGCTATCGCAATGGAAGATGTTTGCGGTATGCGGAGCCTTGGGGATATTGTTGGCTTATTTTATTAGTAAGTACTCGAATCCTGTTTACATGATGAGGAGTTCTCTCCTAATTCATGTTGATGCAGGGGAAACCAGCGCTCAAAGTATGTTTGAAGGTTATAAAATTCAGGACAAAGCAAACATACAAAATCATTTAGAAATTCTAAAATCATATACCATTAACCGGAAGGCAATGAGAAACTTGGGTTGGAATCAATCCTGGTATAAAAAGCAGTTGTTTTCCGATAGAGGTTTGTATAGACATGAACCATTCGAAGTTCAGCAAATGGACGGAGATAATATATGCAGCTTACCGATTTCGATTGTTCAGATTGATAAGAAATCTTACAAGATTAAAGTAGATGGGAAAGCGGATTATAAAGGAGATGAAGTACATGTTAAATTTGACAAGACCGCTTTTTTCGATCGGCCATTTAAGAACAATTACTTTCATTTTATAATTAAGCCTAAAAAAGAGGAAATTGATAAAAATGAAAATTATTTTTTCGTTTTCAACAATTTGGATGCGCTTACTCTCGCGTATATGGAGAGTATGACTATTAGCGTAGCTGAGAAAAAGGCTGAACTGATTCATCTTCGGATTGATAATTCGGAACCCGAAAGAGGAGTTGATTATTTAAATGAATTGAATTGGGTTTACATTCAATTTGGTTTGATTGAAAAAAATAAGAAATCTGAAAGTACAGTGCGCTTTATTGATTCTCAGTTAGAGGGAATCGTGGATTCTCTTCAAATGGCAGGCCAGAGTTTTAGCAATTTCAGATCAAAAAACAGAATTGTTGATTTGGGGCAGGAGGCTGGCGTAATTGTAGCAAAAGTGGAGGATCTTGAAAGTCAGTTGTCCAAGGCTCAAATTACTTTGGATTACTATAAAAATCTGTTGCGTAATTTAGGCGATGTCAATCAAATGAAACAAGTAATAGCTCCTTCTATAACCGGGATTACAGATCCATCATTAGATGCGTTAGTGGCCAAATTGACTGATTTGTATGGAAAACGGGAAGTGCTTTCTTATAGTGTTCAGGAGAAAAATCCAAGTCTGGTTATCCTGAATAAGGAAATTCAGTTGATTCAGCAAAGTTTAGAGGAAAATCTTCAAAGCATGGTGGCTAACTCTCGAATCGAAGTGCAGAGTTTAAGCGCAAGAATGGAAACCGTTAGAGAGCAATTGGCCCGAATGCCAAAGCACGAGCAAAAACTGGTTAGTATGAAAAGGAACTTCGATTTAAACAACGAACTTTATACTTTTCTACTGAAAAAACGAGCAGAAGCTGCTATTGCCAAGGCATCTAATGTGTCCGATTCGCAAATAATCGATCCGGCAAGATTGGCGACTATCGTCAAAATTAAACCCAAAACAGCAATTAATTTACTAATAGGCATGTTTTTGGGGATTGGTCTTCCTTTTTTAATCATTATTCTAAAAGAATTCTTTAATGATAATATCCAGAACAAAGAAGAAATCATGAAGAAGACACAACTTCCTATTTTGGGGACTATTGCTCATAATAAATACAGTGAAGCAGTTCCTGTGTTTTATCATCCCCGATCGGCTATATCTGAGTCTTTTAGAACCTTGCGGACAAATCTAACTTATGTACTGCCCAATAATCCGACTAAAATTATTGGAATTCATTCAACCATACCCGAAGAAGGAAAATCATTTGCGGCGGTTAATTTGGCAAGCATTGTTGCCATGAATAATAAGAAGGTTTTATTGATTGGTGCAGATTTGCGAAAGCCAAAAATAGAATCCGCTTTTAATTTGGATAATGCGCTTGGTTTAAGCACCTATTTAATCAGTCTTAGCAAATGCAGTGAGATCATTCAGAAAACACACATCACAAATCTTCACTGTGTAACCTCCGGACCGGTTCCTCCCAATCCGGCTGAGTTACTCGAAAATGGCAGATTTGAGCAATTGTTATGCGAAGTGGAAGGGAAATACGATTATATATTTATCGACAATGCGCCTCTTTCCATGGTTACGGATGGAATCATCACGGGTAAATTTGCAGATGCTAATTTATTTGTTCTCCGACGGGGATTCAGTCATCGGGAACAGATTAATTTTGTGAATCAGTTGGTAGTAAAAGGCACTTTATCAAATGTTTCCTTGGTATTAAATGATGTTGCCATGAATGGATATCAAGGCAAATCATCCAGAAACTTAAGTGGTAATGGTTACTATTATGAAGACAGTTCGCCGGGAATCGTTAGGCGGTTGTGGGAAAAGGTCTCCAGTAATTAAAAGAGTATCTTTAAATGGTCTGAATTAAATTCAGACCATTTTTGTTTGTTATTCATTGAGAAAGAATGAAATAAATCTATATTTTTATAATATATTGTTACTTAACTCTTTTTATATGATTATTGCAGTAGATTTTGACGGCACAATTGTACAACACAAATACCCTGAAATAGGGAATGAGATTCCTTTTGCTATTGAAAGTCTGATGGCTTTGCAGAAGGAAGGTCATCAAATTATTTTATGGACGTACAGAACGGAAGAAAATCTCTTTGAAGCGGTTGATTTTTGCGAAAAAAGAGGCTTGGAATTCTATGCTGTGAACAGCAATTATCCTGAAGAGGAATTTGATGACACCATCAGTCGCAAAATTTATGCTGATTTATACATTGATGACCGCAATTTTGGTGGATTACCGGAATGGGAACACATATTCAGAAGTATTTCCACACAAAATTCAGTTTTGGTTAAAGAATCCAAAACAAAAAAAATGTTCATTCGTCTGCTCGATAAAATTTTTGGTGATTAATGATTCTTCGTCAGCTAATTTAACTTTCTAAAAGTCATATTAGCGAACGACGAATGTTTGGTTGCTGATTTCTTTTCCCATTGAAGAACGGGTTAATGTTTCTCTTTATTCAAAGTGTCAATAATCAAATTCAGATTAATAGGAAACCTGAATTTTAACTTTCTTCTTTTTAATGAGTTCGTTTTTAAGTTTCCGGGCCAATTTTTCTCCCATTCCTCTTTTTACAGCAACGAATGATGAGTGATCGAGAACATCAATTTTCCCCAATTCCTCTTTTTTCAGATTTCCTACCTTACAAAAGAATCCAACCAAGTCAATTTTATTTATTTTCTCTTTTTTTCCCAAACAAATGTAAAGAGTTTCCCATTCTGGTTCTGCTGGTAATGGTTGATCTGCCAGTTCAAGAATATCAATGTCTTCAGGGATAAATTCTGGCGGTGTTTCGTCCTGAGCCAGCACCAGGTAGGAAGTTCCTTCTGCATTCATTCTGGCTGTTCGTCCGTTTCTATGTGTAAATACTTCTTCTACTCTTGGCAGTTGGTAGTGAATCACATTTTTAATTTCAGGAATATCCAATCCTCTCGAAGCAAGATCGGTAACAATTAGCAGGTAATGACTTCCATTACGAAATTTTAGAAGAGCTCTCTCCCGATCATCCTGTTCCAATCCGCCATGAAAAACATCACACTGAATTCCTTCATTTAAAAAATGTTTTCCAATTCGTTCCACAGCATCACGGTGATTACAGAAAACCAGGCTTGGCTGATTTCCCAAATGACAAACCAATTGAAAAAGAGTTGCCAATTTGTCTTTTTCTACAGATATTACTTTCTTTTGATTCAAAGCAATTGGTTTCGCATTGGGAATAAAGTCCAGTTCGATGAGTGAATTAAGTCTGGTAAACTCCGGAATATCTATATTATTAGTGGCAGAAGTCAGCACCTTTTTAATTTTAGACGGCAGAGCTAGTGTAACTTCCTTCATTTCTTTCTGAAAGCCTAATTCAAGAGATTTATCAAACTCATCTAATATTAGAGTTTTAATATTTCGACAATCAAAATTTCCTCTTCGAATATGATCTGCAATTCTTCCTGGAGTACCGATAAGTACAGCTGGTGGTGTTTTTAAATTATTTTTTTCGGTTGACATTGGATGCCCGCCGTAGCAGCAATTCACTTTAAAATCAGTCCCCATACTTTTAAAAACACTCTCTATTTGCAAAGAAAGTTCTCGTGCAGGAGTCAAAATCAGGGTCTGAACAGCATCAATTTTAGCATCCAGTTCAGCAAGCATTGGTAACAGAAAAGCTAAAGTTTTTCCCGACCCTGTTGGGGATACCAAAAGCAGATCGCTGTTTTTGGTATAGGCTTTTGCGCATTCTTTTTGCATCTCGTTCAATTCCTGAATCGATAGCTTCTCTAAAATTTTTTTATTATTCATATTTTTTGCTTGCATGGCGCAAAGATAACAAAAACTAGATGGCGGAAAGTTGGGAACATCGAATAGTTGGAAATAACTTTTAAACGTGTATTATTTAGTGCTTTTTTTGCAGGAAATCAAGATTCGGAATTTTTATTCAAGACTGAAAAGTTGTAGGTTTGTGAAACAAATCACATTACTTCAGACTTGTTATTATGCAAGGAAAAAACCTACTCTCTTTTTATCAGAAACAAAAGAAAATAAAAGAGCTGAAAAGCCTTCTCCCGGAAGTTTTTGCAGAAGATCAATTAGATATTCAGAAGCTTAAAATTTATTTGGAAGCCGATCAGTTTGTGGATGAATCGAACTATGGTTTAGGCTGGTTTGGAAAAGAAAAGGCCGCATCACAAGTCAGTGAAGAAAGTACCGGTAAACTGGTTCTAGACAAATCAAAATCAATTCAGCCAAATAAAACAAAAAATCAGTTTATAGAAGGTGATAATTTAGAAGCCTTGCGCTTATTGCAGAAAGAATATACGGGGAAAATCAAATTGATTTATATCGATCCGCCGTACAATACGGGTAATGATTTTGGTTATAATGATCGCTTTAAAATCCGTTCGAATCAGTATTTGGAATTTCTGAATGGTTCTGGAATTGAACGGGTTGATTCCTGCCTTAAAAATCAGATTGAAAGTGGGGAAGTTCACACCAATTGGTTAAACATGATTTATCCGCGACTGGTTTTATCGAGGCAGCTGTTAACCAACAATGGTGCAATAGCCATTTCTATTGATGAAAGTGAAAAGGCCAACGTACAACTGATTTGCAATGAGGTTTTTGGAGAAAATAATTTTGTGGGTTGTTTCATATGGATCAATCGATCGAACTCCAATACCTCGGGCAATTTATTTGCCGCAAATCATGAATATATTTTGTTGTATGCCAAATGTTCAAGTGAATTAAAATTGAAAGGGGAACTCAAGGATTTATCCAATTATTCAAATCCTGATAACGACCCAAATGGAGATTGGATTCCTGATAATCCGTCAGCAGCAAGCGGCAATTCCAATTCCCGTTTTGCAATTACAAATCCATATACAAATGAAGAATATTTACCGCCTGCTGGCCGATATTGGGCTTTTTCGAAACAGCGCGTTGCAGAATGGTTCGATTCAGGAAAGTTGATCTTTCCCAAAGAAGAAGGCAAGCGCTTTTTATTAAAAAAGTACAAGTCGGAGCTGAAGAGTATTTTCAATCCCATTTCATCGATTATAACCGATATTCCTACTAGTAAAGGAACTCGGGAATTGAAAGAATTATATCCCGAAGGCTTGCCCTTTAAATATCCAAAACCAACTGATTTACTGCTTACGATATTAAAGCAATTAAGCGAAGATGAGGATTTGATTTTAGATCTTTTTGCCGGCTCGGCGTCAATGCCTCATGCTATTTTCAAATTAAACGAAAAGCAGTCATCTAAACGCCGTTTTATTTGTGTTCAGAATACCGAAGCGGTAAAGGAGGATTCGGATGCTGGCAGAATGGGTTTTTCTACCATCTCAGATCTGGCGGGAGATCGAATAGTAAGAGCCGGAAAGTTGTATCCTACAATTGATACAGGGTTCCGATTTTATAGAATTGAGGAATAAAACAAAGAGAGTAATGCCGGTATATTTTTGAAATTCAAACCGCTTTCATTCTTCATTGGGCTTGCTCCGATATCGTTATACAGAAAGCTTTTACTGAAGTGATACGGATCGGGATATTTTTACAAAATGGATATTGAAAATCTAATTTAGTTTTTATACTTTCGAGATAGATTAATCAAATATACAACAAGCATATTTGCAGAGATTTAAATACTTACACAACAACAATATAACAAAACGACAATGACTAAAATGAAGGCTCTTGTAAAGTCCAAAGCAGAAAAAGGCTTGTGGATGGAAGAAGTTGATGTTCCTAAAGTAGGAGTAAACGATGTTCTTGTAAAAATTAGAAAAACAGCTATTTGCGGTACCGATCTTCACATTTATAAATGGGATGAATGGGCACAGAATACCATTAAACCGGGAATGATTATAGGGCACGAGTATGTTGGAGAGGTAGCTGAAATTGGAGCCGGTGTTACTGGTTTTAAAATTGGCGATCGTGTAACAGGCGAAGGGCATATTGCATGCGGACACTGCAGAAATTGTAGACGTGGACGTAAACATGTGTGTGAAAACACTGTTGGGATCGGTGTAAACATAGATGGTATTTTTGCCGAATACGCAGCCATTCCTTCATCAAATCTGATGAAAATGAGTAATAAGATTAGTGATGAGCTTTTGGCGATCATGGATCCATTTGGAAATGCAACACACACCACCCTTTCGTGGCCAATAATAGGAGAAGATGTATTGGTTACAGGTGCTGGATTAATTGGAAGTATGTGTGTGGCAATTGCAAAATTTGCAGGTGCAAGATATGTTGTGGCAACAGAAACGAATCCTTACAGAATAGAGTTGGCCAAGAAAATGGGGGCCGATCGTGTTATTAATCCTTTAACAGAGAGTCTTGACGACGCAATTAAGGAATTGGGAATGATTGGATTTGATATAGGATTGGAGTGTTCAGGTGCACCAGCAGCTTTTGGCGATATGGTTTCTCATATGTACAACTCAGGTAAGATCTCTCTTTTAGGTATTTTGCCTCCGCAAACAAAAGTAAATTGGAACGATATTATTTTCAAAGGACTTCAGTTAAAAGGAATCTACGGACGTGAAATGTACGAAACATGGTACCAAATGGAGCAGATGTTGATGAGTGGATTGGATTTGTCTCCAATGATTTCTCACCGATTTAAAGCTGATGAATTCCAAAAAGGATTCGATATCATGGAAGAAGGAAATTGTGGGAAAGTGATTCTCGATTGGGAATAATTTTTCATTAAAATCAAGTGTAAAGCTCAGGGGTTGCCTGGGCTTTTTTTTTTGCGCGTAAATTTATCTGTATGAGAACGAAAATATAGTTTGAACACTCTTTCAGCTTCATCAAAAATTAAGGTCGGGTTTTCCCTACTTGATATATCCATGAAGTAAATCTATTTTTAGGCTTTTAACTGACAGGGCATAATTTTAAGATATTTTTAACGAAAAAAACATCATGAATAGTGAAGAGAAAACGATAAAAGAGCGCTTTTCCAGAGCCTTTTGGGTAGCCAACTCTGTTGAGTTGTTGGAAAGAGCTGCATATTATGGAGTATTCATTGTTATAACCATTTATTTATCAAGGATACTAAGCTTTTCTGATGTGGAAGCAGCCTTAATTTCAGGTTTGTTTTCAGGAGGATTGTATTTACTGCCAACTTTTAGCGGTGCTTTAGCCGATAAAATGGGTTTTAAAAATGCCTTGTTACTGGCATTTTCCCTTTTGAGTATAGGTTACGCAGGACTGGCCGTTTTTCCAACATTATTGGAATCGGCAGGATTGGTTGAATATTCTAAAATTACCGTATTTACCGGATTAGAGCATAGTTCTCATAAATGGTTTATTATTCCAATTATTGTTCTGATAATGATTGGAGGATCTTTTATTAAATCAGTAATAACAGGAACTGTAGCAAAGGAAACAACAGTAGCTAATCGTGCCAGAGGATTTTCTATTTTCTATACCATGGTGAATATTGGTGCTTTTTCTGGAAAAACCATTGTGAAACCATTGCGTGAAGCAATGGGGAATGAGGGCCTAATTACCTTAAATTATTTCTCGGCTGGAGCAACTTTGCTGGGATTAGTAGCTGTGTATTTCTTTTTCAAGACCACTCGTCACGAAGGAGAAGGCAAGAGCATGACGGAAATTTGGCATGCTTTGTTAAAAGTACTTTCGAATGGCCGGTTGGTTGCTTTGATTTTGATTGTCACCGGATTTTGGATGGTGCAGCATCAACTGTATGCTACCATGCCTAAGTATGTGTTGCGTATGGCAGGAGAGGGAGCATCGCCATCGTGGTATGCCAATGTAAATCCATTAATTGTTTTTCTTTTTGTAGGATTAATTACTCAGTTGATGAGAAAGAAAACCGCTTTATTTTCAATGACCGTTGGTATGTTTATTATGCCTGTGTCGGCCTTGTGTATGGCCGCAGGAAATTTGTTGGAGGTTGAATCGATTGATTTAGGGATTTTTAGTCTGCATCCGGTTGCTTTTATGATGATTATTGGTATTGTATTTCAAGGTTTTGCAGAATCATTTATTTCACCACGATTTTTAGAATATTTCTCCTTGCAAGCACCCAAGGGGGAAGAGGGGATGTATCTTGGCTTTAGCCATCTGCATTCATTCATCTCCTCTATTTTAGGATTTGGTCTGTCCGGATTTTTGTTGTCGAAATACTGTCCGGATCCAAAATTATTTACAGATCATGCGGTATGGGAGCAAGCTTCGGCTCATGCTCATTACATTTGGTACTATTTTGTTGCCATTGCTGCAACTTCAGCTGTTGCCCTTATTGTTTACGGACGAATTACAAGAAAATTGGACGCTGAAAATGAATTAGCAGTCTAAGTTTTTACGATGATAAAATACAGAGCCACCTTTTATAAGATGGTTTTTTTATGGGATAAATTGCTGAAATCTCCGTATTTTAAGAAAAAAACAATAGAAAGCTGGAAAATTATGGAACAGGAATTTTACCGCATACTCATAGCTGCAATTCACAAGCCTATAAAAGAAGCTGTAACATTAAGCTTTCAAATACCCGATGAGCTGTTATCGGTTTTTAAGTTTTATCCGGGACAACACCTTTGTTTTCGGTTTGTTGTAAATGGAGTGGAAGAGCGAAGAATGTATTCGCTGCACAATTCTCCATATGTAAAAGCTTTGTATCAGGTAACAGTAAAGATTCAGAAAGACGGATTGATTTCCAATTACATGGCGAACAATTTAAAAGCAGGAGATATTTTAGAAGTATCTGTTCCTCAAGGGGATTTTATGGTGAAACCAGATGAGAAGGCGGGCAAGAACTATTATTTTTTTGCAGCTGGAAGTGGAATCACACCCATTTATTCGATGCTTACATCCATAATGCTGGCCGAACCAAACAGTAAAGCGTTTTTGCTTTACGGAAATAGGAGTGTGCCCGGGATTTTGTTTGGCAGTGAATTATTGGAGTGGCAGGCAAAATATCCTGAGCGATTGAAAATTACCCAAACTCTTTCGAAACGATTTTTAGATTTTTCCATCACCCCCTGGAATGGAAAACGTGGCCGGATAAATGAGGAGTTGGTGAAAACCTTTCTCTATGAAAATCGATCAGATGCCGAAAAATCAGAATACTATATTTGTGGACCAGATGGAATGAATCAAATGGTTCAGGATGTGCTTATTGATATGGGAGTTTCATCAAAGGACATTCACTTCGAGTATTTTTCAACTCAGCACATTGAGTACGAAGAGGGCCTGACAGCAGTGAAGAATGCCCTGGTGGATGCAAGAATCAGGAATGAAAATTATCAGGTCCGTTTAGCGGAAGACGAAACCATTTTGGAAGGATTGAAACGAATTGGCGCGCCTGCTCCCTATTTTTGTCAGGGCGGTATTTGCGGTACCTGCAAAGCTCATCTGATTGAAGGGGAGGTGAAAATGAAAACAACAATGGCTTTAAGTGACGAAGATTTGAAGAACAATAGAATCCTAACCTGTCAATCGTTGGTGCAGACTGCCAGGTTGAAAATTGAATTTAAATAATATGGAGAGGTGATTTTGTGCCAAAACAGCACAAAACTCACCTTTAATTTACTCTTCAAATATTTTTGATGCTTCCTCTAACAACTGCTCTGTAACTTCAGCAATATTGTATAGTAAAACCAATTTCTGACGTTCTGTCCCCCGCTCAATTTCGATGATTTTGTGTCCCAAATCATCAATAAATTTTTTAAGACTTTGGGTTGGATTGCAGGCTTCCAGCTTTTGCATACCTGTAACAGCTTTGCCAAGTTCAGTTTCTACATTTCTAAACATTTCCCATTGATCATCGCCAATGTAATTTTTTGTGTCACGGTGCGATCCTAAGGCTGATAAATAGGAAAGCAATGCATGATTGAGATACGTTAAGGCAAAGGCGTGTTTTTGAAACTTCTGGTGCTTTTTGGGTTCCAGTTTCATTCCCCGCCACGATAACGCAAGTGCATTATCGGCCTGATGAGCACGATACCTTGCAATTCGATAATTTAAATCATCTTCATTCGATTCTTTGTATTCCTGTAAAATGAAAGTGAAATAGTTTCGGTTTTTTTCCAGGGCGGTTGAAAGTAAATTGGGAAGACGTTTGTATTGCCAATCGGGCCACATAAAACGAACGACAAGTATTGCCAAAATGGCTCCAATAATTGTATCCATTACTCTTGCTCCCATAACAACAATCCCTTTTCCTGCAATCAGATTAAAAGCCGCTATTACAAAAATGGTTACAAATACAACCGCTAAAGCATAGTTTTTTCGCAGCCATACAAAAAATGCATAAGCAGCTACCAGCAGCAAAATTACCTGTCCGGCAAGAGTAGGAAGTATTTGTACAAATAACACACCAGCTACTACGCCGCTTAAAGTGCCGACAATTCTTTGAAACAGGCGTTTTCGGGTTTCACTGTAACTAGGCTGACAAACAAATAAGCTGGTTAATAAAATCCAGTATCCTTTTTCCAGATTAAAACCCAGAATAAGAAGGTAGCCAATTAAAAAACAGGTGCTCAGGCGAATGGCATACCGAAAGCGTGGGTGCGACCAATTCAATTGTTCGCGCAGCTTTTGCCATAAACTTTTGCTGTCTCGGTCTACTTTAGGAAGCAATCCAGAATCCACATAGAAATTCATGCTTTGCAATGAAAGATGAGATTGCGTAAGGTTCTGAAGAAGTAAGCTAAGATTGGTGCTTTTTGCTGTTGGGTTTTGCTGTTTGATTTTATTTTTCATGGCCGAAATGGTCCATTTTAGCGAAACCGGATGATGATAGCTTGTTCCCATTAATAAGCTTTTCGAAACTTCATGGCACGCAAGAGATAATTGCAATAGCAACTGCCCCAGTCCTTCCAGAACTTCGAGATTATCGGGTTCATCACTTAACAGATCGTATCGTTCGTGACTTGAAGAGGCTCTTTCGTGTAAACTTTGCAAGAGTACAAATTTGTGCAGGTAAGGGCGTAGTTCATTCGGATCATCGATAGCATCGGAATAAGAGTTGAGTACATTTTTGCACCTTTCCAGCGAGTTGATGAACTGAATATTTAAGGTAGCCAACCGGCCTCGTATTTTTTCCTGCGATTTGGAATCACTTGGGAAAAGCCGCGCTTTTTCCTTCATGTACAAGCTCAGATCCTCGAATCCCTGAGCCAATTGCTCTTCCAATAGTCTGTTAGGACGGAGAACTAGTAAAATAAGAGAAAGGATTCCATAACACAAGGCACCTGCAGGCAAAAGCAAGGGTTGCCAGTACCAATTTGGTGAAATATCAGCACCTAACATAGTATAAATGGCAACGAGCAAAGCTCCGAATGTAACCCCTCTGTACCGCTCACCCAGTCCGCCCAAAACAATAAATGTAATTGTAGAACCAATTAAACCAATGCCAAACAGAATTGGGTAAGGCAGCAGTAATTCCACCGATAAACTCGATATAATAAAGCTTATCAGGGTAAGAATCAGTGTTTTTACACGTCCTTTGGGATGATCATCGGTTTCGGAAAGAGCACCGGCCAGTGCACCCAAAGCAAGGGTGAAACCCATATTTGCAGAACCGGTAACAACAAATGGAATCAGCAGAATACTCATGGCAGTTGCCGCTTTTAGTGCCAGCAATCTGTTTGGATACCTCCATAAATTCTTAATCATGAATTCATACCATCCTTTACCCTGAAATCTGTCAAGTGTCAATTTGTTCTTCATGTATCGGTTTTAATTTTTCAGATACAAAGATAACAGAAGCAAATAAGTATACTGCCCGATCGTATTAATTTAGCTTTGAAATCTGCTAAGTCCAATCAGTGTTGAAGATTTGTATAGGGGTGCAGCAAGAACTTCTTTTTTGATTGGCATCAGGATAAGCCCGCCAAACAAAAATTAGTCTTCTATCTGTGGCGTAAACGCCGTTTCTATTATCTAAAGTCACAAATACATCAAAAATTATATTGTTCTTTTAATATAAGAGATGTAAAGCTCTTTTTGTGTGATGAGCATTAGGATCTTATGTATTGACTGATAGTTCGTATGTGAAAAATGAATGTTAATCAAAAGGATACATAAACTTAACATTGATATGTTCGGTTATTTGATATTTTGTATATTTTTGATGCTCAAAACAACCATTTTGTATACGCTTCTTGAAAAGTTTATTTCAAACTATTTTTTATTTACTACTAAGCCTATGTTTTCATTTTACACGTGTAAGAGGTGGTGTCTGGTGACATTACTTACTTTATTTATGATGTCTGCTCAAGTCAGTTTTGGGCAAGGATTGGAAAATTTTGATACTTATCCATATTCATCAACTGCTTACTCTAATACCATTCCTGATTGGATTGGGGTTAATGGGATTAAATGGAGTTTGGATGTAGGAGCAAAAGGTGCAGGCATTACCGGCATCACCCCTTTAATTGGATCAAATGGAAAGAACGGATTTCCGAAAGGTGGAATTTTAACTTCATCATCCATTGCCAAAGGAATAGGAAATTTAAGTTTTAAGTACAAAAAAGCTTTTTCAAGTAACTCTCAAATTTCTATTTACATTAATGATATCTTAATAGAAAGCATTAGCGCAGAAAGCAGTGATGTTGCAGTTTATACAAAAGAAATAAATGTAGACGGCGACTTTACCTTTAAGTTTAAAACAACCGAACGTACTTTAATAGATGATATAGAATGGACTGCCTATGGAAGTGCTCCAGTTCAGAGTTCAGCAAAGGCCATAACATCATTTTTAATTGATGGCAAAGCCGGAATCCTTAACGAAGGGGCACACACAATTGGTGTTACCTTACCGGAATCAACGAATGTAACAGCCCTTAGCCCGGTAATTAAAATCTCCGATAAGGCATCTGTTTTGCCGGCAAGTGGTGCATCTCAGGATTTTACAAATACAGTGACTTACACGGTAACTGCCGAAGATGGTTCAAACCAGACATACGAGGTGACAGTAAATCTGGAAATTCCTGTAGTTTCAAATTTATTGATTAATGAACTGGATTGCGATCAGGTTAGCACAGATACAAAGGAATTTGTTGAACTGTACGATGGAGGAGTTGGAAATACTTCTTTGGATGGATACATTTTGGTTTTATACAATGGAAGCAATGATTTGTCTTATGCAACTTACGATCTGGCCGGGCAAACTACAAATGCACAAGGTTTTTTTGTCATTGGAAGTACTGAGGTCGAAAATGTTAATTTGTCTCCGTCAGGTTTTTCCCTTCAGAACGGTGCCGATGCAGTTGCTTTGTATAAAGCACCGGCAGCAAATTTTCCAAACAATACAGTTGTAACAACAGAGAATGTAGTCGATTTTGTAGTTTATGATACCGACGATGCCGATGATGCTGGATTGTTGGCAGGTATAACAGCAGGCGAACAGATAAATGAGAATGCTTCGGGCGATATGGCGAATCATTCGATATACCGGGCAAGCGATGGAGAAGGCGGAGCGAGAAACACCACAGCTTTTGTTGCAGGGATTCCAACTCCCGGAAAATCAAATGGCGGTGCCGGTACCGCTGTAACAGTTAATTTGGCTTTATCTGCAGTATCAGCCAGCGAAGCCGACCAAACAGTAATTACGTTAACGGCTGCCGCAAGTAAGGCCGTAAGCGAAAGCCAGACTCTTGATGTAACAATTTCAGGAACTGGAATTACTACAGGAGATTATACGCTGTCAGCAGCACAATTCACATTTGCAGCAGGCGAAAGCACGGCAAGTGCAAGTCTTACCATTGTTGATGATGCCCATGTTGAGGGCACCGAGAGCATGACAGTTTCCATTTCGAATCCTTCTGCAGGAATTCAGTTGGGAACAAATGTTAGTGCTTCAATTAGTATTGCTGATAATGATGGAAACACCGGAAGCATTTTGGCTAACTACGTTTATTTGGCTCCGGAAACCAATGGAGATGGAAGTATTGTAGTGAACCTAACACCAAAAGAATATGTACAGACAGTAAGTCCAAGTCATCATATGGGAAGTGTGAAAATTCCGGCCGATTATTACAGCAGTGCTGTTGGATTTAACGGAACTGCATTGCGTGAGCATATTCATACCATAATTGAGACCGGAGCAGAAGCTCAATCGTACAGCACCGTTTGGAACATGTGTGAAGATGGAGATCAGAATCCGAAAGATGCTTCGCAAGTTTGGCAGATGTATGTTGAACAGGGAATTGCAAAAACAGCACATGTATCGGGTAGTACAGGATGGAACAGAGAACACACCTGGGCTAAGTCGCATGGCGATTTTGGAACTTCAGATGGGCCAGGTACAGATGGTCACCATTTAAGAGCTACCGATGCTCAGGAGAACAGTGTGCGTGGCAGTCGTGATTTTGCCGATGAGGCTCCGGGATATACTCCTCCTAAATCGGCAAGAGGTGATGTTGCCCGTATGATTTTCTACATGGCAACCCGTTGGGATATGACCGTTGATGATCAGTGCAAGGAAACTGAATCGGCAGCCCGTCACGGAAAGCTGTCCGATTTATTGAAATGGCACGAGGAAGATCCTGTTGATCCGTATGAAGTAAGAAGAAACAATGTGATTTATGGGTATCAGCACAATAGAAATCCGTTTGTTGATCATCCTGAATTGGTGCAGTACATTTTTGGTGAAGCTAAGGTGCAAACTTGGAATGGTGGAATTGGTACAGAGCCAGCTAAAATTAAAATTACAGGAACATTGGCCGATTTCGGTATGGTTAAATTTGGTGAAGAGTCGGTCGTTCAGACCTTCACAGTTTCGGCAAATTCATTAAGCGAAAATGCAAGCATAACATCACCACAGCACTTTTTGATATCCAAAGACGGCAACAACTTTTCTTCTTCTTTGGCTTTGACCGTGGCAGATGGAATTATTGCAGAGACCACTATATCTGTGAAATTTGTTCCTGAATCGGCTGTTTCAGCAAAAGTGTCAGGAGATCTTCAAATTACAAGCGGCACAAATTCTAAATCGATAGCTGTATCGGCTGTAGAGGGAGATCCTGCATTGGTTCCTCTTGCATTTTTACAAGAGGATTTTGAAACGGATACGCACAGCAATTGGATCTTAAAATCGGAAATTGGAGACAGAAATTGGGCAATAACAGAATTTTCAAGTAATAAATACATGCAAATGTCGGCCTACAAAGCTACCGGTGAAGTGACTTCGTGGTTAATTTCTCCTGAATTGGATTTGGATGCTTACAACAATGAGAAACTGAATTTTAAAACCAAGAATGGTTATTTTAAAGGACTTGCATTAGAGGTGTTTATTTCTACCGATTATGATGGTGGCGATGTAAGTGCAGCCACATGGCAGAAATTGGCGGCAACAATTGATGAAAGAAATAATGCGGCTTACGGAGCCGACTTTGTTGAATCGGGCGATATCGATTTGTCTGCATACGAAGGAACTGCCCATATCGCTTTTAAATATACCGGCAACGGCAGTTCTGTTACTACAACCTATCAGGTAGACGATGTGGTGGTTGAAGGGAATAAAATTCCATTAACTGGAAGTTTGGGAAGCAATCTTATTGCTGATCTGGAATTTCCGTTTACTGAAGTTGGAGCTGTTAGTGAGCCGATGTTGTATGAATTAAATTTTGATAAAATAGAGGGAGATATCAGCATTCAGGTCAGCGATAATTATGAAATTTCTTTAGATGGGATTACTTATGAATCAAAGGTGAGTGTTGATAAATCAGAAGTTTCACCAGTACTTATTACGGTTCGCTTTGCACCCAAAACAGCTGTGATTAACGGCTCTTCAGGAACGATTACTCACAAAGCAAAAGCTGCCGAATCGCTTGAGGTTCCTGTAAGCTCTTTGGCATCAACCGAAATTGCTGACGCTTCAACTTTGGGTAGAGATAAAACCCTTGATATTGTATCGTGGAATGTAGAGTGGTTTGGCTCTCCTGCAATGTCGAAACATGCATCTTCGTTCGATGAGCAGTTGACTGCTGTTTCAGAGAAAATTATTGAATTGGATGCCGATATTTATGCCATTCAGGAATTGGTCTCCGATAATGTAAATGGTGATTTTCTGCAGCCTTTGGTCGATAAGTTGAATGTTTTGGCGGGAGAAGATTTGTATGCGGCCAGTATGGGTGCAAGATATTCTCACGACGATTCAGCTCCAAGTACAGACTATCCGGCTCAGCGCATTTGTTACATCTACAACCAAACAACTGTAAGTAATTTAGGCGATTTCTCGATGTTTTCTGATTTATACCCCGATACATCTACCGCTTCCATTGATGGGTACACAGGCGATGCTTCCAGTTTTTGGGCTTCGGGACGTTTGCCATATCTATTCGAAGCAGAGGTTTTCATCGACGGACAGAAAGAGAATATCAAGTTGGTGAACATTCACGCCAAGTGTTGTCAGGATAGTCACTCCCGAAAATTGGCTGATGCTAAATTTTTAATGAATGAGTTGAATGCGAACTATTCCAACGACAATTTGGTGATTCTGGGTGATTACAACGATTATTTAGAAGGAAGTATGACCAGCGGGGCTGCATCTCCTTATGCATCATGGTTCGAAACCAAAGATTATTTCGATCATGTAATAACTTCAAGTACCAATATCGACCACATTACGATTTCGAATGAATTGTACGATGAATATCAGGTTTTGACCAACAATACAAGTGAGGAGAATGTTAGCATTTCCGACCATCATCCTATATTGCTGCGATTAAAATTACGTTCAGACAAAATCAGTAAAAAATCGCAAAATATTACATTCGCTGATTTGGCTGACAAAACTTACGGTGATGCTGCTTTCGAATTAGTAGCAAGTGCATCATCAGGACTGGAAGTCAATTTCGAATTGGTTTCAGGCCCGGCAACCTTATCCGGAAAAGAACTGACACTTACGGGAGCTGGAACAGTTGTTGTAAAAGTAGTGCAGGCAGGTGATGAGAACTACGAAGCGGCAGAAGCAGTAAGCAGAACGTTTATCGTAAATAAGGCTTCTCAGGATATCGCTTTCGCGGAATTGACAGACAAAACCTACGGTGATGCTGCTTTTGAATTGCAGGCAAGTGCATCATCAGGATTGGAAGTAAGCTTCGAACTGGTATCAGGGCCGGCAACCTTATCCGGAAAAGAACTGACACTTACCGGAGCCGGAACAGTTGTTGTAAAAGCGGTGCAGGCAGGTAATGAGAACTACGAGGCAGCAGAATCGGTAAGCAGAACGTTTACCGTAAATAAGGCTTCTCAGGATATCGCTTTCGCGGAATTGACAGACAAAACCTACGGTGATCCAGCTTTCGAATTGGTAGCAAGTGCATCATCGGGATTGGAAGTCAGTTTTGAACTGATTTCAGGTCCGGCAACCTTATCTGGAAAAGAACTGACACTTATGGGAGCTGGAACAGTTGTTGTAAAAGCAGTGCAGGCAGGTAATGAGAACTACGAAGTGGCAGAATCGGTAAGCAGAACGTTTACAGTTGCTGGAAGTAAAGAAAATCAAACCATTACTTTTGTTGCTCTTGCAGATAAAACCTTTGGTGATCCTGCTTTCGAATTGGTAGCAAGTGCTTCATCGGGATTGGAAGTCAATTTCGAACTGGTATCAGGCCCGGCAACCCTATCCGGAAAAGAACTGATACTTACCGGAGCCGGAGCAGTTGTTGTAAAAGCGGTGCAGGCAGGTAATGAGAACTACGAAGCTGCAGAATCAGTAAGCAGAACGTTTACTGTTGAAAAAGCAAGTCAGACGATAACCTTCGAGCCTATTGAAGGCCTTGTAGTTGTTGGAGAGCCAATTCAATTGAGTGCCGTTTCTTCGGAAGGATTAACGGTTGCTTTCGAGCTGTTGCAAGGTAATGGTGAACTTAATGGATCTATACTTACACCAACTTTACCAGGCGAATTTAAAGTTCGGGCTCATCAGGATGGAAACGCTAATATTGAGTCCGCCGAAGAATTTCAGTTTTTTACTGTAAGTCAACCAACAGGATTGAAAGAGATTTTTGAGAAAATCGTTAAGATTTATCCGAATCCATCACGCGATTTTGTGAGTATCGATTTACCCGATGCCGATGTGATTAAAATCTTAATCTTGAATAGTCGTGGGCAGGTAGTGAAAACCATACAGCCTCATGAAAAATACAGAATTAATATTCAGGATCTGGTTTCCGGAAATTATTTTATATCCATTCAAACAGATGAATTTATTGTAACAAAACGACTCATGGTCGTTCGCTGATAATCTAAGGAGGGTGGCTGATGCCACCCTTTTTTATTCCTTCTTGTCTTTTAAATTTTATGATTTTTTTGTAAAAATTTAAATGGATTTTTATAATTGTAAAAGATGAACAAAACCGAAAAAGTGGGTTCAAAAAATGATCAGAATAAAAGAGAACGGTCAGGCTTTTTTTGTCCAAACAAAGAGTTGACTCGTATGAGTTTCAGATGAGTCGTCCAGACAAAAAGTTGACTTGTATGAGTTTCAGATGGGTCGTCCAAACAAAAAAAAGTCTTGTATGAGTTTCAGATGAGTCGTCCAGACAAAAAGTTGATGTATTTCTCAGGGAAATAAGCCGTCCAGACAAAAAGATGGGAAAAAGAAGTTCTTTTCGCCCGGGGCAGGTTTGTGCTTAAAATTCTTGGGTAAATTTCTTGAATCATACAGGTGTTGGCATATCGGGTATTTTTCGTAATTTGAATTATTGTAATTACCTACCACATAAGCTATGTACACTAACTATTCATCAAAATTACTAAGTTCTCTTCAACCGATGGAGAGCATGATATCTACTTTACAGGAAACGCTTGTTTCAATTGAGCAAAACAAGGCTGTTTCTGATAATTATTCCGATTACCGAAAATACAGCGAAGAATTTAAGAAATACGTTCACTCTTATTTTTATGATTTAAATAAACTTGATGTTTCGGAGTTTTTCGATCAGTTTGCAGAGATTAAAGAATACATTTCCGGTTTTGAAGAGCTGGTTGAAGAATTTCAGGATAAGGACCGGTTTTATGCTTTGCCTGCGGATGGCATTTTTTTGAAAACAAGAAAACTGGGAAAGTTGTTTTTTCTTAAGGTAAATTGGGCATTGCTGGGGGGCAGAAATCAATTCCGATCCTTATTTAAAAAGGAGCCAATTCCTAAAAATTACTGGAAACACAAAATTCACCGCAGGCAATTGGCCGAACTGATTTATTTTGTGCGGTTTTTAGATGATGTGAATCCGATTGTTGAGAATATACTTTCATTCCGACAGGATATTTTTCAGAGTATTAAGGCAATTGATCAACAAATAGAAAATAATTTACTCGTAAATAGTAAATGGATTGAAAATGATTTTGCTCTTCAGTTAACAGAACTGACACAACAGATTGATGCCAAAAAGACTGAAATTGAATTGAAATTTAAAGAACTGAAAAAGGCTCTGGATTTGTTGTATACCGAATTGCATTCGAAAACAGGAACTATTGAGTTTTCGCCCGGCAAAATTCAATCGGGGAAGCTGGCGAAAAAAGCAGATGGCAGCATAAAGAAGCAGGAGAAATTATTTGCGGATTGTAACAGTCGAGTATTTGCTTTGTTTGAACATTGGCGGCTTGTTTACGAAATTCGTTTTTCAAATTTATTCATCACAAATATTTTCAATCAGCGCGAAGCTCAATTAAAAAGTACTTTAGAAGAGGTTTTGCTTGGCGACGATTCTTTTTTTGTGAGTATTTTGGAAGGTGCATTAAAAAAGATTCAGAGCAAAAGCGATTTGAAGGATGTTGAAGATAATTTACTGGCGAAACAATTGCTGGCCGGGAGAATTCCAACTTATATTGAGAAATTGATGGAAACGGATTTTGCTCCGTATTTTGATCTTTTGAAATTGGAATGTTCCAAAGAATTTGAGAAAATACCGTCAAGCTATTTACTGCCAAATAAAAAGGGCTGGCATAAAGATTCAGGCTCAATAAAATTGAGGGAAACCAATGTGAATGATATTGTAATTGGATGCATCGATGAATCGATCGCCAGTCCTCTAACAATTCAAAAAAATACTTTAGTCAAGGGCATTCATCAGTCTTTATCAAACACAAGCGAATTGGCGGGTATTGTTGAATATGCCTTGGAATATTACAATGCCAAAGATCTGGAGAACACAAGTAATCAGCTTGCAGAGTTTGCTGCAGGCATCGAACGCGCTGTGCAGAGAGCAAGAGAAAATAAGCAGTACAATATAGAGCTGTCAAGGGATGTGTTGGATCAAATTCGCAGGATTAATTCCAATTTCAAATCCGAACTAACGACTGCAACCACTCTGGATAATCTGGATCAGAAACAGACGGAGATGATTCGGAAAAAAAGAATCAGGGATGCTAAAAATGTTCTGACGAATAGCCTGTTCTTTTTAAAAGAAAATTTGGGCAAATCTCAGGAACAAATTCTGGCTTTAAGTAAGCAAGTCAGATCAAAATACACGGCATACCGCGAAGTTTTGGGTTTGTCTGAAAAAAAGGAAACCATTGGCAGTGAGTTATCCAATTACTTATCCGAGACGGAAATTTCCATTGCCCGATTGCCTTTGA
Organism: Marinifilaceae bacterium; assembly: GCA_016936255.1. GTDB lineage: Bacteria > Bacteroidota > Bacteroidia > Bacteroidales > Marinifilaceae > Labilibaculum. The sequence goes on along the minus strand of JAFGYE010000098.1, from coordinate 17,632 downwards.
TGTATCAGCGTTTATTTAAAATTGCACCCATAGCAAATGCTAAATTTCGAATTGAGAGGCCCAAGGTTATTTATCAGCTGGAAATTGCTTATAGTAACTGGACAAATGGGAAGTTTGCTCCCACTTGTTTGGTAGGAGAGGCGGGCAGTGGAATAACTTCAATGGTAAGTGTTTTTAAGGAGAAATTTGGACATCAGTACGCATTTTACAGATTCGAACTGAACCGTAAAATTAGCAGTGAAGAAGATTTCATTCAGTTTTTACAGACTGTTTTCACGGATTTGGAATTTAACTCGATTGACGGATTAATTGAGGAAATTCAGAATTTGAAAGGACGAAGAATAGTTGTAATAGAGAATGTGCATCAATTATTTCTGCGTAAACTTCATGGCTTTAAAAATCTATCGGATTTTTTTAGGTTGATATCACAAACCAATGCTCAGATTTTTTGGTTAAGCACTTGTTTGCTTTATACATACAAGTATCTTGATTACACCTTAAAAATGAGTGATTATTTTGGATATGTTGTCAGTCTGGATAGTTTGAATAAGGAGCAATTAACCGAGATTATTATTAAACGGCATAGGTTTAGCGGGTTTAAGCTTACGTTTTTACCACCGGAAGAATTTCACCCCAAGCGTTCTTTTAAGAGACTGTCGGAAGCCGATAAACAGACCTATTTGGAGCTTGATTACTTTAATCGCCTGTACAAGTTTGCACAGAATAATCTTTCCTTGGCACTTATTTTTTGGATGAGGTCGATTGTAAGTGTAGAGGATAATAATTTTCATTTGCAGTACAAGCATCTGGAGTATTCTTTTTTTAACACACTAAGCACATCTCAAATTGCCACTTTGCATGCATTGGTTCTTCATGGAGGACTTTTGCTCGAGGAACATGCAGCTATTTTTGCCTGGCAAAAGGAGGAGAGTTTCGCTCATTTAATGGTCTTTACCGACGATGGAATTTTAATTAAAAGAAATGAGGTGTATCATATAAATCCATTAGTTTACAGACAGATCGCAGATCATCTGGCTGTTTTGAACTACATACACTAAAAGCATTTAGGAATAGAAAATAATTGCAGGATAAAATGAAACCATTCCTGATTAAATAATTATTAACACACACATGATTACTATTTAATCAGGCTAAGTTCCATCTGATAACTGTATGAAAATCGTAAACAGATGAAAAAAATAATAAGCATATTTCTTCTTATCGGAAGCTTTTTTATAGGCACTCAAACTTTACTGCCGCAAAAACAGATTGCTGATTCTATCGTAAATACTGAGCTTGTAAAGGGTGATTCAGTTGTTTCATCAACCGATAATGTTATTAAATCAATTGGTAATAAATTCGATGCTCCGGATGTTTCAAATATCATTTCTTTTTCGAAGATATTTTGGGCCTTGGTTTTTATTGTTATCGGATATTTTATTGTCCGTTTTTTGACCCGAACCATCGAGATTTGGTCTGAAAAAAGCCCCGATAGAAGAGTGAAAGGCAAGGCAATTGTTCCGGTAGTGAAAATTATTTGCTGGATGGTCATTTCTTATATTATCGTGAAGGGAATATTTAATCCTCCATTGGGATCCTTGATTGCTTTTGGTGCTTCGGTGGGCGTTGCCGTAGGTTTTGCCGCCCAGGATATTTTAAAGAATATATTTGGAGGTTTTGTGATCATTATCGACCGTCCGTTTAAAATTGGTGATAAAATTGAAGTAGGAAGTACCTACGGAGAGGTTCTCGACATGTCCTTGCGATCCACCCGGGTTCAAACTGCTGATGATTCAATTGTTACTTTGCCCAACGGCGAACTGATGAATCAGTCCATCTCCAATTCGAATTCGGGCGAAACCAACTGTCAGGTAGTTGCCGAAATTTATTTGCCAATTACTATCGATACACATCAGGTACGAAAAATAGCTATGGAAGTAGCCCAGGTTTCAAAATATGTGTATCTGGCCAAGCCAATCGCTGTTATTTTTGTGAATGATATTAAACACGATAAGCTTTGCTACAAAATGCGGCTAAAAGCTTATGTGATGGACATCCGGTTTGAGTTTGCCTTCAAAAGTGAATTAACTGAAAATGTAATCAAGGAATTTCTGAATTGTGAGATTCTTAGCTCGGAGAATTCTATATAATAGCGGGTTGTAATGAGCAGGTGACAAGGAATCAAGTAGTGATAAAAACGGCATTGCATGTTGACTCACTGTGCTTGATTCTTCCTGCTAAAAAAACAATTTTAAATCTGAGTAATTTTTAAGGGTTCTTCTTGTCGAAGATAGACTGTTTGATGCGGGAATGGAATTTCAATTCCTTCTTGATCAAATTGTTCTTTAATTGATTTTAATAAATCGCATTTCATTACAAAAGCTTTCGCCGAATCTTCAGCCCAAACATATGCTCTTAACGTAATACTCGAATCGCCCAGGTTAATAACCCTTACAACTACCTGATCTTTATTCTCATTCTTTTCTTCCTCTGTTCTGTTGTCATAAAAATTGGGGTGGTTCAAAGCTTTATTCTGTATAATTTCAATCGCTTTGTCGATGCTGGAAGAGTAACTGATTCCTATTTCCAGAAAGGAGCAGATTTTTGCATCGGTAATTGATGAATTTAAAATTGTTTCGGAACTAATAACCGAGTTGGGGATAATTACTCTTCTGTTTTCAGGATTATTAATTACGGTATGGCGCAAAGTAATATCTTCAACTGTGCCGTGGTGTAATTCCCCGATTTTAATGAAATCGCCAACGCGAAAAGGTTTAAAAATAACAATGAATATGCCACTGATAATATTTGAAAAAGCTTGTTGGGATGCAAATCCAAGAATCGCGGCCAAAATACCGGCGCTGGCCATTAAACTTACACCAACACTTTTCAATTCAGGAATCGAATAAAAAACAATGATAACAACAATTGTAAAAATGAGGAAACTAACCGCATTTTTTAGAAAACTGTAATTGGTTGGATCAACATTTAAGAGATCTGAAGCTTTTTTCAGCATGCGGCTCATGAAAAATTGAATGAGTTTGGACAGCAAAAAACCGGATGTAATTGTAACAAGAATAAAAAGTAATTTATATCCAATTCCAAGGTTTTTTAATAAAGCTTCAAATGTTTCTATCATTGTTGTAATATATTTGTTAACCAGTAAATGATTTGTTTAATTTAAAGATACAATTAATCATACCTATTTTGTCATGACAAAGAAAAAAACAAGTCGCATTTCTGTAAAAACCGGAATGGCTCCGGGAACCCTGTTGCATATTGGATCCCGTGAACTTGAGCATGCTTCGGTTCAGGTGAGACAGTATAATTCTGAAGAAATTAAATTGACAGAATATACAACTGATTTGGATCAGATTAAATATGACTTTAAGGAAGCTAACTTGGTTTCCTGGATTCATTTTTCTGGGATTGATATTCCGGCTTATGAGAATCTAGGTCAGCAACTTGACATTCATAACCTGACCTTGGAGGATGCTCTTAATTCGCATTTGAGGCCAAAATTTGAGGATCTGGATCACTATAGTTTTTTATCCTTAAAATTGATGATTCCAAAGAAAGGAGACTATAAGTTTCAGTCGGTACCTGTTCATCTTATTTTAGGAGAAAATTATGTGATTTCCTTTATGGATACCCACTATGCAGTATTGGATTCCTTATTCAGCCGCTTGGAGAATAGTACACGAAGAATACGATTGAAAGGAGTAGATTATTTGTTTTTTGCCATTGCAGATACTGTTGTGGATAACTATTTTCATATCATTGAAAATTGGAACGATCAGCTGGCTGAATTGGAAGAATTCATCGAAAATGAAGATTCGGATTTTGTTCCGAGAAAAATTCAGGATTTTAAGAAACAAATAATGAAGGCCCGGGGAAGCATTTTACCTTTGAAAGAGGCTTATGATCTTTTAATTCAATGTGAATCAGACTTGTTTGTTGAAGAGAATGTTAAGTTTTTCCGCGATACGCAGGATCATATTTTGTTTATCATCGATCAGTTGGATTACCTGCGCGATTACCTCTCAAATATTCGCGATACATATCAGTCGGAACAAAATAATCAGCTAAATAATACCATGAAGTTTCTGACTTTAATAGCAACTATTTTTATTCCGCTTACTTTTTTGGCAGGTATCTATGGGATGAATTTTAAGTACATGCCTGAGCTTGATTGGAAATATGGCTACTTTAGCATACTTATTGTCATGATTTTGGTTGTAGTGGGAATGGTGTGGTACTTCCGGAAAAAGAAGTGGTTGTAATATACAAAAGAGCCTTAATTTGTAAACTTCAAATTCAATAAATTGATAAACCTAACAGTGCCACAATGAGATTTATTATTTTTTAGCTTTACCATTCTTCCCATTGTGAAATAAATAAATTGAAAGAGCAATATGACCAATCCAAAACAGTTTGTGAGCAGCGAAAATAGAGATAATAAGGAACCAAATTCCTTCGGGCGTAATTTGATTTTTGTTAAGAAGGCTTCGGGTGATGAGGAACCTTTTGCAATTGATAAGTTAGAGCGTTCGCTGCAAAATGCAGGGGCAAGTACAGTAGCAATAGAAAAAATTCTTGTGAATATTGAAGATTGGATTTTTAATGGAGTTACTACCAAACAAATCTATTCGCGGGCCTTTTCAATTCTGCGCCGCGAAAAAAACACTTCGGCCATGCGTTACCGCTTAAAGAAAGCAATAATGGAGCTTGGCCCGACAGGATACCCTTTTGAGCAATTTATCGGGCAATTGTTCAAAAAACAAGAATTTGAGATTGAAGTAGGAGTGGTGGTTGAAGGTGTTTGTGTGACCCACGAAATGGATGTAATTGCTACCCGAAATAAGGAGCAGCATTTGGTTGAATGCAAATATCATAAAGATCAGGGCAAACATGTTAGTGTGCAGGTGCCTTTGTATGTGCGTTCGCGTGTGAACGACATCATCGAAAAAAGAAAGGATATGCCCGAATACAAAAACCTTTCCTTTACGGGATGGGTTGTTACAAATACCCGTTTCTCACCCGATTCAGTGCAGTACGGCACTCGTAGCGGTTTGCATCTGTTAGGATGGGATTATCCCCGGAACAGAGGTCTGAAAGAAATCATTGAAGAGCTTCGTCTTTATCCTGTAACGATACTAAGTAATCTTACAAAAAAGGAAAAGCAGGATTTGATGGATCGAAACATCCTTACCTGTTTGCAGCTAAAAGAAAACTTTCATTTATTGGATTCGTTTGCCTTAAGTGAAAAAAGGCAAAAATCATTGAAAAATGAACTTACTCATGTTTGTGGATAGGGGTTCAGATTGATTTCTTCGGAAATAAAAGAAGGTATCCGAAACGTTTAATTTTCCTTTCTTGTTTTAGATGCCTTCTTAAATGTTTTTCTTATTTTGCTTTTCAGAAACAAGCTGCGAAATAAGACTTTGCAAAAGGAATAGCTTGTAGTTTATTTGTTTCGCTTGTCGGATTAAAATAGTAAAATGGAACAAAACCGCATTCATATAAAAAACATGGTCTGTCCAAGATGCATAGCTGCAGTGGAGATGGTTCTTAAGAAGTTGAACCTTAATTTTATTGAAATAGACTTGGGGACAGTGGTGTTGGAGCGGTCGTTAGCGGAGAGCGAAAAGCAAAAGCTGAAAGTTGACTTGGAAGCAATTGGCTTTGAACTTTTAAACGACAAGAAAGCGCAATTGATTGAGCAGGTTAAAAGTGAAATTATCAAAATCGTTCATTATCAGGAACAAGCCATTCAGGTAGGAAATTTAACCGATCATTTGCAGAAGACTATCGGACATAGTTATGCTTCACTTAGCAAGCTTTTTTCCGAATTCGAAGGTAAAACAATTGAAAAGTACCTGATTCTTCAAAAAATTGAGAAAGCAAAAGAATTACTTTTTTACGAGGAATTGAGTATCAGCGAAATTGCCTATCAGTTAAATTACAGTTCCAGTCAACATTTTTCCAGACAATTCAAGTCGATTACCGGCTTAACACCTACCGAATTTGGAAAAAATAAAAAAGCAGGAAGACATTCTATAAATGAGATATAAATCTCTTTTATTTCTAAATTGTGCACGTCTTTTTACAAATTATACACGTCTTTTTTGTAAACAGGCGTTATATTTGTCGTATAAATAATTTGTAATGCTTAAGAAATTCAGTCATTTACTATTAGCCTTGGTTGTATTTGTTGTTACAACAGGTATAACTGTCTCCGTACATTATTGTGGGGGCAATGTAAAAGATGTGTCTTTTTTATCTGCACCAAAAGCTTGCTGCGAAATTCCACAAGGCTGTTGCCATAATGAAGTTTTTACCGTAAAAATTGAAAATGATTTTTCAATTTCTTCTTATACTTTTGATTTCGAGCAATTGGAAGTGGTATTGCCGGTTTTAATTGAATTAATTAAGGTTGAAACACCTCTTAATGTCAGGAAGAATTTCGTAGAGTATATTGTTCCTCCCCCCAAAATCCAAACGGTACTTTCCTGTTTCCAGAATTATAGATTATGATTTGTATCTTATTTTTATAAGATGCGTTGGAATTGCTGTGCCTTGTAGTTTCCTGCGTATCAGTAATTTTAAAAGTTTAAGATAAATCATAATTTATTAACTATGCTTAATAAAATTATTCGTTTTTTCCTTGAGAATAAACTGGTTACTTTTTTGGTGCTGATTGTCATGATTAGCTGGGGAATTATTAATTCTCCTTTTGGCTGGGATACCGGAATTTTGCCAAACGATCCTGTGCCTGTTGATGCAATTCCGGATATCGGAGAAAACCAACAAATTGTATATACGGAATGGCCGGGTCGGTCTCCTCAGGATATTGAAGATCAGATTTCGTATCCGTTAACAACATCCCTTTTGGGGATACCAGGTGTAAAAACCATTCGCAGTAATTCCATTTTTGGCGTTTCCAGTATCTATATTATTTTCGATGAGGATATAGAGTTTTATTGGAGCCGTACGCGGATTCTTGAAAAATTAAACTCTCTTCCTTCCGGAACTCTTCCCGAGGATGTTTCTCCCGCTTTGGGGCCTGATGCAACAGCTCTTGGTCAGATTTACTGGTACACCTTAGAGGGAAGAGATAAAGATGGAAATCCGGCGGGAGGTTGGGATCCTCACGAATTAAGAACCATTCAGGATTTTTACGTCCGCTATTCATTAACTTCGGCCAAAGGAGTAGCCGAGGTCGTATCCATTGGAGGTTTTGTGAAAGAGTATCAGATTGATATTGATCCGGATGCAATGAAGGCGAATGGAGTAAATATTAGTCAGATAATGGCTGCCGTTAAAAACAGCAATCTGGATATTGGAGCCCGAACCATTGAGTTCAATAAAGTAGAATATTTAATAAGAGCTTTAGGGTATATCAAAAGTCTGGAAGACATTGAAAAAAGCGTTGTTGCTGTTCGAAACAATATTCCCATCCGGATAAGGGATGTTGCAAAGGTGAATTTTGGTCCGGCCACCCGTCGTGGTGGCTTGGATAAAGGAGGATCAGAAGCTGTTGGCGGTGTTGTGGTAGCACGTTACGGTGCTAACCCTTTGCAGACCATCGAAAACTTAAAAGATAAAATTGCGGAAATAGAACCTGGTTTGCCTTCTAAAACATTGGCCGACGGCACGCTGTCTAAAGTAACAATCGTCCCTTTTTACGATCGTACAGGATTGATCAAAGAAACCCTTGGAACATTAGAGGAAGCGATTTCACTGGAACTTTTGATCAGTATTTTAGTGATTATTGTGTTGGTGCTGAATCTCAGGGCTTCTTTCTTAATATCAAGTTTACTGCCACTCGGAGTACTGATCACCTTTATTGCCATGCGTCAGTTTGGAGTCGATGCGAATATTGTTGCTCTGTCGGGTATTGCGATTGCCATTGGAGTTATGGTTGATGTGGGGATTGTATTCACCGAAAACATCATCAGGCATGCCGGGGCGGTTGAAAATGCGGGAGCCAAAGGGAAAAAACTTTTGGAAATTGTTTATACTGCCACAACCGAGGTTGCCGGGGCGGTTGTAACAGCTTTGGCAACTACCATCATAAGTTTTTTGCCCGTGTTTGCCATGGAGGCTGCCGAAGGAAAACTGTTTAAACCACTGGCCTATACCAAAACATTTACCATGTTGGCTGCTTTGCTGATTGGTTTAATCATCATTCCAACATTGGCTCATCTGGTATTTTCAATTCGTTTCGACAAAAACAAATACTCTAAAATCTGGAACAGCCTGATAATTTTGGCAGGCATTGTTTTGTCGGTTGTTTCAGGGAAATATATCGCAATGGCTTTGGTTGCATATGGCTTAAATGGTTTGTTTGCCGATAAATGGAAAGAGGCCAAAAAGTCGTGGGTGAATTTAATAAATATTGCCATCACAATTGTGGTAGTTGTATTCTTCCTGACCAAGGCATGGTTGCCTTTGGGAGCAGAGAACAGCCTGTTTGCTAACTTCTTGTTCGTAATTGCAATTGTAAGTGTCGTTTTAGGTGCCTTATCATCAGTCGTGTTTTTTTATGCGAAAATTCTGAAATGGTGTTTAAACAACAAATGGAAATTTTTATCGGTTCCCATCCTGTTTGTGGTATTTGGAATTTCAATATGGCAGGGATTTGACAAACTGTTTGGTTTTATGCCTGATTTTGTTCAAAATACCGGTGTTTATAAAAAACTGGATGCTGCCATTCCGGGAATTGGTAAGGAATTTATGCCTTCGCTTGATGAAGGATCATTCTTGTTTATGCCAACAACAATGCCACATTCCGGAATACAGGAAAATCTTGATGTGATTGCCGTTTTGGATAAAAAGATCAATTCGATTCCTGAGGTGGAAAGCGTAGTTGGAAAATGGGGACGTGTAAATTCTGCTCTCGATCCGGCACCTACTTCAATGTTCGAAAATTTGATCAATTACAAGTCGGAGTATATGCTGGATGAATCCGGACACAGAATGCGGTTTAAAGTAAACAGGAAAGATGCGTTTGTGTTGAAGGATGGCTCTACATACAATCCCAGGGAAGAGGGGTTTCGTTTAATCGGGAAAGAAAATCTGATAGAAGACAACAATGGAGAGTATTTCCGTCAATGGCGCAAAGAAATAAAATCGCCGGATGATATTTGGGATCAAATCATCAGTCAATCATCAATTCCAGGATTAACCTCTGCCCCAAAACTGCAGCCAATTCAAACACGTTTGGTGATGCTGCAAACCGGAATGAGGGCACCCATGGGAATCAAGGTTTTCGGTCCCGATCTGGAGTCAATAGAAAAGGTTGGATGCGAGATTGAAAAACATCTGAAACAAGTGAAAGGAGTACAGGCCATGTCTGTTTTTGCCGATCGGGTGGTGGGGAAACCTTATCTGGAGCTCGAAATTGACCGGGATGCGATTTCACGATACGGCATTTCTGTTAAAAATCTGCAATCGGTAATCAGCAGTGCTATTGGAGGAATGCAATTGACAACAACAGTGGAGGGAAGAGAACGATTCCCTGTTCGCTTGCGGTATGCGCGGGAATTTCGCGACAATCCTGAAGATATAAAGAAGATATTGATTCCGGCATCGAATGGCGCTCAAATTCCGTTAGGCGATTTGGTAAACATTCATTACATCCGGGGGCCTCAGTTGATTAAAAGTGAAAATACCTTTCTGGTAGGATATGTAATTTTTGATAAAAAAGAGGGATTCGCAGAGGTGGATGTGGTTGAGAATGCACAGGATTACCTAAAAGAAAAGATATCCGAAGGAGAATTTAATCTGCCTGCAGGTGTCAGCTACGTTTTTACCGGAAACTATGAGAATCAGATTCGCGCAACGAAACGATTGATGATTGTTGTGCCAATTTCATTACTGATCATTTTTCTGATTCTTTATTTCCAGTTTAAATCTGTTGTATCAACAACGTTCATATTTACTGGGATAATTGTAGCCTTGTCAGGCGGATTTATTATGCTTTGGTTGTATGGTCAGCCTTGGTTCCTGAACGGAGAGTTAGGCGGCATTCACTTAAGGGATTTGTTTCAGGTTCACACCATAAATCTGAGTGTGGCAGTCTGGGTAGGTTTTATTGCTCTGTTTGGTGTCGCCACTGATGATGGCGTTTTGATTAGTACCTACATCAAACAGCTGCAGGAAAAAAGGAGTCCTAAAACAGCAAAAGAGGTTCGTGCTTTGGTTTTGGAAGCGGGTTCAAAACGGGTTCGTCCTGCAGTTATGACAACAGCAACAACCATTATTGCCCTGATTCCAATTTTAACATCAACAGGAAAAGGTTCCGATATTATGGTGCCGATGGCAATTCCACTGTTCGGAGGAATGACCATTGAGGTGCTGACGATGTTTGTTGTTCCGGTTCTGTACAGCATGTGGCAGGAAGCTAAAGTTACCAAGGAGTTAAAAAAACTAAAGGGATAGAATCATGAGAAAAATAAATAGAATTATCACAGTCCTGTTTCTTTTGACATCTTCTGTTGCCTTTGGTCAGCAGGAACTGTCAGCTTATCTGAAAATGGGAGCAGAAAATAATCCGGGACTGAAGGCCCGCTTTAAGGAGTATATGGCAGCACTTGAGCTTGCTCCTCAGGTGAAAGCACTGCCGGATCCCCAGTTGGCATTTGCTTATTTTATAGAACCTGTTGAAACAAGAATGGGGCCTCAGGAATTTAAATTTTCGCTTTCGCAGATGTTTCCTTGGTTTGGAACTCTTAAAGCAAAGGAAAATATAGCGATTCAGAACGCTAAGGCTAAGTATGAAGTTTTTCTGGATACCAAATCAAAATTATTCAGTGATATCAGTGCAAACTATTACAACATCTATTTTAATAAGAAGGCCATTGCAATAACCAATCAGAACTTTGAAATTCTGAGTGTATTTAAAAAGCTGGCAGCTGTAAAGGTAGAGGCTGGTTTGGTTTCAGCTGTTGATGGGTATCGAATAGAAATGGAAATTGGCGATTTGCAAAATCAATTGGCTCTTTTAACCGATAAGCAGGAGGCATTGGAGTTTTCTTTCAACAAACTGCTGAATACTGATCCATCCAATGAGGTAGATACTCCGGATGTTCTGTGGGAAGACGATATTCGTTTTGCAAAAGAGGCCTTGTTGGATTCTGTGAGAAGCAACAATCACAAGTTGCTGGGAATAGCGCTTCAGCAGGAGTCGTTGAAATACCGAAAAATACTGGCAAACAAACAAGGCAAGCCTGATTTTAATTTAGGATTTGAGTATACAATTGTTGGGAAGGGAGATAACAATCTGGCAGGAAAAGATGCTTTTGTTTTCCCTAAAGTGGGGATCACAATTCCTCTTTACCGGAACAAATACAAAGCAATGATTAATGAAGTTGTTTTGCTTGAAACAGCCAAAGAGATGGACAAAGCCAATACACAAAACATGTTGGAATCCATATTCGAAAATTCATGGAAAGATTATAAAGACGGACATAGAAGAATTGCTTTGTACATCTCCCAATTAGAATTGGCTAATAAATCGTTAAATCTGTTGGAAACAGATTATGCAACAGGGAATAAGAATTTTGAGGAGATTTTAAGAATGGAAAGAAAGGTTCTGAAATACAAGCTGGAATTGGAAAAAGCCAGAGCAGATAAACAAGCAGCAATTGCATTTATCTACTACTTAATGGGGAAATAAACCATTCCATGTGGCAGCTAAAAAACAAATTATAAGCATATGAAACGTCCATGATTAAGTAATTATTAACTCACACACGAAAATGATTATTTACTCATGGTAAGTTCCATCGGACCATAAAGTAAAAAATACAAACAGATGAAAAAAACAATCAATAATATAAAAGAGAATTACAAATTGGTAATTGCAGTTTTGGTAATTGGAGTTTTACTCGGACTGATATTTTCCGGATCATCAGATAAAACAGTTACAGGTACAAATGCTGTTGAAGGGCACGAAGGGCACAATCATGAATCTGAAGATCCAACTATCTGGACTTGTTCCATGCATCCGCAAATAAAACAGGATAAGCCGGGAAAATGTCCGATATGCGCAATGGATTTAATTCCGCTCATAAACAGGCAATCTAAAGGAGATGATGTCAATCCGAACGAAATTGTGATGACAGAGTCTGCGGCTAAATTGGCGGCCATTCAAACCATGAAAGTTCAATTGGGAGTTCCTGAAAAATCGATTCGTTTGCAGGGGAAAATTCATGCAGATGAAAGAAATATATCGGAATTGACGGCCCGGTTTGGAGGCAGAATAGAGAAGTTATTTGTCAACTTCACAGGACAAACAGTTCGCAAAGGCGACAGGCTGGCTACCATTTATTCTCCCGATTTGGTAACCGCGCAACGTGAATTGTTGGAGGCGATTGGTTTTAAATCGTCGCGTCCGTCCTTATATCAGGCATCTAAAGGGAAATTGAAATTATGGGATCTTACCGACAAGCAAATTGAGGAGATTGAAACAAAAGGAGAACCAATGCTGTATTTTGACGTGTTGTCTCCAATTTCGGGAACCGTTACTGTGCGGAATGTTGCCATTGGCGACTATATAAAAGAAGGAACCAAGTTGTTCGAAGTAGTTGATTTATCGAAACTTTGGGTGATGCTGGATGCGTATGAAAGTGATTTGCCCTGGATAAAAGTGAATGATAAGCTTGAGTTTACAGTGCAGGCGATGCCAGGTAAGAATTATGAAGCTAAGGTGACTTTTATCGATCCGTTTATTGACGGCAATACCAGAGTAGCAAAAGTGAGAGCAGAGGTTTTAAATAAAAATCAGCAGCTTAAACCGGAAATGTTTGTGAACGGGATTTTGAAATCTAAAACTGAGAAAGGATTGAATAAAATACTGATTCCGAAATCCGCAGTGCTTTGGACAGGAAAAAGATCTGTTGTGTATGTAAAAGTTCCGAATCGGGAAACCCCGTCATTTTTGTATCGGGAAATAGTTTTAGGATCCGAAGCAGGCGCATTTTTTGTTGTGAGTGAGGGCTTGAAAGAGAATGAAGAAATTGCAATAAACGGAGTCTTTAAAATTGATGCTGCCGCTCAGCTAATTGGGCTTCCAAGTATGATGAATCCTGAAGGAGGAAAAGTCTCAATGGGTCACAATCACGGAGACATGGATGTCGGTAATTCGATGCAAAAAATGGAAGGCACTGTGGTGGATGAAAAATTTAAAAAGCAATTAACAGGTTTTTATAACGAATATTTGTTGCTCACAAAAGCTTTTGTTACCTCCAACCCATCTTTGGTTAAGCCTGCCACGGAATCCTTACTGTCAAAACTGAGTACTATTGACATGGAGCTGTTAAAAGGAGATAAACATATGGAGTGGATGACCAATTTAAATGTACTTGAGGTCAGCTTGAAAGCGATTGCTGCCAGTAAAGATATTGATGCGCAAAGAACTGCTTTTGCCCCATTTAACCAGGCTTTGTATAAAAGTATAAAATCTTTTGGTTTGGATAAAGTAACAACTTACTATCAATTTTGCCCCATGGCTGATGATGATAAAGGAGCTTACTGGTTCAGCAATTCAGAGGAAATACAAAACCCTTATTTTGGAGATATGATGCTCGGATGCGGAGAAGTGAAAGAAATTATTAAGTAATTTTTTTAAGAGGAGAGGAATATCTCTTTTTAATAATGCAGTTTAAACAAATAGTTAATAAAAAAAGTAAATATTATGAAATTAAAACTAATAGGATTAATCGGATTGTTTTTAGTGAGTGGGCTTAGTTTATCTGCTCAGCAAACAAGTAAAAAATTTAAGGTATTTGGTAATTGTGGAATGTGCGAAAACCGAATCGAAAAAGCGGCTTTAGCGGTGGATGGTGTAACACTGGCAGATTGGAACAAGGAAACGAAAATAATTGAGGTTGCTTTTGATACAACCAAAACAGACATTCACAAAATACATATGGGCATTGCCAATGCAGGTCATGATACGGAAATGCATAAGGCTAAAGATGAGATTTACAATAAATTGCCGGGATGTTGTAAATACGATCGGACGAATGCTGAGATGAAAAGTGACGAAGGACATCATCAGCATTAATGGAACAAATGGGTTTGGTTTTATTGAAGTGTAACCCGTAAATTTTCCTTTCAGGATGAAAAAAGGAAGCCCGGCTTGTATTGGTCGGGCTTTTATTTTGTTGGTGGAGTAAGAAGCTTAGAAAATAAATGTATTGTAAATCAGTCTGATATCCCACATCTGAAACCTAAGAATCTATTGTTGTGCTTCTTAGGTATAATTACTTAATGCATTTATAGACAATAAATTTATTGTCTTCTGCTATAACCTGAACCGAAGAGAACAAAGGCTCCAAATGTACTTTGTAATTTAAATGTTTATTCGCGACAATCTGAAGGTTTCCACCTTTTTTCAGACAGCGGAAACATCCTTTAAAGAGATGAAGGGGAATTTGGATGTTTATCTCAAATTCGAAATGAAAGGGTGGATTTGTTACGATTAAATCAAAGGTGTTATCATCAAAAATGGTTAGCTCATTATTAAAATGATGATGTATATTTTCTCCTTGAATATTTAATTTTGCTGAAGCAACAGCCAGGTAAGAATCATCCATTAAATGGATTTCAGCATCAGGCAATTCTTTGAATATTTCATTGCCAATAATTCCATTTCCAGAGGCTAAATCCAAAATACATTGATCATTATCATCTATTTCAAGATGTTCCAAAAAAAACTGTGTGGCATAATCAATATGTTGTGCCGAAAACACTCCCCAATACTGTTTGTAGTCTTGGTTGTTGTAATTTAGTGAGGTGATGAGCTCTTTTTTAATGATGCTTTTCTTTTTAGTAAGCACTAATAGACGTGCTTTTTTTACCGCTCTGCTTTGTTCCGTTACATCGAAATATTCCTGTGCTATTTGTAATAATTTAGGACTAAAATGGCGGGTCATGAATGCACAGATTACGGTAATATCTTCACTCGAATTGCCTGCAATCTGTTCAAGAAAAAGCTGAAAAAGTTCTAAAGATTTAGGCACATTTACCAGAGCGAAATCCAGTTTGTTTTCAATAGGGGAAAGCGGATCTGAAAAATGAAGCATCGGAGCATTGTGTGCTTTCAAATTGGCATCAATGGCTTTTTGCTGGCTTTTTTGAGTAAATACAATTGTAGGGGTAAATGAATGTAAATAGCAACTCAAAAAACCAAATCTGTCACCATAAATACCCAAATTATTTGGTTTTTTTTCCAAATCAGTAAACGCTTGCAAAAGATATTCGTCTGCTGCACTCCAGGCCTTTAATGATTTATCTTCGGATAAATCATATCTTTTAATCTTATATTTTTTCTCCTCAAAATTCATTTGTCAATATGTCTTAGTATGTTGATTTACAATTGGCAATAAGTCTCATTCTTTTTGCCAATTATAGAATTGATCCTTTTGTTTCGGATAGGAACAAGTGCAATTACGGATATTTGTCCGTCAGGTTATACCATTATTTAAAATACTTTGGTAGAATGCGATTGCGGATTCCCGGAATTCTGTAACAAAATCAGGCCTGCGAAGATAGAGATTAGATGCGACAAATGAATATGTCCCTGCACTTTCTAATTTCCGGACTTTTTTTTTCGGTAGAACTCCAAATGTCCGATGGAAAAAGCCAAAAATGAACTCATATTGGAAATCCGAACAAAAAACGGACACGTTAGCATCTCACTAAGCAATTGTCTGAAAAAGAAAAAGTGTTATTTAATTATGAATGCATGCATGATTACCCTAAGAATAGCTGGAAAGCTGCCAATGATTCATGTGATAAACTCAATGGTAATTTTGCAGATGCTAAGAAAGAGTGTATGCGATATGAAGAGAAGATTAAAGAGTTGGGATAAAACTTTTTTGTAGGTTCCAGTGTTTGTAGTCGTATCCCATACTTTAGGTTAGAGTCTCTTATTTAAAAGCATGCCTGTTTATCTATATTCTGTTACTCGATTCTCTCTCAATCAGTTTTACAGGCAATACAATTGTTTCCTGATAATTTCCGGTTTTGTTGGTGATGATATCAAGTAAAAGTTCGGTTGCTTTTGTGCCAACATCAAAACCAGATTGCTCTATTGTTGTGAGCGATGGGTTTAGGTATTCAGAGAATGGTTCATTGCTGAATCCGACAATTGCCAGGTCTTCTGGAATTCGAATGCCGTTTTCTTTCGCATAAAGAATGATACTTAGAGCAGAAGTATCGTTGGCCGCAAATATAGCATCAGGAGGATTGGGTGATTCCAATAGTTTTTTTGCACATGCCATTCCGTCCTCTCTGGTTAACGGGCTTTCAATGATAAGTTCCTCTTCGATTTTGATACTGTGTTTGCGGAGAGCTTTTAAATAGCCTTGCAAACGGTTAATGTAAATGTTTAAATGCTGCGGTCCGCTGATGTGTGCAATTCGTTTGCATCCTTTCGAAATAAGATGTTCGGCAGCTAAAAAACCACCTTTAAAATCATCAACGACTACCTGGCTTGTTTCCAATTCGTCACAAACCCTATCGAAAAATACCAGCGGAATACCTCTGTTGGTGAAGGTTTTATAATGGTCGTAGTTTTTAGTATTGATCGCTATCGATGAAATAACTCCGTCAACACGACTGGCAAATAGTGTTTGAACACAGTCGGACTCTCTTGCTTCCTGATCGTTTGATTGACAGATGATAACATTATAACCTTTTGTTCTGGCCAGTTCCTCGATACCTGTAATTGCCGAAGAAAAGAAGTACCGGCTTATTCTTGGAATAATGACACCAATGGTATTTGTGCAACTTGTGCGCAGGTTAGAGGCTAAGGCATTTGGCTGGTAACCTAGCTTTTTAGCCATGCTGCGAACAGCTTTTTTTGTTTTGTCACTAATTCTCGAATTGTCGTTTAAAGCTCTGGAGACTGTAGATCCTGAGATGTTTAATGCTTTGGCTATGTCGTGAATGGTAATGTTACTCTCTTTTTTCATCGTAATGTTGTGCAGTAGTTAATCCATTACAAAGATGCATATTATTTTTATAAATGAATGCGGAAAAGTGCAATAAAGGATGTTTAGTTGCATTAATATATCGTTTAGTGTTTTTATGTTTTAGGTGCAAAAGCTTCTGTTTAGTAGTGCTGTATGTAGTTTTACTTTCTATTTTTGATGCGGTTTATGCTTGTGGAAAATAAAAAAACGGACAATCGATTGCGCAGATCGATAACATTTTATTTCTTTGTAACGAACAAGTTGAAAAATACTTGAGAATTTAAGTTGTCAAAACTGAAGAAATAAAATTTATAAACACAGATATCATGGGATTGAAATACGAAGAAAGATATGCAACTCATCCTGCAGATGCAAAGAGTTACGATACAACCCGATTACGGGATGAGTATCTGGTTCAGAATTTAATGGAAGAAGGAAGCATTCATCTGACCTACTCCCAGTACGACAGGATTATTGTAGGCGGGGCCGTTCCGGTAAAGGAAGCATTGACATTGGAAGCAATCGATCCATTAAAAGCGGACTATTTTTTGGAGAGGAGAGAATTGGGTGTTGTGAATGTTGGCGGAAAAGGCAGCGTAAGTGTTGACGGTGCAGTTTATGAGCTGGACTACAAAGAGGCCCTT
>JAFGYE010000097.1 GCA_016936255.1 Marinifilaceae bacterium | reverse complement strand
CTCAGGAGCCGTAGGAACAGTACTTGCGACAGACGGAGATGCAGGAACATCTTTCTCAGCCTGGACAGAAACAGGAGGAACCGGCGCATCCATTTTTGAGATCAATGCATCAAACGGAGCAATCACCGTAACCGATAACTCAGGTATAGATTATGAAACAACAACCTCATACACATACACTGTAACAGTTTCCGATGGAATAAACACTTCAGCAGCAGAGACGATAACAATCAATATCACAGATGTCAATGACGTAGCTCCGATAGTGACAGCTTCACAAACATTCTATATTGATGAAGATGCTTCAAATACAACATCCGTAGGAACAGTTTTGGCCACTGATTCAGATGCAACCGCAACAACATTTAGCAGCTGGACAATCACAGCAGGCAATACTGACGGCATTTTTGCTGTTAATTCAACTACCGGAGAAATTACGGTAACAGATAACACGAATCTGGATTACGAGACAACAACAAGTTACTCGTTAACAGTTACTGTAAGCGATGGAACACATACCAGTTCTGAAGAAATAGTAATAATTAATATCAATGATAGTAACGAAAATGCCCCAACAGCCATTCAATTGTCAAATACTACAATTGCCGAAAATTCTGCCATTGGAACTGAAGTGGGAATATTAACTGCTAGCGACGCTGATATTGATGAGACATTCACATTTAATCTGGCAGAGAATGAGTATTTCGAATTGGATGGAGACAGGATTGTTTCGAAAGAGATATTTAATTATGAAGATTATATTAGCTATTCATTAAAAGTAACAGTTACTGATCAAGGCGGATTAAGTTATAACGATAGGTTTACCATTAATATTGAGAATAAAAATGAAGCTCCGAGATTTATATCAGAACCTTTTGTTGATGCAGTATTGAATGAAAGTTATGTTTATATGATAGAATATCAGGATGTTGATGCTGAAGGATGTGTTGTAACAGCCTTTGAAAAGCCAAGTTGGTTAAATTTAGATGACAATGGAGATGGAACTGCAACCTTATACGGTTTACCAACCGAAGCGGGTACTTTTAATGTGATTTTAGAAGCTTGGGATAATGAATATCTTGCCAGGCAAGAATTTAAAATTATAGTTGAGACAGTTACTGGAATCGAAGATGTTTTAACAGCGCCAATCGTTCATATCTATCCAAATCCTGTTGTTCATGAATTGCATATCGATCTATCTGATTTTAGAAATGATGAGACTACAATTTCATTGTTCAGCATGACAGGAAGCTTGATATTTAAGGAAGAGCATAAAAATATAGGTGGAGAAGTAAGGATTATTAAATCAGTTGAGCAATTACGAAGCGGCGCTTATTTTTTGCTTATTGAATCGGAAGGATACCGAAAAAGCTACAAGATTGTTAAGCAATAAAGAAGTACATTTTTTATAGCAGTTAGCCAAAGTCATCACAATAATGACTTTGGCTTTTTTTGTTTAGGCTGGTTAAGTTCTAATAAATTAACATAGTAGAAATAGGGGATGAGTAAAAAATATCTTAATTTTGTGCTCTCAAAGACAATATTCTGACTTTTAGAAGTTTAGATAATTGATGGAAAAATCAGCGAATAAAGATTCGCAACTGGGTACTAATTATTTACATACATTATGGAGAAAGACATTTTAGAAATCTTAAAATCATATGATCTTAAGGTTAGCGATGCAGAAGTAAAAGCAAATGTCAAATCAATTTTGGACAGAGACTTTGAAGCTTTGTACACAATTGAAAATCTAAAGAAGAATTTTTCTTTTATAGATTTAACGACACTGAACTCTACAGACACGCACGCAAAGGCTAAAAGTTTTGCTGACAATGTAAATAACTTCCAGAATGATTTTGACATGCCAAATGTGGCTGCTATTTGTGTATATCCATACCAAGTGCCTACATTGAATGAAAACTTAAAAGCTGAGGGCGTTAGAATAGCTTCTGTAGCAGGTGTTTTCCCATCTTCTCAATCATATATTGAAGTTAAAGCATTGGAATGTAAAATGGCTGTTGAAAAGGGAGCTGATGATATTGATATTGTGATATCGATTGGAGCTTTTTTAGAAGGACATTATCAAACCGTGTTTGATGAAATTGCTATTCAGAAAGAGGCTTGTGGTAAGGCACATTTAAAAGTTATCCTGGAAACAGGTGAACTTAAAACGGCAGAAAATATTCGTACTGCATCTATTATTGCAATGGAAGCCGGTGCTGATTTTATTAAAACTTCCACCGGTAAGGTGGCAGTGAACGCAACTCTTGAGGCGGCCTATGTTATGACGCAGGCTATTACTGATTATTACAAAAAAAGAGGTCGGATGGTTGGTTTTAAACCCGCAGGAGGAATATCTGCAGCTAAAGATGCCATTGAATTTTATGCGATTTCAAAAAATAATTTAGGTGAGGAATGGTTGAATAACAAATGGTCAAGAATAGGAGCATCTAGTTTGGCAAATGCGTTATTAACAGAGATTCATAAACTGGAAACCGGTGAGCTAAAAGAAATAAAGTATTTTTAAAATATTTAATTTAATAACTTGAAAGTCGGATTATTTCCGACTTTTTTTATTTACTTGCAATATATTTATTTAACATCACCTTTTAATTGTTTATTTGTTCATGTACAATGAATCCCCTGATCCGTTGAAGAATAGAGTTCAAGAGCTGGAAAATGAAGTTGAAAGATTGCGCGAGCTAATTCCTCAAGAATATCTTGTAGAAGAATACGATCAATTCAAATCTGTAAGTAGTGGTAAAGATGCAGTTTCGGTAATTGATACAAATTTCACTTTAATTGAGGTGAATGCAAAAAGGTTGATGGGCACAGATTTAAAACGATCTGAATTAATTGGTACAAAATGCTACAGTGTTTTTTATGGATTAGATAAACCTTGTGAGGAATGTGTTGTTCCTCAGGTTCTTGAAAGCAGGGAGCCAAATAGTTTTTTAAAGTCGAATTTGGAGAATAATAAGATCCGATTTGAAGAAAAATATCTTTCACCGATTTTAAATGAAAAAGGTAATGTTGAAAGAGTTATTGTTCGAAGCAATGACATTTCAAGTTACTATCATCTGGTAGATCAAATTGGACAAAGAGAAGAATTTTACAAAAACATTTTTGAATTCGCAGGCGATGCTTTTCTTGTTCATGATGAAAAAGGAAGATTAATTGAATTTAGCAAGCGTTTAAGTGATTTATTGGAGTATTCCGAAGAGGAACTGAGTCAATTAAATGTCAATAATATTGATGACGCCAGTCGGTCGATGGATTTTGATCTTCGGATAAAGCAGATAGAATCAAGTGGTTTTGGGTTATTTGAGACGAGTTTAATTAGTAAATCGGGCAAAAGAATTTCAGTTGAAGTAAGTGCAAATCTCATTCGTTTTTCGAATACAAAGATTTATTTTGTAGCCATCAGAAATATTGAAAAAAGGAAAACAGCAGAAAATAAGTTGCAGGAAAGTGAAGAGCGTTTCCGAACTTTAGTGGAGAATGCCACAGACTTGATCATGCGGTTTGATGTGAATCACAAACATATATTTGTGAATTCGGCTTCCTTACAAATATTAAAAATCAAACCAGAGAAATTTATTGGAAAAACTCATCAGGAAATGGGATTTCCAAAAGACAAGTGTGAGTTTTGGGAACAGGAAATAGATATTGCTTTTAAAACAAAGAAGCAGCATTGTGTTGATTTTAGCATTGTTGTTGAAGGTAAGGTTCTTCATTTTGAATGGCAATTAATTCCCGAATTTAATAGGACAGGAGAGTGCGAAACATTAATGGCAATTGCCCGTGATATAACTGCGAGAAAAAGAATCGAGGAGGCTTTAAATGAAGCTCTTAAAACAAAGGATAAATTCTTCTCAATTATCGCACATGATTTAAAAAATCCATTTAATGCCTTGCTGCCAATAGCTAAAAACCTGCACCAAAACTGCAGGGAAATGTCAAAGGATCAAATCTTTGAAGCTTCTTCAATTATTCATTCAGCAGCTAATCTGGAGTATAATTTATTGAATAATCTCCTTGAATGGGCCAGATCTCAAATGGGAAAAATAAAACATTCCCCCAAACAAATTGATTTATCAAAATTGATAGAGTTAAATGTTCAGCTCCATCAAACCAAAGCAGATCGGAAAAATATATTTGTAAGGGTAATTAAAGGAGCACACACTATGGCTTTCGCCGATGAGTACATGCTGGATACGGTTATTAGAAATTTGTACTCAAATGCCGTAAAATTTACCCGGCCGGGTGGAAATATTCAAATCCGAATTGCACAAAACAATTCCAAATCAATTATTTCTATTGAAGATAACGGAATAGGAATTAGTGAAGAAAATCAGAAAAGATTGTTTCGGATTGATACAAATTATACAAGGGTAGGAACCTGTGAAGAATCTGGAACAGGTTTAGGTTTAATACTTTGTCATGAGTTTGTTACTATGAATAATGGTTCAATATCGCTTGAAAGTACACCAGGAAAAGGGAGTGTTTTTACCGTTCACCTGCCAATAAGTAAGTAAAATTAAACATTTCTGTTAATTGTGTAATCCACTAAGTTGAGTAAGGCTTCTTTTGCTTCTGATGAAGGAAACTCATTTAAAATATCCAAGGCTTTTTGTTTGTATTCAATCATTTTATCTCCGGTGTATTTAATACCTCCTTTTTCTTTAACGAAAGAGATTAATTCGTTTACTTTTTCAGTGTTTTTATTGTGTTTGCGAATTATCTTTAGAGCCCATCGGCGTTCCTTTTCAGAAACTCCCCTTAAAACATAGATCAAAGGAAGAGTTAACTTTTTTTCTTTAATATCATTGCCAGTTGGTTTTCCAATACTTCCTTGTTTCTCGTAATCAAATAAGTCATCTTTCATTTGAAAAGCAATTCCGAGGTATTCACCGAATTTTTTAAGCTTTTGCTGATCAGCATCATTTGCTTTGGCTGAAATAGCACCAAGAAGAGTGCAGGTTGCCATCAAACTTGCCGTTTTTTTATAGATGATATCAAAATAGATATCTTCCGTAATGTTTAATTTTCTTGATTTTTCCAATTGAAGTAATTCCCCTTCACTCATTTCCCTTACAGCTTCGGAAATAACCTTTAGCTGTCCAAATTCATTATTGTCAAGAGCAATAAGAAGGCCTTTTGACAGAAGAAAATCTCCAACTAATACGGCAGCTTTGGTTTTCCATAAAGCATTAATTGAGAAAAAGCCTCTTCTTTCGTAAGCTTCATCAACCACATCATCATGAATTAAAGTAGCAGTGTGCAGTAGTTGGGTAAGTGCTGCGGCAGTATAAGTAGAATTGTTAATTTCGCCGGTAAGTTTTGCGCTCAGAAAGACAAGAATAGGTCTTATTTCTTTGCCTTTTCGTTTGATAACATATCTGTTAATCATGTCAAGTAAACGTATTTTTGTTTTCATTGAATCCTTAAAAAAAGACTCAAATTTCTCCATTTCGTTCTTGACAGGAGCTTTAATATCGTTAATACTGGTTTTTCTCAAATTCATAGCAACCAAAGTTAATAATTTATCTTTCTCATAAAACCGTTCATAATTCAAATTATCGGATTTCAAACTCTAGTATTTATTAAGACTTTAACTAAATTATATACAAAACAAGAAATTTAACTATTTCAATATGTATAATATAGCCTATTCGAGAATATATTTATATATTTGCATTTGATACTTTACGTGAATAATAGTTGTGTATGAAAATTAAAGAATTAGAACCTGCAAAGCTAGAGCAAGCGGCTAACATGCTTAAAGCAATTGCTCATCCAATGAGAATTGCAATTTTAGGATATCTGGAGGATGGAAAGAAGCTTACAGTGACTGAAATTCATGAATTATTAAAAATTGAGCAATCAACAACTTCCCATCATTTGGGAATTTTAAAAGATAAAGGTGTTCTTTCTTCAAAAAGAGAAGGAAAGAATACATATTATTATTTGAAACACTGTAGCCTAAGTAATATTGTTGATTGTATCAGCAATTGTACTCATGGATAAGAAATTCAAGAACCAGTTTAGTGCTGGTTTTTTTATACGATATAAGTAAATGGCGAAAGTAAGATTAACTAAAGAGTTTCATTTCGAAATGGCTCATGCCTTATGGAACTACGATGGACTTTGTAAGAATATTCACGGTCATTCCTATATTTTATTTGTTACAGTAATTGGCGAACCAATAACCGATGTAAATAATTCAAAATTGGGAATGGTAATGGATTTTGGAGATTTGAAAAAGATTGTTTCTGAAGAAATTGTTGATCAGCTGGATCACTCCGTTGTTTTGAGTAAGACAACTCCAAATCTGGAGCAATTGAATATTGAACAAATGTTTGAACGTTTTTTTATTACAGATTATCAGCCAACTTGTGAAAACATGATTGTTGATTTTGCTGAAAAAATAAAAAACCGCTTGCCTTCGGATGTGAAACTCCACTCACTAAAATTGCATGAAACGGCCACATCATTTGCCGAGTGGTATGCTGAAGACAATTAAGTTAAAGTGAAAATATATTTGAAAAGCCTGGAACAACCTCCCGGCTTTTTTTGTGTTTATAAAACAAGAAGAGAACTGAGAATAATAGCCTTGAAAATTGTTCCAAAGCGATTATCTTGTACTTTTGTTTGACACAATTAATACTAGAAAACTTATGCACTCATCAATTACCAATTCTGGTAAAAAACTTTTTTTACTCGATGCTTTTGCCTTGATATACAGATCATATTACGCTTTTATAAAAAACCCAAGGTTTACTTCAACAGGAATTAATTCGTCGGCAATGCTTGGCTTCACAAATACATTGCTGGAGGTGCTTGAAAAAGAGAAACCTTCGCATATTGCTGTAGTTTTTGATCCGGTTGGACCAACTTTTCGTCATGAGATGTTTAAGGAGTACAAAGCACAGCGGCCTCCAATGCCCGAAGATTTAAGAAAATCAATTCCCTATATCAAATCAATAATTCAGGGGTTTAATATTCCTGAATTTGATGTG
This sequence comes from Marinifilaceae bacterium, assembly GCA_016936255.1. Classification (GTDB taxonomy): domain Bacteria; phylum Bacteroidota; class Bacteroidia; order Bacteroidales; family Marinifilaceae; genus Labilibaculum. The sequence goes on along the minus strand of JAFGYE010000097.1, from coordinate 57,552 downwards.
GAAGGCTACGAGGCTGATGATGTCATTGGGACCTTGGCTAAGAAGGCTGAAAAACAGGGCTATACGGTTTATATGATGACGCCTGATAAGGACTATGCACAATTGGTGAGTGAGAATATTTACGTGTACAAACCGAAAAGTAACGGCAATGATGTTGAGATTTGGGGAGTTCCTGAAATTAGGGAGAAATTTGGTGTCGAACATCCCGATCAAATTGTTGATTATTTAGGTTTGATGGGAGATACTGCGGATAATATTCCGGGTTGTCCGGGAATTGGTCCGAAAACGGCTCAAAAATTAATTGAGCTGTATAAAGACATTGATGGTTTGTATCAGAATACCGATAAGCTAAAAGGAAAACAAAAAGAAAGAATTATTGAGTCGGAAGAACAAGTTCGGTTTTCAAAAGTGCTGGCCAAAATTTCACTTGATGCCCCTATAGATTTTGTTGAAGAGAATTTTAAACTGATAGATTATGATGAAGCTAAGTTGAGAGCCATTTTTAAGGAATTGGAGTTTTTCACTTTGGCCGAACGGGTTTTTAAAAAACAAGGGAATCTTTTTACTACTGAGAATAAAAAAATTACGGGCAAGGACACGTTAGAAGTTAAAAACGTGATTCTAAGAGATGTAAAAGGATTGGCCTGTGAGTTTTTTGTGCTTGATAATCAGTCTGTAAGGGCCGATTTAAAAGCGGATTTATGTGTTCAGAAAGAGTACTCGTTTAGAACAATTTTGTCTGGTTCTGACCCAAACACATCAAATCTTCTTGGATTGACTTTTTCGTATCGAAAAGACAAAGCCTTTTTTGTTCCTTTTCCTCAAAATTTCGAAGAGGCAAAAAAAGTGGCTCAAGAGTTTAAATTTATTTTTGAAGATGAAAACATTTTAAAAATTGGTCACGATATCAAACGTGATATTTTGATTTTGCGTTGGCATGGAATTGATGTAAAAGGGCCGATTTTCGACACTATGATTTCTCACTACTTAATTCAACCCGAATTAAAACATGATTTCGCATTTGTTGCTTACTCTATTTTAAATTATCAGACAATTTCAAAAGAGGATAAGTCGAAAGGAAAAAAAGCTCAATTGAGTTTGATGTTGGAACCAGAGGTGATTGAACATGAATCTTATTGTGAGGAAACAGTTCTAAACCTTGAATTGAAAGAAGAATTTGAAGGTCGTATGAAAGATAACGAACTACTTGATTTGTTCTACAATATTGAAATGCCTTTGGTAAGCATTTTAGCAGATATGGAGTTCACAGGAGTTAGTATTGATGTACAAACTCTAAAAGACTACGCTCTTGTTCTGAATGAGGAGGTAGATGGTATCGAAAAAGACATCAAAGAAATGGCTGAGGTCGATTTTAATGTGGCTTCACCTAAGCAACTGGGCGATGTTTTGTTTGATAAAATGGGGCTCGACAGCAAAGCTAAAAGAACCAAATCGGGTCAATATTCAACTTCCGAAGATGTTCTTTCTAAATTGAAGGATAAGCATGAAATTATTCAAAAGATATTGGATTTTAGATCACTTAAAAAATTGATTTCTACCTATGTTGAGGCACTTCCAACTTACATTAATGAAAAATCAGGGAAGATACATACATCTTTTAATCAGGCGGAAGCCGCTACAGGAAGGTTAAGTTCAACCAATCCTAATTTACAGAATATACCAATTCGTACCGAGCAGGGCAGATACATCCGGAAAGCATTTGTTCCTTCATCCGAAAATCACACCTTTCTTTCTGCTGATTATTCGCAGGTGGAATTGCGGTTAATGGCTCATATGAGCCAGGATCAGAATATGATAGATGCTTTTATCAATTCTGAAGATTTCCATACAGCTACAGCGGCAAAAATTTACAAGCTTCCAATCGAAGAGGTAAGCAAGGACATGCGAAGCAGAGCAAAAACTGCCAACTTTGGAATTATTTATGGAATTTCGGCCTGGGGACTTGCCGAAAGGTTGGGTATTAGCCGATCAGAAGGAAAAGAGTTGATTACAGGCTATTTTGAATCTTATCCGGGAGTTAAGCTGTTTATGGATGAAAGTGTAGAGAAAGCGCGTCAGGATGAGTTTGTAGTCACTTTATTGTCACGCCGCAGATATTTAAAAGATATCAATTCAAGCAATGCTATCGTTCGCGGTGTAGCAGAAAGAAATGCAATTAATGCACCTATTCAGGGCTCGGCAGCTGATGTAATCAAAATAGCGATGATCAACATTACCAAAAGAATGAAACGGGAGGGGATGCAATCTAAATTGATTATTCAGGTGCATGATGAATTGAACTTCGATTGTTTGTTATCTGAATTGGATCAAATGAAGCTGATTTTAAAAGAAGAAATGGAAAATGCCATTCAGCTTTCGGTTCCACTCACTGTGGATATGGGCGTAGGAGAGAATTGGCTGGAAGCGCATTAATTCACAATAAATACAAATTTTAAAAGCTCATTCTTTCATGCGAAGGAATGAGCTTTACTTATATCAATTTAATTGTGAATTTTAAACGTATTGCTACTACTTATTTAAAGCATGCAAACCGATACTGCCATCTAAAATTCCTAAATATTCTGTTTTATTTTCAAGAACTTCAATGGCTTTTAAAAGAGTTTTATCATCCTTTAAACTGTATTCAATACCGCCATTTTGGTAGTAATATCTCTTAATAATTTCGTGTGCCAGCAAATCGCTGATTTCATCTTTAAATCGTGTTAAATCGCGATTTAGGTTAGGAGTTAACTTTGCCGTAAGAGCGTCAAACTCATTGGTTGAGATGTCAAAGTATTTTTCTTCTTTTGCTGATTTTTTTAGAGCATCCAGAATTTCAGTACTTTCCGATTCGTATACAAACTTCTGTTCTTTAATGTATTGAGAGAATTTTTCAAACTCCTGATCCGAAATTTTAAATTCTTTCGAGCTTGCTATTTTATCATGGGTATTTGCATACAAAGTTGCGTAATCAAAAACCATAAAGTTACGAATCAGGTTAATGGTTAAACTGCTGTATCTTTCCGATTCAATCTTTAAATCCGGAAGAACACCACCACCATCAAAAACAGAACGACCATTTTTGGTGTGAAATTCTGTAATTAGAGAATCAGCAATTTTCCCTACGCTTCCATCTTCGTTTCTGTGGCTGTAATCAAGAGCCTGAATGCATCTTCCACTAGGAATGTAATACTTCGCAGTAGTCACTTTTAATTTGGCGTTGTAGGTCAGATTTCTTGTTGTCTGAACCAATCCTTTACCAAATGTTCTTTCACCGATTACAACACCTCTGTCGAGATCTTGAATTGCACCTGAAACAATTTCTGATGCCGACGCCGATCCTCTGTTTACCAAAACAGCAATTGGAATTTCGGCATCAAAAGGTGTTTTTGTGGCTGTGTACGATTTATCCCACTGTGAGACTTTTCCTTTGGTACTAACAATATCTTCTCCTTTGTTTACAAACAGGTTCACAATTTCAATTGCCTGATCCAATAATCCTCCGGGATTACCTCTCAAATCGAGAACAATTGATTTTGCATTTTGTTCTTTAAGTTCTTTTAAAGCAGCTTTAATTTCACCAGAAGCTTTATCTGTGAATTGATTTAAAAGTATATATCCAATTGAATCAGAAACCATTCCGTAGTAGGGAACTGATTTTAATTGAATGTTTTCACGCACCAATTTCTTCTCCATTATTTTATCAGCACCTGGTCGTTTTATTTTAATGGTAAGAGGAACATTGGGTTGTCCTTTTAACAGGTTGCTCACATCATCAGTACTCTTTTTTGATACCGATGTTCCATTAATTTCAAGCAATACATCACCGGCTTTTAAACCAGCCTTAAAAGCTGGAAATCCTTCGTAAGGTTCTGCAATAATTACTTCATCCTTGTGTTTACTGATTAATGACCCAATACCGGCATATTCGCCTGTGGTCATCAGTTTAAAGTCTTCAATTTCTGATTCGGAAATGTAGGTTGTGTAAGGATCAAGAGTGGTTAGCATGGCGTCCATACTTTTTTTCACCAAGTCACCCGGATCAATTTCATCTACATAAAATAGATTCAATTCTCTAAATAAAGTATAGTAAATGTTTAAATTTTTGCTAATCTCAAAATTTCTCTCGTCTCTGTTAAACCCCCAGAAAGCTGCACTGCAAAAAAGCAAAACAGCAAGTAACCAGATGGCTCCCGATTTTTTTCGAAGCTTCATATGTTTTTGTTTAAATTGATATTTAAAATAACTCTCCCCGCAGCCTAGCTTTTGCTATCCCTAATGCACGAATTTACAAATTAGAAGAAAATAAAATAATATGTAGGTTAAAACAAATATAATTATTCCCTTTTTAAAATAATCGACTTTAACATTTGTTAACCCAACGGTACTTGAATTACATGAGAAAAGGGAAAAAAGATGTGCTAAGATCTGTACGTACAATTTTATTAAGAATGATTCCGGATAGATTGCATGAATTTATTTTTCTTGTTGAAAAATATTGCCTAAGGGACAGGATCGTGACCGTGTCCGCCCCAAGGGTTGCATGAAAGTATTCTTTTTACAGCAAGGTAAGTGCCTTTAATAGGTCCGTGTTTTTTAAGAGCCTGAATGGCATAAGTTGAACAGGTTGGATGATACCTGCAGGCAGAAGGGGTAAGGGGTGAAATTGCGTATTGATAAAACCTAATCGGAAGTATCATGATGAACAGAATCACTTTTTTCAGAAAGTTGAGAATGCTTTTCATATTCTTTGGGTAATCTTTTAAGAGCTTTTATCAACTTGTCTTCCATTTCGGAAGTTGTAAGTATTGTTTTAGGTAAATAAACAAGCATAAAAGCAATGTTTACATTAATCGATTCAAGTTCCCGATAAAGTTCTCCTTTATTAAGACGGTAAATTTCACGAATTCTTCTTTTTAGTAAATTTCGTGTCACTGCCTTTTTAAAACTCCGTTTAGATACTGTTATGGCTACCTGTGCCGGAAATTCAGAATTAAGTTTCGCCTCTTTCCATACAATACGAAAAGGGTAACAAATAAATCCTTTTCCTTCAGAAAAAAGTTTTCCGATAAGGATTTTATGTGTCAGTCTTTCCGCCTTTTTAAATGTGAAGCGATTCATATCTACTATAATTTACAACAAAAGGGGAAATTATTCCCCTTTTTTGTTTGATTGGATTTTCACAGATAATATCTATTTATTATCCTTATTAAATTTTTTAATGAATTGATCAAGAGCCATTGTCATAGATGGAGCTTGTGGCATAGGAGCTTGAATATCAAGTCTTAGGTTATTTGATGTAACAGCATCGGATGTAGAAGGTCCAAATGCAGCTATAAGTGTATTGTTTTGTTTAAAATCAGGAAAATTTTGAAGTAAAGATGCAATTCCTGAAGGACTGAAAAAGGCCAATACATCATAATTCACATCAGCTAAATCCGACAAGTCACTGCTTACGGTTCGGTAAAGAATAGCTTTGGAATATTTTATTTTGCTTTTAGTAAGTAATTCAGGAATGGATTGTTTGTGAATGTCCGAAAGAGGAACTAAAAACGTTTCTCCTTTGTGTTTCAAAATAATTTCCATTAAATCTTCAAATCGCTTTTCTCCGAAAAAGATTTTTCTTTTGCGGTAAACAATGTATTTTTGAAGATAGAAAGCCGTTGATTCTGAGATACAGAAGTACTTCATCTCATCGGGTACAGTAATTCTAAGTTCTTGACAAATTCTAAAGAAATGATCAATTGCTGTACGACTAGTAAATATTACAGCAGTGTGATCCAATACATTGATTCTTTCTTGTCTAAACTCCTTGGCTGAAATCCCTTCAACTTGAATAAAAGGTCGAAAATCAATTTTTAAATTATATTTTTCGGCCAAATCAAAATACGGGGACTTTTCAGTTTGTGGTTTTGGTTGTGAAACCAGGATCGTCTTGATTTTCAAAATAGTAGAGTTTAGTTCGACAATTTGTTAACCGACCTATACTAATAAATACAACAGTTTGTAAATCATTAGCAAGGGCAAAATTTCCAGTGCACAAAGGTACAAAATCATATAAAATATTGACACATGTTGGCGAAATAATATTTTTAAACCTCTTGATAGTCGGAATACATAAAAAATCAGAGTTAAAATCAAGCCCGAATTTAATAGCATTGGTATAGAGTGCTGTGCTATAAATGGTGCACTAATAGTGATGGGCAAGAGGATTACTCCTAAATTTTTATTGTAAATAAATATTGTGTGTAAATATTCTTTACTCTCCTTGATTCCGTTAAAAATATATCCAATAAATCTAATGAAGATGAATTTTGTGTTGTATAAACCCACTAATCCGATAAAACAATAGAGAAAAAAAACAATATTGTTGTGCTCATGGTTAAGTGAGAGAATGTAAACAAAATATTGTACAATAAATAAGGTGAAATTCACATAAAAAAGGAGGTTTAAGAAAATAGAACCTCTTAGGTTTCTCATATTTTTTTCCAGCAAAAGGTTGGAAGAGGTTTGGTAGTTGATTGTTGAATCGAATACCCGAAGCAGGAATTTACTATACGAAAATCTTACGATTGCCATTAAAATCAATGCAAATAAAAGTACACCAACCATCCAGTCACTGTTATGAGAAGCAATTTGAATTCCTTTCTCACGTATTATTTGTATCGTAGAATTTTTTTCAGTTATTGGGATGCTATCTGAAATTTGTAAAGAATCTATTGGGATTCCGATTATTGGATTAAAAGCGGAAACAGAATCTGTTGCTGATACTTGCTGCGCGGGAAGAAAAATACTGGAATCCTTTAATTCATTGCCTGATTGGATCAATGAATTATTTAAGGGAATCTTGTTCACAGGTAAAAGGTGTGAATTGTTTTGCGCCATACTATATCAGGAACTTATTGGATTGATTTGTACAAAGGTAATTTTATTTTTCGTGGAGATATATTTCCGGACAAAAAGAAAGCCCGAAATTTTACCGGGCTTTTATTTCATTTACAGTTCTTCGTAACCTATTAATTGTTTTTTGCGCAGATTTTCTTTTTCAAATTCATCTAATTTTCGCTCACTTTTCAGCACTTCTTTTTCCCATGAACCATACATTGGGTTGGGAAGAATTATGAATCGCTGTCCAAATTCAGCTTGCATTTTATCTACTTTCGAAAATCCAAATTCAGCTGATCTGTCTTCCAAAAATTCATCAAAATCGCCTAAATTATCACCGGCAAGAATTAAGATATCATGAGTTTCCAGTACTTTGTTTCTTCGCGCTGTTTTTATACTTGTTTTTGTTTTTAGTAACACATGTCTTTCATCCGCAAAGGGAAATCCTAACTCATTAAGGTTCTCGATGGTTTTAGCCAAAGCCGAAGTGTCACGGTTGGATATATAAAATGTTTCAACGCCTTTTGATTCTGCATATTTTAAAAACTCCAAAGAGCCAGGTGTAGCTGAAGCTTTTGCCATATCCGTCCATTCTTTCCAGGCTTCGCTTGTAAATGCTTTGCCACTGCGGATCGAATTGGTTTCGAAAGGACTGTTGTCTAAAACTGTTTCATCAATATCAACAACAACAGCTTTGGGTTTTGTATTATCACTCTTGGTTAATAATTGATTATCCAACGAAAGTTTAGCCATATTAAATGCCTGATAATATAAGGCTCTGCACTCCGAAGCTCTTTGAAACCAAAGGGTAGCCATTACTAAATGCTCATTTGGATTGTTTTCTTGTGTTTTTGAATCCTGAGGTTTGGAACAAGACGAAACTAGAATGGAAAATGCAGCTAAAGCAAAAAATATTTTTCTCATATCAATTGATAATTTAATTTTAGTAATTCATTATGAATCGGATTTTTAAATCTCCGGAGAAGAATTTTGACTTGTAGATTTAGAGTAAAATGGTTTCGGAAATCGAAGATAATAAAAAAATGGCTGTAACTTTAATTTGGGTGTATGCGTCATACATTTGATTGCCACCAAATATGAACCTGGACGAATACAATATATGCGCTGATCAGCATGCTGATGGAATGTATCGCTTTATTCTCAAAAACATTAGAGATGAGGATAAAGCGAGGGATATTGTGCAGGATAGTTTTGAGAAACTATGGCGGAATGTTGAGAATGTGAATTATCTGAAAGTAAAATCTTATTTGTACACAACGGCGTATCATACTATGATTGATTTGATTCGACGAGAGAAAAGGAAAGAAGATTTTGAAAATGTGGATGTTCGGGATTATTCCCATTCAGAGCATTATTCAGATTTAAGTGAGATTCTTGATGATGCCTTGAAAAGATTATCGGATGTTCAGCGATCGGTAATTTTATTGCGTGACTACGAAGGATACTCTTACACTGAGATTGCAAAAATTACAGATTTAACTGAGTCGCAGGTGAAAGTTTATATTTACCGGGCAAGAATGCATTTGAAAAATTACATCGGCAGTATTGAATCAATAGTATAAGAATCAGGAAATGAAGGAAATAACCCGATACAATTACGAGGAATTCTTCCTTGATTATCTGGAAGGAACGTTAAGTTCCCTTCAGAGTATCGCTTTGGAAGATTTTCTAACCAAAAATCCAGATCTAAAACTGGAATTGGAGGAGATGGAGTGTCCTGTTTTTACTAAAGACTGCATTGAAATTGATTTGAAACCTTTAAAAGAAATTCCTTTTCGCGAAAGTTTTGATGATTTCTGTATTGCCCGCTTGGAAGGAGACTTATCGGTTGAGAATGAAATTGCATTTGATACTTTTTTAGACAAGAACAAGTACTTTCAAAAAGAGAATCAGATTTATCAAAAAACGATTTTACACGCTGATAATAGTCTTGTTTTTACCGATAAGGAAAAGCTGAAAAGAAGTTCCCGAAAAGTTGCTTACTGGCGTTATTCTTCAAGAGTTGGAGTTGCTGCCTCAATTGTTCTGCTTTTTTCACTTTGGAGTATTTTGTATCAATTTGAAGGCAATCAATCAAATGAAGAGAAAATTACGGCTAAGGTAGAAACTGCAATTACGGAAAGTAAGGAGACAAATAAAACTGAAAAGGCAATTGATGTTGAGGCTATTGCAACTCCCAAACAAGAGATTGTGAAGCCAGAGAAGAAATATTCTGTTGAAAAAGGACAAGCGCAGACAACAGATAGTCAGGGAGATGAAAAACAAGTTGAAAATATAGAAGAGGTGTTTAAGCGAGTTGAACCTGTGGTGCTTTCTGCTGATGCAGAACTCATTGCATTAGCCAATTCTGCAGATCCAAAGATAGAACTGGATATTCCCAAAGAAGAGAATACTGAAATCAGCACTCAAAATAACGGACTTGCACAATTGGGAATGTCATGGAAATCGAGTGTGCCCGAAAAGAAAGCTCAAAGTTCTGTTTTGTATGCTATTGCGAAATATGGCGTTGATAAATTGGGCGAAATTGCAGGGAAAAATGTTCAGTTGGAGAAGAAGTATGACTCTGCTACAGAGAAGACACGATTAGATTTTAATACTACAGGCATCGGTTTTTCAAAAACAATTAAATAGCCCTGTAACTATTCATCCACCATTTCGTCTTACCCTTAGAAATAACATAAATATACCGTTATGAAACGTCCATGAGTAAATCATCATTAACTCCACATGTATGATTATTTACAAATGGTAAGTTCCATTTGATAGTAACAAGAAAATTATAAACTGATGAAAAAAATATTTTTACTATGCATGGCTTTTGTGCTTGTATTTGGAAGCAACGCCCAGGAAGTTGTTGATACTTTAAAAACAGATACAATTAAAAAGAAGATTTTAATTGAAGATTCATGGTCGGACAAGAAAACGAAACCAGAGAGAAAAGAAACTGTTAAAGCTCAATCATGGGAAGCAAAGGCAGACACGACAAAAGTTAAATTTCTCGAAAAAGATTTGGTAAAGGTTGTTGAGGATGATAAAGGGATTAAAGCTAAAATTGGGAAAATTGGCAAAGTAGGTTTTGAAGAAGACAGGGACACTACAAAAATAAGACTTGGCGGAAAGCAGATCAATATTATTGACGGCTGGCACGGAACCAGAATTCGAATTCAGAAGGTAAATCCTTGGGATCCCAAGCAGGATAAGTTTTTTATGGAAGAGGAGAAAGGTTTTCGAGGACATTGGGCAGGTTTTGAAGTAGGCATAAATGGTTTTGCTGATGAATATTATAATGATTATTCTAATGATCAGAAGGATTTTATGGATTTAGATATGGCCAAATCACTTGCTGTCAACTTAAATTTTCTTCAGTATGATATTAGCTTGCAAAAGGAAAGAAACACCATTGGTGTAGTAACTGGAATGGGGCTGGAATGGAATAATTATCGTTTCGATCAAGATATTACGCTGGCAAATGATGATTCTGGTAGGATTCAACCAATTTATTTTGATTCTGACTGGAACATTAAAAAAAGCAAATTAACCAGTTTGTACCTAACAGTGCCTTTGCTGTTGGAATTTCAAATTCCGGTTAAGTATAAATCCCGAAGGGTTCATATGTCTGCCGGAGTAGTGGGTGGTTTACGAATTGGTTCTCATACAAAAGTGAAATACAAAACGAACGGGAACATGCACAAAGATAAAGATCACGACGATTTCAACCTAAATACCCTGCGGTACGCAGCTCATGCCCGCATTGGCTATCGTTCGCTAAACTTTTTTGCTACCTATGGTTTAACCAATTTATTTGAAAATAATAAGGGCCCGGAACTAGTACCTTTTACAGTTGGAATAACCTTGGTTAGTTTTTAGAATACTACTAATAGATATGTATTATTATACCGGATTCCTGATGAATCCGGTATTTTTATTGACTTGTATTATGAGCTTTGACGAGTGTTGAATTATGTGCTATAAAGTAGTATCTTAGCCACATGAAAAGAAAATTCCAGCTTTTAATTTGCTTTTTTTCTATTTTCTTTGCTCTACCCGCATTTGCTGATTTTCAGACAAATTTGGATAGCTTGAATAATCGCTATACAAAAGTGTTTGGTCAGGAAAAACTGGAGACATTATTGGAGATGAGCCGGGCATATTGGGATACCGAACCCGGAAAAGGAATTGAAATGGCTACCAGAGCTCTTGCAACGGCTCAAAGTCTTGGGTATGATAAAGAAATAGTTAAAGCCATGTTTTATTTAGGAACAGCTTACTATAAGGATAATCAGTACGATAATTCTTTGGATTATTTATTGCAGGCATTTCGAGGCGCTGAAAGGCATAATTATCAAAAGGAAGTTGCTGATATAAGTCAACAATTGGCAACAGTTTACTTCCAATCCGGGAAAATCAGTAAAACATTCGATTACACAGAGATTGCCAATGATATTTATGAGAAGTTAGATAATAAGATTGGTATTGCAAGATGTCTTAATTTATTTGGTGTTTATTATCAATCAATCCAAGATTATGATCAGGCCATCAGTTATTTGCAAAAAGGACTCAATCTTGGGAAAGAAATTTCGCACCGACCTATAGTTGGAGAACTACTCAATGACATTGGGAGTTTGTATACCGAAATGGGGGATACCCTTAAAGCTATTCGAACTTATCGTGAGGCAGTTGACTATTATAAGTCAAATGGGCCCAATAATAAAACCGGGGTTTTTGAGTTGAATATGAGTGATCTATATCTTCAGCATAATGATCTCACCAAAGCAAAACATCATCTTGACAAAGGTTATCTGGTTGGTAAACAATTAAAATCGAAAAGATTACTTCGGGATTATTACAAATATCTTTCTCTTTACTATACAAAACTTGGTGATTATAAGAATTCCGTAATTGCATATCAAAACCTTCAAGCTTATCAGGATTCAATTTCTTCAGAACATTTATCAAATAAAATTGATGATTTGGATTCAAGGCATGTTGAAGACATGAAGAATCACGAAAATCAGGCTCTAAGGGCTGAAAATCAAATTCAGCAGTTAGAAATTAACCGTCAATATACAATTGGCTTATTGATTTTACTACTTCTGCTGGTTGTCATATTTCTTCTTACTTTCCGGTACCGAAACAACCTGAAAGATAATGAACTTTTATACCTGCGCAATCGTCTGGTAAGTCAGCATCAGGAGGAGTTGATAGGCGCCATGAAAAGACTGAAAGAGAGTGAAGATAAGCTTCGAACGGCCAATGAAACCAAGGATAAGATGTTTTCCTTAATTGCTCATGATTTACGTGGAGCAATTGGTAACATTAGTAATGGATTACGAATGATGCTGACTGATAAGGAATTGGATCTGACTGAAGAAGATAAAACAGAATTTTTACAGTCTTTGTTTCATTCTGCAGATAATTCATTCGAATTGCTTGAAAATCTATTGTTTTGGGCAAAAAATCAAACATCTACTATATCAGCTAATCTGCAAATGGTTGATGCAAGTTCTATAATTAGCTCCAATATTAGTCTTTCTGCAGAACTGGCGAAAATAAAATCCATTCGTTTACTCGCAAGTATCAATCCTTCAGTAGAAGTGTATATCGATTGGAATATGATCAATACGGTTTTGCGTAATTTGATATCAAATGCAATTAAATTCACCAATAAAGGGGGGATTATTGAAGTGAAATCGGAGATTGGAGAGTATTTCGTTAAAATTTCGGTGATTGATAATGGAATCGGAATGATGCCGGATCAGATTGAGAACATTTACGATGGTAAGACCACAGATGGTACTTCTAATGAGAAAGGTACAGGTTTAGGGATTACTTTGTGCCGGGATTTTTTAGTGAAAAATCATGGCGAAATGATGGTGGAAAGTGAAGTTGACAAGGGTAGTACATTTTCGTTCATCATTCCCCGCAGGCCAATGAGTGATGAAAAATTTAGCGAATTTGTGAAAAAAGAGACTCTGATTTCAGTAGTAAATGTCTAAATTTAGGTCAGATAATTCACATCTACTTAAACTAAATTCAGCACAAATGAGATTATTATTAATCAGTAACTCCACAATGGCCGGGGAGGAATATTTAGACTATCCCAAAAACAATATCAAAGATTTTTTAGGTGATAAACCAGTTAAGGCTTTATTCATTCCTTATGCAGGAGTAACTGTTTCCTTCGACGATTATGAAGCTAAAGTTAAGGCTAAGTTTAATGAAGTGGGTCATGATGTTGTTTCTATTCATCATTTTCAAGATCCTGTAAAGGCTGTCGAAGAGGCTAAAGCAATTGTTGTAGGTGGCGGAAGTACCTGGAATATGCTTCATTTGGTGCATAAAAACAATTTGACTGGGGCTATCCGAAAGAAAGTTATAGATGAAAATGTGCCATATATAGGTTGGAGTGCCGGTTCCAATTTGGCTTGTCCTACCATTAAAACCACGAACGATATGCCGATTATCGATCCTTTGGGATTTGATGCACTTAATTTAATTCCATTTCAGATTAACCCTCATTACTTGGATAAAAATCCCGATGGTCATGGAGGAGAAACCCGAGAAGATCGGATTAATGAATTTATGGTCGTTAATCCTGATATGTATGTTGCCGGTTTGCGTGAGGGAAGCATGTTCCTGATCGAAAATGGTAAAATTGATTTGATTGGAAAATACAACTGCCGAATATTCAAAAATGATGTGCAAGCATACGAATTGAGTCCCAAGGATGATTTTAATTTTTTGCTGAAATAAATTTTGGAAAAATATATTTAAAGCGGTTGAAGTAGATTCAACCGCTTTTTTAATTTGAATTTTTACCTTTGATTCTGTAAACAGATAAGATTGTATTTTTCATATTTTTAAACCATTGTTGATGGATTTATTATCATCTAGTTATTTTGTTTTATTTCTAATTGTTGCCATTGGTTTTGTTGTTGGGAATATCAAAATAAAAGGGATATCCCTTGATGTTTCTGCCGTAATTTTTGTGGCTTTGGTGTTTGGTCATTACGGAGTTTCGATACCCAATGATATTCAGAAAATAGGATTAACATTATTTATTTTCACCATTGGCATTCAGGCCGGACCTGGTTTTTTTGAATCTTTTAAAAAGAATGGGAGAGAGTTGATTTTGCTTGCTTTTATTTTGGTGGGAAGTGCTTCGCTTATTACGCTTCTTTTGGCTGTAGTCTTTCAGGTTGATATGAATATTGCTATAGGTTTGCTCACGGGATCATTAACCAGTACTCCAGGTTTGGCAGCTGCAATTGAAACAACTCAATCTCCGCTGGCTTCTATTGGTTATGGTATCGCTTATCCTTTTGGTGTAATTGGAGTAATTCTGTTTGTAAGATTATATCCTAAATTAGCAGGGGTTGATATTCAAAAAGAATCGGAGAAATTGGAAGAGGAAGTTCTTCAGCAACATCCGGAGTTAGTCAATAAAAATCTGGTTGTCGGGAATGAAAATATTGTTGGAAAAAGCATAAAAGAGTTGAAGATTCGCTCAATGACTCAAGCAAATATCTCAAGAATAATGCACGATGGTAAAACCATTGTTCCATTGCCAACTACCATTCTTGAAAAGGGAGACATTGTAAAATTAATAGGAACAGAACAAGCTATTGAAAAGGCCAGAATTTTAATTGGAGAAGAAACGACCAAGGAAATTCCGCTTAGCAGTGATTATGTGGTTGAATCAATCTTGGTTACGAACAAACAGGTGGTGAACAAAACATTGGGACAATTAAATGTTTTAGCCAATTACAATGCTCGTGTAACCAGAATAAGAAGAGCTGGAATTGATATTGTCGCCAGTTCAAAATCAGAGATTCGATTTGGAGATAAGCTGGTAGTGGCATGTGGTACAGGGAATATCAATAATGTGCGTCACTTGTTTGGAAATGACAGTAAAAAGTTGTCAGATACTGATTTCTTTCCCATTGCAACAGGAATTGTACTTGGTGTTTTAGTGGGGAAATTAAAAATATCCTTTACGGATGATTTTACATTTAGTCTGGGATTAACCGGTGGCGTTTTAATCGTTGCTTTAGTTCTGAGTAGAATTGGTAAAACCGGTGCAATTCTGTGGACCATGTCCGGGTCATCCAATCAATTGCTTCGTCAGTTAGGATTGTTAATGTTTCTTTCGGTTGTAGGAACAAGTGCAGGATCACATTTGGTGGAAACATTCAAAGAATCGGGATTTACCCTATTTTCGCTGGGTATTGCAATTACTTTGCTGCCAATGATAATTACAATCTTAATTGGGCATTTTGTTTTGAAAATGAATGTACTGAATTTGCTTGGCACACTTACCGGAAGTATGACGAGTACGCCTGGTTTGGCGGCGGTTGATGGAATGACAGATTCTTCAGCTCCAGCCATTGCTTATGCAACAGTTTATCCAATTGCAATGGTGTTATTAATGGTGTGTGTGCAATTGTTGAGTATGTGGTAAAATAAAAATCCCGAAAAGGAAAACCTTCTCGGGATGGTAGTATCTTATATTGGTACGATTAAAAATCAACTTCAACAACAACCGGACAATGGTCCGAGTGAATCACATCAGCTAGTATCGATCCTCCTTTTAGTTGCTCGCGAAGAGGTTCGCTTACCATATGGTAATCAATTCGCCAACCCAAATTCTTACCTCTGGAACCAGCTCTGTAGCTCCACCAGCTGTATTTGTCCGGCGATTGATCAAATATTCTGAAGCTGTCAATAAAACCACTATCAATAAATTGGCTTACCCATTCTCTTTCTTCAGGCAGGAATCCCGAAACACCTTTTTTCTTCTCCGGGTTACTAATATCTATTTCTTTGTGACAGATATTGTAATCTCCTCCAATAATCAAATTTGGCCTTTCTTTTTTTAATTCAGAAATGTAATCCTGAAAATAGGCCAACCATTCCATTTTATAATCCTGTCGGGGCCCGCCGGTTGTTCCCGATGGATGATACGTACTAAAAACCGAAACATCCCCAAAATCAGCTCTGATTGCTCTCCCTTCAATATCATATTTTGGATTGTTAACACCAATAACCACATTGTCTGGTTTTTCTTTAGCCAGAATGCCAACACCACTGTATCCTTTTTTTTCAGCAGAAAACCAGTAGCAATAATATCCTAATTCCTCAAAAAGATGAGTTTCAATCTGCTCTGGCTGAGCCTTTGTTTCCTGAATTAAAAGGATGTCCGGGTTTTCCTGTTTAAGCCATCCAATAAAGTCTTTTCCGAGGGCGGCTCGAATTCCATTTACATTGTAACTTATTATTTTTCGCATAGCGTGAATTTTTGTTTGAAGTGAATAAAGGTAAAAAAAAGAAAATCAGGAAAGGATAAGTTGAGATAAGAGATGAATTAAAAACTCATAAAATGCAATACGATAGCCTAAAATTGCTTCAAATCAACTACTTTTGTAATAAAAATAAGAACATTGAAAGAAGGAGTAGTAATCAAGTCGACAGGAAGTTGGTATACCGTAAAATCCAACGATGGAGAAATCCATAATTGCCGGATAAAAGGGCGGTTTAGAATGGAAGGCATTCGTACAACCAATCCTATATCGGTTGGTGACAAAGTAGATTTTGAGGAGGAAAATGAGGCGAATGTAATTGTGAAGATTCATGATCGGAAGAATTACATTATTCGTAAATCATCAAATTTGTCAAAACACAGTCAAATTATCGCTGCAAATATCGATCAGGCATTTTTAATTGTTACTGTCAATTATCCGTTGACAACAACAACTTTTATCGATCGGTTCCTTGCTGCCGCAGAAGCGTATCGAATTCCTGTCAATCTTATTTTCAATAAAATTGACAGATATCGCCCCAATGATATAAAGCGTTTGGGAGAATTAAAATACACTTACGAAAAGATTGGCTATAAATGTTTTGAGATTTCTGCCAGGAAGGGAACTCATCTGGATATTATCAGAGAAGCTTTAAAAGGCAAAATAAATTTGCTTTCAGGGCACTCTGGTGTTGGAAAATCAACTTTAATAAATGCGATACAACCAGGTTTGGACTTAAAAACGGGAGAAATTTCTGAAGCACATTCTCAAGGAAAACACACCACAACTTTTTCTGAAATGTTTGAATTGGATTTTGAGGGTTATATTATTGATACTCCAGGAATTAGAGGGTTTGGAACCATCGACATGGAAAAGGAGGAAATGTCTCATTTCTTTCCTGAAATATTTAGAATTTCGAAGCATTGTCAATTCAACAATTGCACTCATGTACATGAACCAAAATGTGCCGTAAAAGGTGCAGTTGAAATTGGAGAAATCTGTATCACCAGATATGAAAGTTATTTGGGGATGATTATGGAGGATGAGGACAGCAAATACAGAATTTAGAAAATACAGGAATTGTAAAACAATTTTAAGACATAAGCACGTAATTCTCTACGTGCTATTTTTATTGATATAAAACGAATAAATGGCTACAATACTTGATCCTAAGGAATTTCTTGAAATGGGTGAAATTTTACCCATGGTTGATGTTCGAACTGCTGCGGAATTTGAGACAGGTCATATCCCCGGAGCTCAGAATCTACCAATTTTCACCAATGAAGAAAGAGTTGTTGTAGGAACTAAATACAAGAGAGCAGGAAAGGATTCTGCCGTATTATTAGGTTTGGAATTGGTGGGGCCAAAATTGGCACGTTTTGTAAAGCAAGCAAAAAAAATTGCTCCGGATAAAAAAATATTGGTACACTGCTGGAGAGGCGGAATGAGAAGCGGAAGCATGGCTTGGTTGTTCGAGACTGCCGGATTTACAGTTTATCTGTTAAAGGGTGGTTATAAAGCATACAGAGCATACAACCGAGAGCAATTTCTCAAAAAAGCGGAGATTATCGTTCTGGGCGGAATGACCGGAAGCGGCAAAACGGAGGTTTTGCATGAAATGATAAAAATGGGGCATCAGGTTCTCGATTTGGAGGGAATTGCGAATCATAAAGGATCGGTTTTTGGAGCCTTGGGGCAGGCAGATCAGCCAACCAACGAGAATTTTGAAAATGAATTGGCTAAAATATGGTCTGGTTTCGATTTCAATAAAACCATTTGGATTGAAGATGAAAGCAATTCAGTAGGTTCTGTTTGGGTTAACGAACAGCTGTTTCTTAAAATGAGAAAAGCTGATGTTGTTAAAATGGATGTTCCAAAAGCCGAGCGGATTGAAAGATTAGTGAAGGAGTATGCATGCTTTGATATTGCAGATTTAAAGGAACTGGTTTTAAAAATTGAGAAACGATTGGGCGGATTGAATGTAAAAAACGCTTTGGAAAGTCTTGATAAAGGGGATTTTCACACTGTTGCTGATATTACGCTTACCTACTACGACAAAGCATACCTTCACGGTCAGCAAAAGCGAAAAGGGCAAACTATTTATTCAATTGCACTCGAAAAAGATGATCCTAAAGAAAATGCGAAAGCCATACTTGAGTTTTATTCGAACTTAAAGAAGTAGTTTTGTAGGATAAGAAATCAAAAGATTTGCCGTTATCTTTACGTGAAACCTTAGAACTCGAAAATCTTGGATATCTATCTGAAAAACCGACACTGGAAATTTTATTTTTTACTGATCGCCATAATAATTGTTTTTGGCTCAATTCTTTATACCAATAACTTGGTTGGAAAACTAGCCAATGAAGAGGTGAAGAAAATTGAATTGTGGGCCGAAGGAATGCGGAGTCTGCAGTTAAATCCCGATCAGGACGTTTCTTTGATTAACCGAATTTTGGAACAAAATGAAACTATTCCTGTTATTCTTATCGATGATGATGGAAACATAGTCGATCATAGAAATATTAAACTCCCAAAAAGGAATGAAGATAAGGTGTTAAAGGAAAAACTTCAGGACATGAAGGATGACAACCATTTCATTGAAATAGAGCTTGTAAATGGAAAAAACTACATTTATTTCGACGATTCGAGTCTTCTAAAGCGATTGGCCTGGTATCCTTTTGTTCAATTGGGAGCGATAATTACATTTATTGTGATTGCATTTTTAGCTTTTTCGTATTCAAAATCAGCTGAACAGAATCAGGTTTGGGTCGGAATGTCAAAAGAAACAGCACATCAGCTGGGAACGCCTATCAGCTCTTTAATGGCGTGGATGGAGTTGATTAAATCCGGAGAGATTGATCCTCAATTATCTCTGGAAATGGCAAAAGATGTTAATCGGTTAGAGGTTATTGCTGAACGTTTTTCAAAAATTGGTTCAAAGCCGGTTTTAAAGTTTACAAACATTTTGGATGTACTCAGTAACAGTATCGAATACTTAAAAAAGAGAACTTCTGGTAAGGTTGATTTTAATTTAGAAGGTGTTGATGTGGAGAATGCAGTTGTTCCATTAAATAAAGAATTGTTTTCGTGGGTAATTGAGAATTTGTCTAAGAATGCGGTTGATGCGATGGAAGGCAAGGGGAGTTTGAAATTTTTAGTTTCGAATAAAGCAAATCAGCTAATAATCGATATCAGCGATACGGGGAAAGGCATAGCAAGAAATCAATTTAAGACTATTTTTAAGCCAGGATTTACCTCAAAGAAGAGAGGATGGGGGCTTGGTTTATCTCTTTCGAAAAGAATTATTGAAAATTATCATCGCGGAAAAATTTTTGTTGTTAGCTCAGAATTGGGCAACGGTGCGGTGTTTAGGATTATTTTGCCTTTAAATTGAACCATTTGATTTTCAAATAGCTGATTTTTTTTTGAAACCAACAAATAACTACCTATTTTTGCAGCCCGTTTTCAAGGGAGTTTGATCATTGAAACTGTAATTCAGTTTAATAATTGGTTGTAATTGCCGAAAAAAGATGTTGGTATTTATGAAAACGTATGATTAATTTTTATACTTTTGCAAAGTTTTATTAGAATATTTTGGATTATCTGGCAAAATATACGATTCCTTTCAAAGGATTGAAAGATGGTAAACATGAATTCAATTTTACCATCGATCAGGAGTTCTTTGAGCATTTTCAGCAGGAAGATGCATATCAGGTTGATGCCTCAGTGAAAGTAACACTGGAGAAGAAGACTTTGGTTATGACTCTAACTATTGAACTGGATGGTAAAATGAATGTGGCCTGCGATCGTTGTCTCGAGCAATTTGACATGGAGGTGAGTGGAAAAAGCTCTGTTTATGTGAAATTTGGAGAGGAAAATGAGGAGTTGGCCGATGATGTTATTGTGATTTCAGAAGCGGTAAACGAACTGGAAACAGCATATTACATCTATGAACTATTTTCACTGAGCTTACCTTTAAGCTTTGTTCATCCGGAAGATGAAGATGGAGATAGCACTTGTAATGAAGAAATGATTCAAAAATTGAATGACCATTCGGTGAGCGATGAACAGATCATCGATCCAAGATGGAATGATTTAAGAAAATTGATTGATAATAATTAGTTAAATAGGTTGAAAAATGGCACATCCAAAACACAGAACGTCGAAGCAGAGAAGAAATAAGAGAAGAACTCATCTTAAAGCAACTCCAGCTACTTTAGCATCTTGCTCAAATTGTGGAGCAACTGTTAAATATCATACTGTTTGCCCTGAATGCGGTTATTACAGAGGTAAATTGGCGATCGAAAAGAAAGTTACAGCATAATCTAAGTCAAGTTATTTAGGTTAAACGCAATATGTAAATTTGCTCCTCAGGTTTTACTTGGGAGCAATTTTGCTTATTATACAGTTTCATTTTGCAAATTCCTGAGTTGTTAAATGGTTTTAATCAATTTTGTTGGTTGAAGTATAATTCGGTATTTATTTAATTTGTTTAGAATGGATTTCTGTGTAAGCAGAACGCTGAATCTATCTGATAAACACTAAGTAAGCTAGAAGAATGTCAAAAATTAATGCAGTAATAACTGGTGTTGGAGCTTATGTTCCAGACTATGTTCTTACCAATGAGGAATTGAGCACCATGGTTGATACAACCGATGAGTGGATTATGACTCGTATTGGTATTAAGGAAAGAAGAATTCTAAAAGGCGAAGGAAAAGGATCTTCAGATTTGGGGGCAAGAGCTGTTGAAGAGCTTTTGAAAAAAACCAATACCTCTCCTGAGAATGTTGATTTGTTGATTTGTGCAACAGTAACTCCTGACATGCAATTTCCGGCAACGGCTAATATCATTAGCGATAAATTGGGAATTAATGACGCATTTAGTTTTGATTTGAATGCGGGATGTTCGGGATTTTTATTCGCATTGGTTACTGGTTCAAAGTACATTCAATCAGGAATGTACAAAAAAGTGGTAATTGTTGGTGCTGAAAAAATGTCATCAATCGTTGATTATACAGATCGTCAGACTTGCCCTATATTTGGTGATGGAGCGGCAGCAGTAATGTTGGAGCCAACTACCGAAAATATTGGTATAATCGATGAAATGTTGCATACTCAAGGATTTGGCAGAAAACATCTGCATCAAAAAGCTGGCGGATCTTGTAAGCCGGCAAGTCATGAAACCGTTGATGCCCGTGAGCATTTCATTTATCAGGAAGGAAATCATGTCTTCAAACATGCTGTTTCCAATATGGCAGATGTTTCCGTTGAAATGATGGAAAAACATGGCATGACAGCGGATGATTTGGCATGGTTGGTACCTCATCAGGCGAATAACCGTATTATCGAAGCTACAGCAAAGCGAATGGGATTGGCGAAAGAGAAAGTAATGATCAATATCCAAAAATACGGAAACACTACTTCAGCTACAATACCTTTGTGTTTATGGGAGTGGGAAAACCAATTGAATAAAGGTGATAACATTATCCTTTCGGGATTTGGAGCTGGGTTTACCTGGGGTTCTATTCTTTTGAAATGGGGTTACAATCCTAAATAAAACAATAACTAAGTAAGAATATAATCAGGCCTCCAAATTGGGGGCCTTTTTTTCTTGGAATCGTTTTAAAAGAATGGTTTTCTTCAATCAAATTTTTATATTTGTATGGCTTGCAAAGAGAACTTACAGTTCTTTTTTTAATTGGAAAATACTTTTTTTTATAAAATTGAGTTGATTTATTATTACTGACGAAATTAGTCGAACGGAGCTTTTTAACAGTGATGATATGAAAGTTTCATAAGTGGCAGCAATATTCAACCACTCAGCTTTATAAATTCAATATGATATTAACATGTTTAGCAAAAAAGATAAAATGAGCAAAAACAATGAAGTACAACCAACCGCAGTGAATTTGATCTGCGATGGAACATCCATAACCGGGGATATTCAAGCGTCAAGAGATATTCGAATTGATGGGTTCCTGAACGGGAAAATGAATGTGAATGGAAAAGTTGTTGTCGGGAATACCGGTAAAATTCAAGGAGATGTTCATTGTAAAACAATTGATGTTTCCGGAATGGTAGAAGGCAATATTATTGCTTCAGAAATGGTTAATTTAAAAAACACCGCAATTATTCTTGGAAATATAACTACCGATAAAATTTCTGTTGAGCCAGGAGCCAAATTTACCGGATCCTGTAAAATGGGCGAGTCAGTTCCAAAAAAAGATGAAAAAAAATAAGGAGGACAACAAAAGCTCCCTCGAAAAGAGAAAACAACAAGTGACCAGTTTGGCAAAATATTCTGGTCTGGCATTTCAAATGATTGCCATCATACTTTTGGTCTTGTTTGGAGGGTTTCAGTTGGATAAGTATTTGGGAAATGAATTTCCATTATTTACAATTATCGGAGCTTTTGGTGGCGTTGTATTATCTTTATATTTTGCGTTAAAAGATTTGCTGAAAAAATAATCGGACGCATATAAATTCGAATATGGAAAAATCATTTAAAAAGTACATTCGAAACTTAGGAATCATTTCCGGTGCATTAATCGTCATCTCGGTTCTGATGTATTTGACTTTGTTAAAACCATGGTTCAACTATGTTTTTCCTTTTGTTATATTGTACTTTTTTCTGATTAGTTCCTTTCAGCACTATAAGTTGGTAAAAACGGCAAAGGAGAATCCTCGGGTTTTCAATACAAATTATATGGCATGGTTCGGAATAAAACTATTCTCTCACCTAAGCTTTGTGATCATTTACGTTTTATTGGATCGTTCACAAGCATTGAGTTTCGTCCTGTTTTTTGGTTTTTGCTATGTGGTATATACAGCTTATGATGTTGTGTCTTTATCCAATACTTTAAGGTCTGGAAATGTTAAATGATTTTAAAAAGCCACATGCAATTGATTTTTTATTAAATTTGGAAGTCAAAATTAAAAAAGCAGTAAGTTTTTAGCTTGAAAAAGTAAGTAATAAACGAATGAGTTATCATTCCAGAAAATATTGTTGATGCAATTTGTTTTGGATTAACATTTTAACCAAACAGATCGAATAAGTTCTGAATTAGCTGATTTGGGTTTTGTCTCAAGCCAGGTAATTAGTTATCTGTTACAAAGTAAGTCGTTTACGTATGAAAAACATTCATCGATTTCTGTTGATTTTCTTCTTAGCATTAAATGTTATTCCGGTTTTTGCCTCAGGTGATGAGCATGCAGAACCTGCTTCTCAAGAAACACATGAAAAAGAAAAGTTTGAGTCAGGAAATTTTATAATGGATCACATTGCTGATTCTTACGATTGGCATGTTTGTAGTGTTGGTGATATTCATGTAACCATGCCTTTGCCGGTGATTGTTTACTCCAGGCATTCCGGATTTCACATGTTCATGTCCAGTAATTTTCATCATGGGCATTCTGATTACGAAGGTTTTTCGATTGCCAAGGAAGGGCAATACAGAGGAAAAGTAGTTGAAATGGTTAACGGACAAGAAATTCGCCCGTTTGATATATCAATGACCAAGAATGTTGTTGCCATGCTAACAAGTATGGTTATTCTGCTTTGGGTCTTTATTTCTGTAGCTAAATCTTATACAAGACGAAAAGGAAAAGCTCCCAAAGGTCTTCAGTCTTTTGTTGAGCCAATTATAATTTTTATTCGGGATGAGATTGCAAAGCCTGCTATCGGCGAGAAAAAATATGCAAAATACATGCCCTATCTTTTAACCATTTTCTTTTTTATTTGGTTGAACAACTTAATGGGTATGGTTCCATTGTTACCGGGAGGAGCAAATGTCACCGGAAATATTACCATAACAATGGTGTTGGCATTGTTCACTTTTGTAATTACATCAGTGAATGCAAATAAATCGTATTGGAAACATATTGTGAATACTCCTGGTGTACCATGGTGGCTAAAATTCCCGATTCCTTTGATGCCTTTGGTTGAAGTAATGGGTGTTTTCACGAAACCATTTGTTTTAATGGTCCGACTCTTTGCCAACATTACTGCAGGTCATATGATAGTTTTGGCTTTTGTTAGTTTGATTTTCATTTTTGGTCAGATTAGTCCGGGATTAGGATACGGAACCTCAGTTGTATCAGTACTTTTTGTTGTATTTATGGATATGCTTGAGCTGTTGGTAGCCTTAATTCAGGCCTATGTGTTTACGCTTCTTTCTGCGCTTTACTTTGGTATGGCAACAGAAGAGCATCATTAAGAATTTATCTACTCCTAAAAATGGGAGCTTTAATAGTTTTTTATCAATTAATTAAAAACGCTATGATTACATTAACAATTCTTCTTCAGGCTGCAGCAAGTATGGGCATTGCCAAAATGGGTGCTGCATTTGGAGCTGGTTTAGCTGCCATTGGTGCTGGTATTGGTATCGGTAAAATTGGTGGTAGTGCTCTTGAGAGTATTGCCCGTCAACCAGAAGCTTCTGGAGATATTCGTTCAAACATGATCGTTGCTGCGGCTCTTATTGAAGGCGCTGCATTTTTTGCGATTATCATTTGTTTGTTGGCTATCGTATTGTAATAGCATGATCCACAATTTGCCATAAGAGATTGTCTGCGGCAAATTGTGGAATCTATTTGGATGTTAACGTCACTTAAAGTGAATTAAAATAGAATAACATGGGCTTAGTAACACCTGAATTAGGAACCTTTATATGGATGCTTTTAGCTTTTGGGATTGTTTTGTTTATTTTGGCAAAGTATGCCTGGAAACCAATTCTGAATGCATTAAAAGAAAGGGAACAATCCATTGAAGATGCACTTAGTTCTGCAGAGCGTGCAAAAGAAGAAATGGCGGCATTACAAGTCGATAACGAAAGAATTCTTCAGGAAGCGAGAAGAGAGCGTGAGGCAATGCTTAAAGAGGCAAAAGAGATGGGCGGTAAGTTGGTTAGCGAAGCCAAACAAAAAGCAACTCTTGAGGCAGATAAAGTAATCGAATCGGCACGGATAAACATTAAGAATGAAAAATCCGTTGCTTTGAATGAAATTAAAGCTCAGGTAGCAATTCTTTCTGTCGAAATAGCAGAGAAAATTCTCCGTCAGCAATTTGCTGATGATCAGCAGCAAAAAGATTACTTCAAAAAGTTAATGGACGAAGTAAAGTTGAATTAGTAAATGGGTGTAGGGGAGTCTTGTTGAATCCCATAACTCACATCTAATAATCTAAAGAACATGAACGAAAGTAAAATCTCGGTTCGTTATGCCAAAGCTCTTTTTGAATTAGGAAAAGAGGAGAACTTAATTGAGTCGGTAATTAAAGATATTCAGCTGGTTGATGAGGCTTGTAAAACGATACCTGAATTTTGGCTTATGGTTGAAAGTCCGGTTGTTAAAACCTCTCAGAAACGAACTTCGGTTAAGCTGATATTTGGTGATAAAATAAATCCGGTCAGTCTTAATTTTTTAGATTTGGTGGTGCAAAATCGTCGGGAAATTTACCTGAAGGATATCTCAAGAAATTTTTTGGCATTGTGTCGTAAAGACAAGGGGATTTTATCAGCCACACTTACATCTGCATCAGCTGTTGAGAAAGAAAGCAATCGCAAATTGATTGAATTACTTTCAAAATCTTACAATGCAAAAATTGAGTTGCAGGAAGTTGTTGATAAAGAAATTATTGGTGGATTTGTGCTTCGAATTGAAGATCAGCAACTGGATGCGAGTGTAAGCAATCAGTTGAATTTAATTAAGCGTGAATTGCTTTCAAATCATATGAAATAGAATTTCAAATCGGATTAAACTCTGACTAAATAAAAATTAAATATGGCTAGTATTAAACCTGCAGAAGTTTCGGAAATCCTAAAGCAGCAATTAAAAGGATTAAAAACCGAGGCAGAACTGGAAGAAGTCGGAACCGTATTGCAAGTTGGGGATGGTATCGCCCGCATCTACGGTTTATCGCACGTTGAATCCAATGAGTTAATTGAATTCCAAAATGGCGTTTTAGGTATTGTATTGAACCTCGAAGAGGACAATGTAGGAGCTGTTCTTTTGGGAGAAACTCAGGGAATTAAAGAAGGTGATGTTGTAAAACGCACCAAGCGTATTGCCTCAATCAATGTTGGAGAGGGAATGTTAGGACGTGTTATCAATACCATTGGTGAGCCTCTTGATGGAAAAGGTGAAATAAAGGGTATAACATACGAAATGCCATTGGAACGTAAAGCTCCCGGGGTACTTTATCGTCAGCCGGTAACTGAGCCTTTGCAAACGGGATTGAAGTCGATTGATGCAATGATTCCTATTGGACGTGGACAACGTGAGTTAATCATTGGTGACCGTCAGACAGGTAAAACAGCAATCGCAATTGATACCATCATCAATCAAAAAGAATTTTACGATAAAGGAAAGCCGGTATATTGTATCTATGTAGCCATAGGACAAAAAGGTTCTACTGTAGCAAATATCGCCAGAACATTAGAAGAGCATGGAGCAATGGCCTACACGGTTATTGTGATGGCAACAGCTGCCGATCCTGCTGCATTGCAGTTTTACGCACCTTTCGCAGGAGCTTCCATTGGAGAGTTCTTCCGCGATACAGGTCGTCCGGCATTAATTATTTATGATGATTTATCGAAACAAGCGGTATCGTATCGTGAGGTTTCTCTACTACTTCGTCGTCCACCAGGACGTGAAGCATATCCAGGTGATGTATTTTATTTGCACTCAAGATTGTTAGAACGTTCGGCTAAAATCATTAATTCAGATGAGATTGCCCGTCAGATGAATGACTTGCCTGAGAGCATGAAAAATGCTAAGGATGAGAATGGTGAATCGATTATCAGAGGAGGAGGTTCTTTGACGGCACTTCCAATTATTGAGACTCAGGCTGGTGACGTATCGGCATACATTCCAACCAATGTAATTTCGATTACCGATGGTCAAATCTTCTTGGAGTCAGATCTTTTTAACGCCGGTATTCGTCCTGCAATTAACGTAGGCATCTCGGTGTCCCGTGTGGGAGGAAACGCTCAGATCAAGTCGATGAAAAAAGTAGCCGGTACTTTGAAGCTGGATCAGGCACAATATCGTGAATTGGAAGCTTTTTCCAAGTTTGGTTCCGATATGGATGCTGCAACCCGTTCTGTTTTAGATAAAGGTTCGAAGAATGTGGAAATCTTAAAACAAGGACAATATTCACCTTACACGGTTGATAAGCAGGTAGCTATTT
This sequence comes from Marinifilaceae bacterium, assembly GCA_016936255.1. Classification (GTDB taxonomy): domain Bacteria; phylum Bacteroidota; class Bacteroidia; order Bacteroidales; family Marinifilaceae; genus Labilibaculum. The sequence continues at coordinate 30,159 of JAFGYE010000097.1, read as the reverse complement.
TGTACTGTGGATCACAAGGATTATTGCGTAATGTTCCTGTAGATAAAGTGAAAGAATTTGAAATTGAATTTCTTGATTTTATGGCCATGAAACACAAAGCTGTTTTGGTTGAGCTGGGATCGGGAAAATATACTCAGGAAGCACAGGATATTATGAAATCCGTTGTTGCCGAGCTATCTGCGAAATATAAATAATTAACAATTAGTACTTGATAATAAGGCAGATACTCATTAAACATTAATTGATCATTGTTAATTAGAATAGATGGCTAATTTAAAAGAAATTCGTACTCGTATTTCGTCGGTTCAGAAAACCAAACAGGTTACTGCAGCGATGAAAATGGTTTCTGCTGCCAAATTAAAAAAGGCTCAGGATGCTATCCTGCAAATTCGTCCATTCGCGGCTAAGCTTCATGAGATTTTATCGAACCTAACTGGAAGTTTGACTAATTCTGATGATAATTTATACGGTGTGGCGAGAAAGCCTGAAAAGGTTTTATTGGTTGTGATAACTTCCAATAAGGGCTTATGTGGTGGATTTAATGCAAATGTAATTAAGCAGGTTACTATCTTGGCTGAGACTACTTACGCTGAACAAAACCAGCAAGGTTCACTTCACATATTGGCAATCGGAAAGCAAGGATGGGAAATTCTTCGTAAGTATTTTAATGTTGTTGGAGAACACAATCATGTGTACGATAATTTGAACTTTGAAAGTGTGTCGGCTATTGCTTCTTTGGTTATGAGGGAGTTTGTAGAAGGAAAATATGACAGAGTAGAATTAGTTTACAATCAGTTTAAAAATGCGGGAGTGCAAATTTTAAAAACCGAACAGTTTTTGCCTGTTGTTCAACCTGAAGAGGATATGAACAGTAAGACAGAATATATTTTTGAACCAAATCAGGAAGAAATTTTAGCGGAATTGATTCCAAGATCTTTAAGAACACAATTTTTTAAGGCAATGTTGGATTCCTTTGCATCCGAGCACGGAGCCAGAATGACAGCAATGCACAAGGCAACAGATAATGCTTCTGATTTAATTCAGGATCTGAATCTGACCTACAACAAAGCTCGTCAGGCAGCAATTACCAACGAAATTTTGGAGATTGTATCCGGAGCTAATGCTTTGGCTAATTAATGCCATTTTAAAGACCATATTTAAACGATTAATAAATGCTGCAAGCTCACCTTAGGGTGGGCTTTTTTTCTACTTAAAATGGATAAGAATTAAGTTTTCAATAAAATAACCGAAAGATTAATTTACATGAAAGAACATGAAGAAAAAGCCATTCATTCGTTTTACAATGGGATGAATTGCGCCCAGTCTGTTATTACCGCTTATACTGATCATTTAAGATTTGATTTAGACATGGCTTTAGCCGTATCGAATGGTTTTGGCGGCGGAATGGGAAAAATGCAAAAAACCTGCGGAGCTGTTACTGGTTCCTTTATGGTATTGGGTATTTATAATGCCAAGAGGCACGTAGAAAATATTGATGCAAGAAATGCAACCAATGAAATGATCCAAAAGTTTACGGTTGATTTTGCAGCTTTGTATGGCTCACTTGACTGTAAGATCCTTTTAAATTGTGATTTTACAACAGAAAAAGGGGAGAAGGAATTTCAAGATTTGGACTTAAAAAAGAATGTTTGTTCGAAGTGCATTTCCGATTCTATTAAATTAATCGAGGTTTTGATACAAGAGTAAGATTTAGAGGGATAATGTTTTAGTAATCTAAAACTCATAATCCCTATGATCTGCCGGCTTGCTCAGATGGTGAAACAATACAAAAAAATCCTCATCCATTGGGATGAGGATTTTTTTGTATTCTAAAAGCCGGCGACTAAAGTGCCAACAGCCGATTATTCTTTGATATCATTTAGGGCTTCACTTACATTAATACAGAAATCACCTATTTTTTCACATTCCGAGAACATATCGTTGTAAATAATACCAGCCTGATATTTGTATTTATGTTCCTCTACATTGTTTAAATGTTCAGTTTTCAGTAAAGTTCTGTAATCATTTATTTCACGCTCAGTTTCCCAGGCTTTTTTGATTTTTACTTCCGTAAATTCTTTTTTAGTGTTTTCGTGCATCAAATCAAGAGCTTCGTCAACCAAGGCGAACATATTATTGATGTTGTCTCTTAATTCCTGAGGAAACCAAGCTTTTTGTTCACGTTTCCTCTTCATAGCTTTGGCAAGATTTAAGATCGAGTCACCAACACTTTCAATATCACTTACCATTTTAAAATAAGCACGAACCCTTTCCGAGTTTTCAGAACTTAGTCTGGTTTCAGAAACCTTGGCAAGAAAGTTGGCAATTTCTACTTCCATATCATCACTCTCATCTTCTCTTTTATCAATTTTCTCGAAAAGTTTATTGAAAGTTTTATCATTGGTTTCGTTAAACGCCTGCTTGGTATAGCTAAACATTTTCTTCGTGCTTTTTACGTAAGCACTTATTTCTTTTTTTGCCAAAAATAATGATGCTTCAGGAGTTGAAAGAGTTCCTGTTTTAATGTGCTGAAGTTTGAATTCTTCTTCTACATCTTCCCGAACAGGAACCAGTTTGGTAACTACTTTTACTATAAAATTGGCAAACCAAATCAGGATAACAACATTCAGGATATTAAATCCGGTATGAAATAATGACAACGAAATAGGTACGGCAACAGTGCTTGTGAAGGGATCTCCGCCACCAAGAATAGTCATGTTAACCCAAGCTACCGTTTTTAAGAAAAATGGCAGAGCGACCAGCATCCACATAACACCAAAAGTATTAAATATTAGATGGGCTCTTGCAGCTCTTTTAGCTGAAGTATTGGCAATCATTGCGGCAAGATTTGCTGTAATGGTAGTACCAATATTTTCTCCCAATACCATTGCAGCAGCCATTTCGAAACTAATCCACCCACTATTACACATTACAAGGGTAAGTGCCATGGTGGCCGATGATGATTGAATTAAAATAGTAAGAAGCGTTCCAATAGCCAAAAACAGTAAGGTAGAAGCAAATCCCATGTCTGTATAACTAGTCAGGAAATTTAGAATCTCAGGATTATTTTTGATATCAGGCATTGAGGTTTTAAGAAATTGCAAGCCAATAAAAAGCAAAGCAAATCCCATAATCAATTCACCCCAATTCTTTTTTGTGCGGTTTTTTGAAAACAGGAATGGAAGACCTAAACCTATTAAGGGCAAAGAAATTGCACTCATGCTAACCTTAAACCCCAACAGGGAGATTAACCAGGCAGTAACCGTAGTACCGATATTGGCACCCATAATCACTCCTATCGATTCAACCAGCGATAACAAACCGGCATTTACAAAGCTAACCACCATTACAGTAGTTGCTGATGACGACTGAATAAGGGCCGTAATCAACACTCCGGTCATTACCCCTTTAAATCGATTGGAAGTCATTGCTGCGAGAATGGTTCGCATCTTGTCTCCGGCAACTTGTTGAAGAGCCTCACTCATCAATTTCATTCCATAAAGGAATAAGCCTAAAGATCCTATAAGCGTTAAAATATCGGCCAATCCGTAATTCATAACTTATTTAGTTTATTTGTTTTTCAATAGATTAGTAGCTGTTAAGGCCGCAAAAATAGAAGATATTTGCAAAACCTCTAATTTTTTATCGTGTTAATTGAGTATTAAGAAAAAGTAAAAATAAGCTTATAAAAATATTACAATAAAAAAACAATGGGATTTTTTATAGATTTTTAACGCTTGCCAATTGGGTTGATAATTAGTTGATTGTGTGGTGCATTGTGGCCGGGAAATTGCGGGTAGTACTCATTTTTTAATGAAATGGGTGAATAATTGAGATATAAACAACTAAAATGCATTTGTGTTTGGCAATTAATTTGTTAAAAACCAGATGGTTTCAATGAATTTATATAATTTTAAATCTTGATACCACCAACAGATGCGTATTGGGATTCCGTACAATCATCATCTTTTGATAAAATGATTATAAGTCGTATTTTCGCCGGAATCTAAAATAAAACCGATATCTCTTTAGCAGGATAATAGTATGTGGAACAGAATTGCAGGATTAATTCTTAGGAATAGAATTTTACTTTTGGTGATAATTGGACTTATCACAATATTTATGGGGTACAAAGCTCAATTTGTGGAGATGTCCTATCAGTATGCGGCACTCCTTCCTGATGATGACCCTGCATCTGTTGAATACGAGCGTTTTAAAAACACTTTTGGACAAGAGGGAAATGTAATGTTTTTTGCGGTTCAGGATCCTGACTTTTATGAACTGGAGAAATTTAACGATTGGATTTCCTTAGGAGATAGTTTGAAAGCTTTGGATGGAATTGATGCAGTGGTTTCCATCGCACATACCTACAATATCAACAAAAACAGTGAAGCCAAGAGATTTGAATTTCAATCAATATTCCCAAAGAAATTAAGTTCGCAGGAAGAATTAGATAGTCTTGCTCTTATTGCCGAGTCATTGCCATTTTATCAAGGGAGCTTAATTAATAAAGAATCTCATACATTTTTGATGGGAATTACGGTGAACGCACGAATAATTAATTCGAAAGCGCGTGAGCCAATGGTTGTTAAGGTTCGGGAAATTACCGACCGTTTTACAGCCAAGTACAATTTAGAAATGAAATACTCAGGACTTCCTTATATTCGGGTAGTTACTGCACAAATGATTAAAAAGGAGATGAACATGTTCATTTACCTTTCTCTTTTAGTCACTGCGATTATTTTATTTATGTTTTTCCGCTCTTTTAAAGTGGTTTTCTTCTGTATGTTGGTTGTAGGTTTGAGTGTCATCTGGGCCGTGGGATCCATGGTCTTGTTCGATTACAAAATTACTTTACTTACCGCTATGTTACCGCCATTACTAGTGGTGATCGGAATTCCGAATTCCGTTTTTCTGATCAATAAATACCATGGAGAGTACATTCGCCACAATAACAAGATAAAAGCCTTGCAACGTGTGGTATCAAAAATTGGGAATGCAACCTTTTTAACCAATCTTACTACAGCATCAGGTTTTGCTACTTTTATTGTGACTTCCAGTCAGATATTAAAAGAATTTGGGGTGATTGCGGCCTTAAATATCATGGTGGTTTTTGTCCTTTCTTTACTACTAATTCCTATCATTTTTAGTTTTTTAAATCCTCCGGATCAAAAAGCGACAAGTCATTTGGAAAATAAAATGACAGTATGGTTTGTGGGTAAATTAGTAAAGATTGTATTGAACAGACGGACTGTAGTTTATACGCTAAGTTTTGTTTTGCTTGTCCTAGGCATTTTTGGAATCAGCAAAATGAAAAGTACCGGTTATATGGTTGATGACCTGCCACATGACAATGTAATATTTCAGGATTTAAAGTTCTTAGAAAAGAACATGGATGGAATAATGCCTTTGGAAGTGATGGTAGAAACTAAGAAAAAGGCAGGCATTTTAAAATTATCAACCTTAAAACGATTAAATGCTCTTAACGATACGTTAAAATCATATCCGGAAATATCATCATCCGTTTCGATTGTTGAGGCGGCAAAATTTGCCAATCAGGCGTATTTCAATGGCAAAGAAAAATACTACGATTTGCCTAGTAACCAGACTCGAAATGTGATTATGTCCTATTTGGCTAAAGCCGATACCGGTGATGATTCCAAGTTGTTCAGTACTTTCGTGGATTCGACTCAGTCAATTACCCGAATGAGCTTTCGAATGAAGGATATTGGAACTACCAGAATGGAAGAAATGGAACAAAGAATTCTTGCTCATGTAAGTAATATTTTTCCTGAAGATCAGTATACCGTTAATGTAACTGGATCCAGTATTATCTTTTTTAAAGGAAATAAATATCTGGTAAAGAATTTATTTATAAGTCTTGCTTTGGCAATTTTTCTTATTGCTTCATTCATGGCGTGGATGTTTTCTTCCAAAAGAATGGTTGTGGTTGCTTTGCTGCCAAACCTTTTGCCATTGATAATTACAGCTGCGTTAATGGGCTTTTTCGGTATTCCCATTAAAGCATCAACCATATTGGTGTTTAGTATCGCATTTGGTATTTCTGTTGACGATACAATTCACTATTTGGCAAAATACCGGCAAGAATTGAAAGCAACCAATTGGAGTATCCGATCATCTGTTGTTCTTGCCCTTCGCGAAACAGGTCAGAGTATGATGTATACCTCTATTATTTTGTTTTTTGGTTTTGGTATTTTTGCCTTATCTGATTTTGGAGGAACTGTTTCTCTGGGGGTATTAGTGTCCGTAACTTTACTTTCAGCGATGCTCTCCAACTTAATTTTGTTGCCGTCATTGTTGCTCACGCTTGAGAAGTTTATTACCAACCGATCGTTTAAAGAACCACTGCTTCAAATTTTCGATGAAGAGGAAGATATTGAGCTCGATGATCTTAGAATTGCACCAAGTGAAAACAAAGAGGAAAAAGAAAGCCTTGTGAATTGATTTTTTTATATTTTAGTGAACTGTTTAAAAATACACACTAAAAATTGATTGTAAATCATGTATAGTTTTAATGATCTTCAGGAAATCATTGATAAAGAGATTGATGGATTGGAGTTTTCGGCTCCGCCGGAAGGCCTTTTCGAGCCAATGAAATATATATTAGGCATTGGAGGGAAGCGGCTTCGTCCAATTTTAGTCCTGCTGAGTGCTAATTTATACAAGGATGATCTTTCAAAAGTTTGTTTGCCTGCCATCGGAATAGAAGTGTTTCACAATTTTACACTCTTGCATGATGATGTAATGGACAACGCTCCAATACGCAGAAGTAAGAAAACTGTACACGAAAAATGGAACAGTAACGTAGCCATTCTTTCTGGTGATGCTATGTCCATTAAGGCATATCAGTATATTGGTTCCTGCGAAGACAAATACCTGCGGGATGTTCTTACTGTGTTCAATCAAACAGCATTGGAAGTTTGTGAAGGACAGCAGTTCGACATGGAATTTGAAGATAGAAATGATGTTAAGATTGAAGAATATTTAAATATGATTCGGTTGAAAACAGCTGTTCTATTAGGCGGAAGTCTAAAAATGGGCGCAATAATGGGCGATGCCAGCTCAAAAGATGCGGAATTATTATATCATTTTGGTATGAATTTAGGTATGGCATTTCAACTTCAGGACGATCTTTTAGATGTTTTTGGTGATGAGGCTGTTTTTGGAAAGAAAATTGGTGGTGATATCCTATCCAATAAGAAAACCTTTCTTTTAATTAAAGCCCTGGAAACAGCTTCGGGAGATATTGAAGAAGAATTAAAGTCTTGGATTACAACGAAATTTTTTAATCCGGAAGAAAAAATAATGGCTGTAAGGGCTATTTATGAGCAGTTAAATGTTCGTGAATATTCGCAGAATAAAATTGAAGATTATTTTGCTTTATGTCTTGAATACCTCGATAAAGTTGATGTTGAGGCCGAAAAGAAAAAGGAACTTTATTCACTGGTTAAAGGATTAGTAAATCGTTCCGTTTAAGAATGTTAAAAATTCAGATAAGAGTCTCCTTTATTGACAAAAAATTTTAAATTTGTTGTCACGCGATATTAATGATCCAAAAAAAAAATGTAAATGTCACAAAATACAGGCAAAATTGCACAGGTTATCGGACCTGTTATCGATGTAAGTTTTGATAAGGAAGGAACTAAACTTCCTGAAATTTACGATTCTTTAGAGGTCGTGATTGAAAATGGTAAAAATTTGGTTGTTGAGTGTCAGCAACACATTGGTGAGAATACTGTTCGTGCCATAGCAATGGATTCAACTGACGGTTTACGTCGGGGAATGGATGTAATTGCAACAGGTTCGCCTATTATGATGCCTCCTGGAGATAAAATAAAAGGTAGATTACTAAATGTGGTTGGAGAAACCATTGATGGAATTGGTTCTGTCAGTAAGGAAGGTGGATATACTATTCACAGGACTCCTCCGGCATTCGATCAGTTGAGTACTGAGTCAGAAGTTTTTTATACAGGTATTAAGGTAATTGACCTTATTGAACCATACGCAAAAGGTGGTAAAATTGGTTTATTTGGAGGTGCCGGGGTTGGTAAAACAGTATTGATTCAGGAATTAATAAATAACATTGCCATTGGTCAAGACGGTTTATCTGTATTTGCCGGTGTTGGCGAACGTACCCGTGAAGGAAATGACTTGCTTCGTGAAATGATCGAATCAAGGGTTATTCAATACGGCGAAGCGTTTGAAAAAGATATGGAAAAGGGAGGATGGGATCTTTCTTTAGTAGATAAAGAAGCCTTGGATAACTCTCAGGTATCGCTTGTTTTTGGTCAGATGAATGAACCACCAGGGGCACGTGCCCGTGTTGCTCTTTCCGGATTAACTGTTGCAGAAAGTTTGCGTGACGGGGATGAAAAATCAGGTGGACGTGATATTCTGTTCTTTGTAGATAATATTTTCCGTTTTACTCAGGCAGGTTCTGAGGTTTCGGCTTTGCTTGGGCGTATGCCTTCTGCAGTAGGATATCAGCCAACCCTGTCAACAGAGATGGGGGTGATGCAGGAGAGAATTACCTCAACAAAAAGAGGTTCGATTACATCTGTTCAGGCGGTTTACGTTCCTGCGGATGATTTAACTGACCCTGCTCCGGCTACAACATTTGCCCACTTGGATGCAACAACTGTATTGAATCGTAAAATTGCTGAGCTAGGAATTTATCCGGCTGTAGATCCATTGGATTCTACTTCCCGTATTCTTTCAATAGACGTTGTTGGTGAAGCTCACTATAAATGTGCTACAGATGTAAAAGAGATTTTGCAGCGTTACAAAGAATTGCAGGATATCATTGCAATTTTAGGTATGGAAGAGCTTTCCGAAGAGGATAAATTAGTGGTACATCGTGCTCGTCGTGTTCAACGATTTTTATCGCAGCCATTCCACGTTGCCGAACAATTTACCGGCTTAAAAGGATGTTTGGTTTCTATTGAGGATACTATTAAAGGCTTTAACATGATTATGGATGGTGAAGTTGATCAATATCCGGAAGCTGCCTTTAACCTTGTTGGTACAATAGAACAAGCCATTGAAAAAGGTGAAAAATTGTTGGCAGAATCTGAAAAAGAATAAAAAGACACCTAAAATACTTGAAGTGTAAGTGCTTGTAATTTAGAATTTTTAATTATGCATTTGGAAATTGTTACGCCTGAGAAGTGTCTGTATTCCGGAGAAGTTGAATTGGTTCAGCTACCAGGAAAAAACGGATCTTTTGAAATATTGAAAAACCATGCTCCAATTGTTTCTAGTCTGGAGAAAGGAACGATTAAACTAAAACCTGTTGGAGGTGTTGAAATTTTCTTTGAAGTCAACGGAGGTATTGTTGAATGTAAGAAAAATGTAATTTCAGTATTGGCAGATAACTAGAGAAAATAGAAGTTCGTATTTAGTACGATAGTAATCAGTACTTAATATTGGCAATACAACTTATCGTAAAGAGACTTTAGAATTTCTAAAGTCTCTTTTTTTATGGCCAACATTGTGGATTTCCTAACTACTCTTACTATTTTTGTGACTATAATTGTTTAAACAAAAGCTGTAAATAGTCTATTTACTCCGTACCAGATACTAGAAAAAATGCCTAAAAAATTCCTGATTATTCGTTTCTCTTCCATAGGTGATATTATTCAGTGTATGACAACTGTGGATGGTATTTTAAACCATTATCCGGATGCTGAGATTCATTGGATTGCAAGAAAAGACATGTCTTCCTTTTTAGCGATGGATCAGCGTATCTGCAAAGTTTGGGGATTTGATAGAGGACAGGGATTTAAAGGTCTTATAAAGCAGGCAAAAGAGCTTAAAAAGGAAAAATTTGATTTCGTTTATGATGCTCACAGCAATATTCGGTCGATTGTGCTGAAAACAGTATTGGTGCCGAGATGGAAACGTTGGTTTGGTATTGGATCTAAGTATACTATGCGAAGCAAAGATCGAATCAAAAGAATTTTGTTATTTAAGTTAGGTATTGATCGTTTTCCAATGCCTTTTAAAGGAATGCTTTCGTACCGAAAACCTCTTGAGAAATGGGGCTTAACCGATTATTCAAAAGTCAATGCCAATTGGTATTTTCCTGAGGAGTTAAAGATGAAAATGGAGGATAAGGTTTTTTCAAATTTAAAGGGGGAACCATCCAAATTGGTCACTTTGGTTCCTTCTGCAGCCTGGATGATGAAACGTTGGCCTGTCTCTCATTGGCAAAAGTTGGTGCAGCAATTGCCGGATTATCATTTTGTAATTTTAGCCGGACCTGATGACGTTTTTTGTGAAGAGATTGAGGCTGCAGCAAAAGAAAGAGTTCTGAACCTTAGCGGAAAAACCAATTTACTGGAATCCTGTTATTTGGTTCAGAAATCGAACTTGGTAATTTCCGGTGATACTGGTTTTTTGCATGCTGCAGATAAGTTTGGTATTCCTGCTTTATCTTTAATGGGGCCAACTGCATTTGGATTTACCACGGGAGAACAAATCAAAACCCTCGAAGTGGATATGAAATGCCGGCCATGCACAAAAGATGGCTCAGGGAAGTGCAAACAAAAGGTTTACCAGCAATGTATGGTAGATATTACTCCGGAATGGGTGGCCAAAGAAGTGATTCAACGGATGGCTTGAATTATTTTAATCAGTTAACAGATATTTAACACGCTTATTTAAAACAATTAAAAATAAAAGCATATATTTGTATCGCATGCGATACAAATTGGAATGGATTTTTTCGAAATGCAAAACAAACACAAACGATAAAAATAGTCGAAATGAAAAAAATTGCCTTACTGCTAATATTTGCTGTAGGTTTGATGTCTTATCAGACAATAGCACAAACAGAGACAAAGAAAGATTGTAAAAAAGAGAAATGTATGAAAGAAGGATTGTATGGCTTTAAAGTAGCCTCTTTAACTGGTGCGGAAGTTGATTTGAATCAGTATAAAGGAAAAGTTGTTTTGGTTGTTAATACGGCAAGTAAATGCGGTTTAACGCCACAATACAAAGGTTTGGAAGCAATGTATCAGAAATACAAAGACCAGGGATTCGTAATTTTAGGATTTCCGAGCAATCAGTTTCTGGAACAAGAGCCTGGAACATCGGAAGAAATTGCTGCTTTTTGTGAGAAAAACTATGGCGTAAGCTTTCCAATGTTCGAGAAAATTGAAGTTCGTGGGGAAAATGCTCATCCTCTTTATAAAATGCTGACTGAAGAAAAACCGTTTTTAGGTTTTGATGATTCAGAATCGGGACAAAAATTCAAGGGATTTATCAGTGAAAAATTTCCTGAGATTTATGAAGGAAACGGGATCAAATGGAATTTCACCAAATTTATTATCGATAGAAATGGAAAAGTGGTAAAACGAATTGAACCAAACGTTGCTCCTGAAGATTTCGAAGATGAAATAAAAGGAATGTTATAATTCTGATTGTGAATCAGAAAAAATATGAAAAGAGACTTCAATTGATTTGGAGTCTCTTTTTTATGTTTTAACTCAATACAGATGATTCTTATTGATTGTCGAACCAAGTTATAAAACGTTTAATTCCTTCTTCGAAACTAACTTGTGGATTGTAACCAATCAGTTCTTTTGCACGGGAAATGTCAGCATAAGTTTGTTCAACATCTCCTGCCTGCATTGGCAGATGATTGATTTGCGGTTCACATTTCGCATTTTTTGCGATAATCGCAATCATGTCGCGAAGAAGTATAGGGTAGCTGTTGCCCAGGTTTATGGTTTCAAAAACCTGTTCGTGATTGAAAAGATAGTTGCAGCTTTTTACAATTCCCTCCACAGTATCATCAACGAAAGTATAATCTCTTGCCGTTGAACCATCTCCAAACATTGGAATCGGCTGTTCATTTCGGAACAATTTCAGAAATTTATGAATGGCCAGATCGGGTCGCTGACGAGGACCAAAAACGGTGAAAAATCTCATGTTAATAATATCCAAATCATACAAATGATGATAGCTGTGGTTTAAAACTTCGCAGGATTTTTTAGAAAATGCATAAGGCGAAATGGCACGATCAACATTGTGAGTTTCCGAAAAAGGAACGTCTTTGTTGTTGCCGTAAACGGAAGAGGAGGAAGCAAAAGCTAGTTTTTTGATTCCTTTTTTTCTCATAAAATCCAATACGTTTCTGGTCGCTGTAATGTTGCTGTCGATGTATCCCTGCGGATCTTCAATGGAAGGTCGGACTCCTGCTTTACCTGCCAAATGCACCACCAAATCAATCCGATCTTCGATACGATCCAGACTCGAATCAATCCGTAAATCCAGTTCGTAAAATGCAAAAGAGGAATTTTGAAGAAAAGCGTTTAAATTTTCTTCTTTCACTTTTTTCGGATAAAAAGTGTCGAAATTATCGATGCCAATAACCTTATATCCCAGTAATAGTAATTTTTCTGAAAGATGAGACCCAATAAAACCAGCACATCCGGTTACAAGAATGGTTCTTTTTAATTTATTCTCTACAGTTTGCATATACTTCTGACTTGTTTTTTATTTTGATTCAAAAGTGTGGATCAAAATTGGATAAATACAGATCAATGATCTTCAACAATTGAAGAATTAACTTACAAGTAAAAACAAAGCTATTCTATAATCATGAAAGATGGCTTTTTTCGCCTGAAATCTTAGGTTTTTTTAACTAATAGTATTTATTGAAGGACCTTAATAAGAGTCATGTACTTTTGAAAGTACCGTTTGTTTCCTTTGGGTTGACGATTGTAGTCGTAATAATCTAATGTTTCAAACTCCATATTTTGAAGTTGTAAGTCGGAGAACAATTCCTTTGGATTTTCAGAGGAGAAGACAACAAATGATTTTTCTTTAGGAAATTCATTCAATTCTTCGGTATTCCACGACTTTACTTCTCGTCCTATTTCCCAAACCAATTCAATTCTAAATTCCTCTTTCCCAATACTGTATAGATTTAAGTCTTTTATTGATTCTATGTTTCGGGCTTCACGGATATTTTTAAATTTATGATTTCGGTTTTGTAAGTTACTGGTGTTTGGAATTATAAACACTTCAGTAATTGCCATCAGACAAATCATTCCAAAAACAAAGTTTAGAATGTTTTTGTTTTTCCATGCCATCAGCAATAACAGAAAGATTCCTTCGGAAAGAAGAGAAAAGAGAATAAATGTCAGCAAGGATATTTGTTGATCCTGATAGAAAAAGATGAAAACTCCAACAGGCATTACAAGAGCAACAATGGCAATTAACCAGAGGTTAGCTCCCCAAATGAGCTTATCCCATTTGTCGGCCGTTTCGTTTTTGAAAACCTGAAATAAGTGTTGAATCAATTGACCAGCCAATAAAGCACTTGGGATCAATACTGGAAGCAGGTACCTGTCTTTTTTTTCCGGAATTAAAGAAAGTAAGACAACAGACGTGATGGTCCAGATCAGTGCAAATTTGTATTCTTTTTTTGCTTCGAATCGTTTAAAGGCATAAGGAAAAATCAATGCAGAGAAAATAATTAATGTCCAGATTCCTGATTGAATAGGGAAATTCCAATAGTAATAAAACGGACGGACATGGCGGTTCATCCAGGAACCGGATTCCAGCTTAGCAATTGCGGCAGCTTCATCAGCGTGAACCAGAGAGATAAAAGCAGGCCACCAAAAGCTGATCACAATAAATATTCCAATGGCTAATAAAAGCGGCTGCCATTTTTGTAGAATTACTTTTCCTTTGTATACCCACGAATAGGCGATTAAAAATGGAATTAGAACGGCAAAAAATGCGACAGGTCCTTTACTTAAGAAAGATAAACCCCAAAAGATACCTGCTGCTGCAAATAACCCCCAATTTTTATCTTCAGTTTTCCAGGCTTTGTGTAAAAAGAGAATAGCACCAAGCATAAAACTATGACAGTAAATATCCCAGGTTCCTGTTCTTCCCATATACACGATATAGAAACTTGATGCCAAGACAAGACTATTGCACAAAGCGGCTATTCTGTTTTTATTTAATGAGATAGTGAAAAAATACATCAAAATCACCATGATGGAGCTAACCATTGCAGCAGGAAATCGAAGCATGCTTATATTTTCGATTCCAAACCAGCTTCCAAATACTGCTGTAATCCATGTTGGAAGAGGTGGTTTAGCCAATCGTAATTCGCCATTCATTGTAGGCACCAGCCAATTTCCTTTTTCAATCATTTCACGGGCAGTCACAAAGTTTCGTGCTTCCATGATATTCACAAAAAAACTACTGTTGGCAAAGAAGAATGCAAAGTAGCAAACCACTAATAAAAATAAAATATGAACAGAAGTTTTGTTCTCAAACAGATATCGTTGAATCATTTTAATCTGAGTTTAGTGATTTAACTTGTGAGATTGTTTTCGAATAAGTACTATGTTTCTGCAGTAAACCAACATCCCAAAACCCTGACCAAGAAAAAGAACAGGATCTTTTCGGTAAAGAGCATAGGATAAGATCATGATGGATCCGATGATGCTGATCACCCAAAAGCCCATAGGAAGTACCGATTCTCCTTTGCGTTCAGAGTAGATCCATTGGTAAACAAAACGGAAAGTAAAGGTAATTTGTCCTGCCACACCCCAAATTAAAAGAAGAGTTGGAATATCATCGTTCTTAAATAATTGCTGGTAGTGATATCCCCAGTTTTTAAGCATGAAGGATAAAACAACAACAGGAGTTATTATGGCAATTAGCCTCGTTAACATTGGCAAGGTTTTCCAATTGTTCTGAATGTGCAGATTTCGGATGTAAATGGAATAAGCAATCACCTGTCCCATAATAATGGCAAAATCATCGCGCAGCAAGCCGTAAATAAACAGCATCCACGAAGCTAAAATACTGATTTGCCAAAATAATACCGGGGATAAGGCTTTTCCGGCTTTTTCAGATTTCACCCACTGCACAATTAACCGTGCTGAAAACAGAGCTTGTGCAAAAAAACCAATGGCGTAAATATAAATGCTATCCATTAGTTACGAGAAATAACTTCGTAATTAATGTAACGTTTTTTCATCCAGCGATAAGCGAAACAATCTTTAAAAGGGCCAACCAAACGGTTGAAAAGATGGTATTTGGCTTCGCCCGCAATCCGTGGGAAATGACGTACCGGAATTTGTTTTATTTCACCTTTCTGCAGCATGATTAAGGCTGGTATAAAACGGTGCATTCCTGTAAAGAAAGGCATTTTTTTAGCGTATTCTGTTTTCATTATTTTTAAGGGGCAACCAGTATCTTCAGCTGTATCCTTAGTCATATAACGGCGAAATCCATTTGCAATTTTTGAACTCATGTTTTTCACAAAGCTGTCTTTGCGGTTTTGACGAACACCGGTTACCAAAGCAAATTCATTTCGATGTTCCATCAACAAATCAAAGTCGAAAGGTGTTGTTTGAAGATCCGAATCGATGTAGCCAACAAATGGTGTTGTTGTGTTATCAAAACCAGCTTTAATGGCGGCACTTAAACCATGATTTTTATTCAATTCCAAATAAGAAAAACGATCAGAAATCTTACAAATCTCCTCAATCATTTTTTGACTTCCATCAGATGAACCATCGTTCACAAAAAGTACTTTTGAGGCATATTTTGAACTGGCAAAATAGGCTGTAAATTCCTCTTTTACACGCTGCATGTTATCTTCCTCGTTAAAAACGGGAACAATGATCGTTAATTCGAATTCTTTTTCTTGCTGGCTCATTAAGTTTGGTTTAACGAATTGGTAGTGGTTATAAGCATTGCCAAACAAATAACAATACAAATAATACACTTTTTCTAAATATAAATTTTTCAAAGATATGAATTGAATGTGTACTTTTTGATTGAAATAAGTAAAAATATAACAGGACGGGATGGTTTCTTTACTTGTAAAAGTGAAATTTTTGCCGAGACTTAAAAAGAGGAAACGGGACATTCTTAAATTTAGGAGCTAATAATACAACCACAGAGGTTGTATTATTAGGGAATCCATTCATTTTTATTTAGCCTTTTTAAGGTGTTTCAAAATTAGTTTTGCAGAACAACGCCAATTTTGTGTATAAGGTTTTTTAGTCTTTAAAAGAATATTTTTTATTGTGAAAAAGATAACTGGCTGTTTGATAGTAAGTAATTGCATCCTTTAATTCGGTCGGATTAATTTGTTCCGCGTCTTGTTCTTCTCCGGATATTTTAAAGGATTCGGTTCGTTTTACAGGCAATTGAACGATTAGCTGATCGTTTTGTAACAAACCAATTTTCTGATAAGTGCCGATTAATGCACGGTTTGGTTTCTCCAACAGAATGTCTTTGCCAAAAAATTTGGAGGTGTAATCCATATTTAAAAGCCCCAGAATAGTCGGAGCAAAATCAATTTGAGAGGCCAGTGTATTGTTTTCGGATGGCTGAATAATATTTGGAGCGTAAATAATAAGCGGAATGTGATATTTATTTACCGGAAGAGATGTTTTTCCTGCACTTGAAGCACAATGATCTGCAACAATTACAAAAATAGTATTCTTGAACCATTCGTGATTTTTTGCTTCGCGAAGAAATTTAGCAATGGCAAAGTCAGTATACTTAACAGCACCGTTTCTTCCTGTATGTGATGGAATATCAATTTTTGAATCAGGATACGTATATGGACGATGATTGGATGTTGTCATGATAAAATTATGAAAAGGTTTTCCTGCCTTATAACTACTGTCGGCCACCTGACTGGCTTTTGCAAATAAATCTTCGTCGCAAACACCCCAGGCATTTTCAAATGTAATTTCACTGTCCAGAAAATCTTTTCGATCAACAACATTGTATCCGTTGTTTCCAAAGAAATAGTTCATATTATCAAAATAACCGTTTCCGGCATAAATAAAGTTTGAGTTATAACCTTTTGAGCTTAATATATTTCCAAGGGTAAACATGCCTTCGTTTTTTGGTCGTTTAACGATCGAAAATCCAGGAGTTGGCGGCAAGGAGAGAGTTAGTGCTTCCATTCCACGAACTGTACGTGTACCTGTAGCATAGAAATTGGTGAAAAAAAGCGATTGCTGAACAATCGTATCCATGTTGGGAGTAATATTGTCTTTTCCGCCAAAACGAGTAAAAAATGACCCGCTCAGGCTCTCAACAGTGATAAGCATTACATTGTATTTTTTATCGTCGCCCGGATAAGTAATTTTTCTGCTTACATCGAAAACATCCTCACTTGTAAATTCACTGTTTGATGTTTTTATCAACTTTCGAAGGTTTGTAAAAGCCTCTTTATCATCGATTGATTGATAAAAGGAATTGTAGTTAAGCTCATTGTTTCGGAAGGCTGCGAAAATCTGATAGATTCCGTTGTGAGCCAGCTCATTGGAGTATGTGTTTTTAGTTATTTCTGCTGAACTTTTATTGATTGAATAGAATGCCGCAAGTGGAAACATCCACAAAATAACACATGTGATAAGACGCTTAACGAATCGGGATTCTGAATTGACACTATGGTCGAAATTCTTTTTAACAAGAGCAAAAATTCCTCCTGAAACCAATAACATACCTAATAGAATAGCAGGCATTGGATAGGACTCCCGAATATTGGAAATAACTTCGTGGGTGTAAACCAGATAGTCAACAGCAATAAAGTTGTATCGCACGCTAAATTCTTCCCAAAAAAACCATTCTCCAATTCCCGAAAAAACAAGAATTCCAATAGTTACAATAAAAAATACATAAGAAATCCAGCGATGGATTTTGGAGTTAAATATTTTATCAGGAATTAAAAGCAAATAGAATGTAAAAGGAATGATAAAATAGGAAATGGCAACCAGATCGTAAAATAAGCCTATGCTGTAAATTTGAACAAACCGAATAAAGTTTAGATCTACATTCTGGAAATCAGTAATTAAAAGAATTGTTCGGATCAGAAAAGAAATGGCAAGGAAAATAAAACCAAACAGTACAAGACCACCAAATCGACTACGCAGGATATTTTTGAACTTCATATTTTATTAAATTAATACGAGTCAAAAAAACAACCTGATTCTAACAAAAAGCTAACAATTCTGTAATTTGAATGTAAATAAGTGTTTAAAATCCTTAAATGAATAATCGATATTAATTTTGTAATGGTCTGCTATTTTTTTCACAATAGCCAAACCAATTCCTGTTGATCCAATATTTTGGCTTTCCGTGTAAAACCGATTAAAGATCATCTCGGGTTGGTTAATGGCTTGTTCGCCTGAATTGGTGATTGTAAAATAATCTTTAGCTAGATAAATCGATATTTCTTCACCATTCTTACTGTGTTTTATGGCATTTACAAAAATATTTTGGATCAAAAGGTTCGCTAATCTTTTGTCCATTAGCAATTGGCAATTGTCCGCAGCAGAAATCGTAACCAGTAAGTTTCTATCTTGTATTACATCCTGAAATGAACTCATCCAATAGTTGAAAATTTGATTCAAAGAAACCTGATCTCTCTCATTGAATTGTCCGTGGTCAATTTTTGCAAGCAGGAGCAGTGCTTTGGTAATGCCTGAAAGTTTATCTGTAGAAAGGTATATTTCCCGTATTGTTTTGATTGTGTTCTCATTTAAATTTGAGTCTGAAAATAAGTTTTCGCATTTATTTCGGATAACAGCAAGAGGAGTCTGAAATTCGTGGGCAGCATTGGCGGAGAATTCCTTTGTGGCCGTGTAGTCCTTTTCCAAACGGCTCGACATCATCGAAAGCACTTGGTTTAAAGCGTCAAATTCATCAATTCCGGTAGCTGTCAATTCCAATTTTGATGGAGGGGTTAAGGAATAAAATTTTATTTTCTCAACATTGTCATTAAAAATTTTCCAAAGGGAGGTATTCAACCTATGTGTAAACAGCAGTAAGCCAATGAAAATTAAAAATAATACACTGGATATAAGGGTGGTGAAGATTGTGAGAATGTCATCGAACTCCATCAGCATTTGCCGTGTTGTAATTCGATAATGTTTTTCATTAATGGATTGATAGCTTGTGAATTCTCTATAGGGAGTTAGTTCATTCTGGTACAAGTCCAAAATCAATGTGTCCTTCTTACTATTAGCTCTAATTTCAGAGGAAGAAATGGGAGTAACTATATCCGTAGGATAAATGCTCTGAAATTTTCCTTTTTCCTTTAGCACTTCAAAAATTTCTGTTGCTTCAAGACGCAATTGCTGGTCAATTTCTTCTTTTAAAAAGTAATTGCTCATGGCAATGATAACAAAATCAGCTATTAGAAATACCAGAATACCATATTTGAAATAGGATTTGTTTATTTTAGTTAAGAGTTTCATTTTTTAGCGGTTATCTAATTTATAGCCAAAGCCATGAACAGTTTTAATGTAATTTTCTCCGGTATAATTTTTGATTTTTTTCCGGAGTCGGTTGATGTGCGTGTAAATAAAATCGGAGTTATCCATAAAAACCGGGTTTTCGCCCCACACATGTTCAAACAAGCTCTCTTTAGTAAGAACTCTATTTTTGTTTTCGATAAAATACAGGAGCAAATCAAATTCTTTTCGGCTAAAATCTACTTGTTCGTTCCTAATTCTCACTTGATGAGAACGAGTATCAATTTCCAATTCGCCAAAGCTTAACAGCTGATTTTCTGCTTGGAAGTTTCTGCGCAAAAGCGCATTGATTCTTGCATTGAGTTCTGAAAAATGAAATGGTTTAACTAAGTAGTCATCAGCACCTAAATTTAGACCATCAACCCGGTCTTCCAGCTTATCGCGGGCTGAAATGATGATCACACCTGTATCGGACCAAATTGATTTGATAAAAGAGATGCAATCCAATCCTTCACCATCGGGAAGTCCCAAATCAAGAAGTACAATATGGAAAAACTTTTTATCGAAAAGAGATTTGCCATCCTTAATCAGCTCCACACAAGTACATTGAAATCCACAACCTGAAAGATAATCAGCTAAGATTTTTTGCAAGGAAAGGTCATCTTCAATAATTAGAATTTCTTTTTTCATGATGAGAGATAAGAAGTAAGCTTAGTTCTTACAAACTTAAAAAAAGGGAAGATGATTTCTTAATAGAAAAAGATTTTTTGCTTTTTTTGAATCAATCAGATGGCAGGATTTTGAAATTATTGGTAAATCTTTGCCTTTTATGTAAATTCGAACTCATAAATCAGTTAATAAAAAGCAAGAAATGAAGAGTCTTCGTAATTATTTCGATATCGTAATGAATTTTTTGAGTCGTGGAGTATGGAACATGCGCTTAAAAGAATTGTCCGGACCTCGTTATTTTTTAATTCGGCAATTACGAATTTACCTTTTGGCTATTAAAGGTTTTTACGAAGACAAATGTCAATTGCGGGCATCTGCCTTAACTTTTTATTCCATTTTATCGGTTGTGCCTGTTTTGGCTATGGGTTTTGGAATTGCCAAAGGGTTCGATTTGGAACAGAAGCTAGAGAAGGAGCTGATAGCGAATCTTTCCGGTCAGGAAGAAGTTTTGAACTGGCTGATTGAGTTTGCGAACAAGATGCTGATCAATACAAAAGGATCATTGGTAGCGGGATTGGGATTTGTCATCTTGTTTTGGTCGGTATTAAAGGTTTTAACCAATATCGAGGAATCGTTTAACGATGTTTGGCGAATAAAGAAGGGGAGAACCTGGGGGCGCAGGTTCAGTGATTACACTGCGATCATGATTTTTGCACCCATTTTACTAATTGGCTCCAGTGGAGCAACAGTTTTCTTAAAAACCATGATTAAACAGGTAACCCAAGGCAATACTTTAATGGAGGCAGTTGGGCCATATCTTAGTTTTCTGATTAATTTAACTCCTTATTTTTTGGTATGGATCCTATTTACCATGCTGTACACTTTTATGCCGAATACGCATGTGAAATTTAAGTCGGGATTGCTGGCGGGAGTTATTGCCGGTACAATTTATCAACTATTTCAGGTTTTGTACATCGAGTTTCAGGGGATGGTTACAACCTATAATGCTGTTTATGGTAGTTTTGCGGCCTTACCTCTGTTTTTGATATGGCTGCAGATGAGTTGGTTGGTGGTTTTGTTGGGCGCAGAGATTTCCTTTGCTGAGCAGAATGTTGAAAATTACGAGTACGAAACAGAAACCTCCGAAATAGCATACGACTACAAACGCTTGTTAAGTATATATGTTCTGCATTTAATTATCCACAATTTTAAAAAGGATCAAGTCCCCATGCTTTCGCAGGATATTTCTCATCGATTACAGATGCCTATTCGTTTGGTAAGGGAAATTCTTTTTGATTTGACAAATGCCCGATTGGTAGCAGAATTGGTGACTGATACAGATAAACAAATAGCATATCACCCCGCTTTTGATATCAATGCCATGTCGGTAAACAAGGTGATTGATATTTTGGAGAATACAGGCTCTGATAAGATTCCTGTTTTGGAGACTGACACATATATAGAGTTAAAATCTATTTTGCTGGACTACCGAAATTCGGTTTCATCGGATCAGAAGGAGACACTTTTGAAGGATATTGATTTGGATCAGGAGTTTACCGCAAATATTAATAGTCTGGGGTAAAGTAAAGTTTAATTTTCGCATCTACTAATCTTGACAAGGGATGCTTGCTAACATGCGACCAAAATGAAATACGATTCATAAAAAAGTTTAACCACAAAGGAAAATTAAGGACATCACGAAGACCACAAAGAAAAATAGATGAAAAAGGTTCCTTTATAAATTCTTCAATATAATGAGAGATACCGACAGGCAGAGAGATGATTTACTTGGTGAATGCAAACCTAAGGGAAAGCTTTCGGTAGGGGTATTCAATAGCAAGCAAAAAAGAGCAAACCCGCCTAGGTTTGCTCTTCCTAATAATTAGCCCGTTGTTTTTATTCTGCAGGAATCTCTTCTGAGGCTGCTTTCAATCGAATGCTTTTGCGGATTTGCGCCTTAGCATTCACGGCCTCGATGGTCTCGGTAATTACACCAAGAATCTCCTGATAAATTTCCGGCATTGCCTTGGCTGCATTTTCGAGATGAGGCAGTAATCTTTCATTCACAATTTTTCTCACCTCATTTTTTAGTGATGAAGGAGCCGTAATATTCTCTTTAACGGCATTTGCCTCCATCATTTTCGAGTAAGCTGTTTCTAAATCAGAGGTCGATTGTTTAAACTTTTCAAGTCTGGGGCTAACAGCAATCAGATTGGCAAGTTTCGCCTTAAATTGCTCACTGTCTAAATTACCCAGCAGCGCTTTGCTTAATGTTAGTTGTTTCTCGCAGCTCTGTTTATGAAGATTCAAATTATGCGACTTTAATAAGCCCCAAACATCGATAGCATCCTGCACTTGATTCGCATCGGGCAAATACGTATTTGCCTTTACAAACTGCTTTAAGCACACAAAATCGTTGTCGGCAATCTCATCCTCTTTTCTAAGGTTCTCGGCTAGAGCACCACTAAGGCTGTACTCTATCGATCTGGCAAGATCTTTATTTGTCGTTTCCAAATCTGCAATAATATGGCTCAATATCTGGTCGGCCGACCAATCTTTTTTGGACAGTTCACCAACAATAGTACTAGTGCCGGTGCTGATTTCATTGCTGTCGCAATAGTGATAATAAGTTAAAGTCATTTCTCTTCTAAATTTTAGTGAAGCCTATGCCTGTTTGGGTATAAATCCGTGCAGAGCTTCTGGGTTAAAAATGTATTGTATTAATTTGTTTTTGGGCTACGGGTAGCTAAGCTACAAAATCAATCTAACAGTAGGCGTGTTTTTATAGAAAAATATTATGATGTTTCCTGTAGCATTTTTTTAGATTTGTAACAGCTTCGGGCTTTTCAGCTACTTATTTTTTTTAGTTATTTTGTGTCAGTATATAGTAAAATGAAATGTATAGGTGTGTTTAACGATCGTTTATGTGTAACTTTTGTGGGTATGTAGCCAGATTTCCTCCAATTTTAGTCTCGACTTGTCGGCAAAACCTGTTTTTGAGATGTATTATTGATCATTTCATTTAAAAAGATCGATTTTCACATTGCTTGCAGCCTTTACTCAAGAGAAAAAGCCAGAAATGAACTCCTATTTGCATTGCCGAAGAGAAAATGGACAGTTTGGCATGCTTATAAGCTCTTAATTGTGAGGAAATATCCGAATTTGCATTAAAACGAAGACCGCCGAAGAGAATTTGATCACAATTACATTCAAATCGTCCATTTCACATCAGAATTGCTCACAATTACATTCAAATCGCTCATGGCCGAAGAGAAAACGTTCAAATTTGTTGTGACGAGTTCATTTCTGATCAGAAATTTGCCAATTTGTCGTTCACTTGCTCAATTCCGAAGAGAAATTACCTGTTTTGCTCCCGAAGTGTACAATTCTGTTCGGAGTAAGCCTGCTTAAATATATTTATGATTGAATAGTTGAAAGCTGTCGGTTCAATTTTCAATTTTATATATTGTTGCAGGTATAAACTTTATAAATAGTGTTCTGATAGAGTGATTATATTTTGCTAAGTTTGGGCTTGTGAAATTGAAAAAATGAATTCCAAAACAAAATCGATAATTTACGTTCTGATTTGTGTTCTATCTATGGGCACTGATTCCAATTGTTTCAAAATTAGGACAATCAAATCTTGATAACTATCAATTCCTTTTTTGGTCAAGTGTAATTTCATTCTTGACTTTTTAGTAATCATCCTGACATAGAAAAAAGGAAAGGTGATTTTAAAATTCTCGACAAAAGATTGCTTTCATTCAATAGTTTTAGGATTGCTTGGGACTTATTTGTATTACATCTTACTTTATTTCGAATATGCAAATGCTAACGGAATTGAATTCTTGATAATTCAATATTGTTGGCCTATTTTCGTGATTGTTTTTTCAATCTGTATTTTTAAAGGAAAGACTGAATTTAAGGAAAGTGATTTCAGTAATTCTTGGATTCTTTGGTATTTTTTGTATTGACTAAGGGTAGATTGACAGACATTTACCTTGACAATTTCTTTGTAGGTAGCATCGTATTATTAGCTACATTTGTATTTGGACTTTTTTTAGTTTTGAGCAAAAAAGTTAAAATTGATTCTTTATCGCTTGTGACAATTTATTTTTTAACGGCAACAGTAATTTCATTTATCTCAATGATTTTGCTTTTAGAATTTAAATTGCCAATACGAGAGACTTTTTTGCCGATTTTGATCAACGGAATTTTCGTAAATAGGATTTCATATATTTTCTGGATTGGAGCATTAAGAATTGGAAAAGCATCGTTATATTGCGCTATTCGTATTTTTGAGTCCAGTGATTTCAACAATATTGTTGATTTTGTTTTTTAAAGAACCATTTCAATTGGTTTATGTGATTGGAATGATTTCGGTAATTTTAGGAGGATTGATAAATAAAGAATAAATATTGCACACAATAAATTGTAAAATGCATTGCGGAGTTCGTGCGGTGCGTTGTCTCTGCTCCTTTCTTGACAGTCATGTTTTGTCGGACATTGATGCTCTTCGAAATCCGCAACGACAACATACGAGTGACTGTTGTGTTTCATGCAAAATGACGGTAGTGCAAAGTCAAATGTCAGAATAGTAGAAATTAAAATAATCAGGAAATAGAAATATGGAGAAGAGAGTAAAAAATAGTCAATTTCTTGATAATTGCAGTAATCTTAATTTTATTAATATGGTTAATTTTTGATTTGACAATATATCTGATGTCAAACAATTGGGGAGACTGAGTAACCATGGGTGATATGTTTGGAGCTGTGAATGATTTATTTTTTGGATTTGTACTTGTTTCTTTTTAATACACTTTACAATTGCAAAGAGAGGAGATAAAACTTAATAGGACTGAAATTGATTTAAATATAAATGAGTTATCAAAACCTGTTAAAGCACAACGGGAATCTCAAGCAGTTTTAAAACAACAGGTTGTACATACTTATTTGACTGCTTAATTAAATGCGATGAATACTGTTATTAGTTATATAACAGTCAAATTGGAAGTAGTAAAAGTACACAAGAACCTTATTAATAAAGCCAAAGCTAAAAGAAGATTAATAATTTGGAAAATTGATGACCTTATTGATGAATTAGATGTTGAATAATTAATTAAATTGCTAATTGTAGTATTTGGTAGATAGAGACTCAATTATTTTAATAAGGTTTCTAGATATTGGGAAAATTGATTGAGAATAAATTTAATTTAAAAAATAAAATATGTCTGGTGAAATATTGTTTTTCATTGTTTTTATAGCTTTCATTATAGCGGTATTATTGTTGGATTTATTACTAGTCGGCAGAAAATCACATGAAGTCTCAGTTAGGGAAGCTACTATATGGAGTGGTATTTGGATTGCATTAGCCTTAGTATTTGCTGTTTTTCTTCGTTTTTATGCAGAATTAATTCACGGTATTCAAAATTTGGAGGATTTAAAGATTGTAGTACAGCATTATGCACCTTTTTTTACACTTGATGAAAATAGTTTTGAAAACAGTCTGGAATTATATCGTAAAAACATTGCCATTAACTATCTAACAGGTTACCTGATTGAGAAATCATTATCTGTGGATAATTTATTTGTAATGATGGCTGTTTTAACAGCATTCTCTGTAAAAAAGAAAGATTACAAACCTGTACTTTTTTGGGGGATAATAGGAGCAATTGTAATGCGATGCATATTTATTTTTGCAGGTGCAGCTTTGATTTATCGATTTGAATGGTTACTATACGTTTTTGGTATTTATCTTATTTATGTTGGGATTAAAATGTATGTTCAACGTAATTCCGAAATCAAGATTGAACCTCAAAATCATCCTGCAGTAAAATTCTTGTCAAAACGATTTAATGTATTTCCAAGGTATGTAGCAAATAAATTTTTTATTCTCAAAAATGGAATGACTTACATAACGCCTTTATTCATAGTGCTCATAATAATTGAGTTTACCGATTTAGTTTTCGCTTTGGATTCAATTCCTGCAATATTTGCTGTAACCCGTGACCCTTATATCGTTTTCTTCTCAAATATTTTTGCAATCCTTGGATTACGCTCATTGTTCTTTCTTTTAATAAAGGTTGTAGAAAAATTCTATTTATTAAAAATTGGTGTGGCGGTATTACTTGTGTATGTCGGAATAAAACTAATGTTGCACGAATGGATGGTACGTTTAGGATTTATACCCGCATATTCTCTTTATGTAATATTATTTGTTTTATTAGCAAGTATTGTTCTATCAGTTGTATTTCCAAAAAAGCAACTGATTGAGAAACTTGAAACTACTAATCAAATTAAACTTTCAAAAGGAAGTAGATGAATGCATGAAATCATAGTGTGTCAAGAAGCAGTATACATCGGAATAAAATAGTATTGCATTCAGCCATGAAGCAGTAAATCTTAGAAAATAGGAAATCTGTTTCTGGGTTATGGATGTGCAATTAGTATCGCATCCCGTAAGAAAATAGCCGAAAAACTGGAAGTTTTGATAGGGGAAAGCAAGACTTGTAAAAGTATTGTTGGAATTGCTCAAAGACTTAATCCTCAGATAAGAGGATGGGTTAATTATTACGGTAAATTTCGGGGATGGGAAATGCATCATGTTTTTCGATTATTACATAGTCGCTTGATTCGATGGGCACGACGAAAGTATAAACGTCACAAAACGAGTATTTGCCGTATTTACGCATGGCTTAAACGGAAAAAGAAATAGTTTTCATACTTGTTTTATCTTTGGGAACTGAATTTTTCTATTTAACTTGTAGTCCGATTTTTATGCGACAAGAACCGTGTGATGGGAGACTATCAAGAATGGTTTTGTGAGAGGCTTAGGGTGAGACTCCCTTTGCCTACTCGATCAATACTTATTTTTACGGGCATTTATGAATTCGTTCCTCTATTACGTGATCGGGATCATGCATAGGCTTGTTCTTACCGAACGCCCAAACGGATAAGACTTCGCCTTTTCTTTTCGGCTTTTTATTCACGAATTCTATTAAAAAAAGTGTTCAGAATCTCACTTCGTTCGGTACCAATGATGCCAAATTCAATACCTAAGCTTGTTATGCAATCAAGTGTCAAGATCTTGGAGTTTGTTTAAAATATTTGCCATACGGAAGTTATTTATCCAACTTATTTGAGCCTCTTTCAGTTTTTGAATGCACTCTTCAAAACTCATCAGTGTCGTTTTCCGTGTGATTAGTTTGAGCTTTTCTTTTAGTTTTTTCCAACTCTTGTCGGACATCACCAATTAATATTTGCCCCGTTAACCTTGACTCACAATGGCGCTTATTTTTATTTTGTTCGTGATTGCTTCGCATTTGCCCACTCCCTAAAAAATAAAATAAATTTATGCTATCATCGATAGGGCAGTGCAACTTGAAAGGAATTAATTTTGTTTTTTCTCCTCTTGGCACAAAGATAAATTGACAGGTTCTGAATCTTTATCTCACATTGCATATAGTCCGTCCCGTAAAATGAATATTTCTATTTATTGGATTAATGTTTATATTTATCGCATTAATGTTTATTGTATAAGTTAAAAATCCAGTTATGATACGGATGAAAAAAATAAGAACCAGGATGAGCTTTGGAATAATACTTGTTTTCCTTGTGACATTTATTGTTACTATGGTTAATATTGGAGCTAATCAGGACATGGTCAATAAATCGCAGTTGTTGTTGAAGAACAATTATCCATCGGTGAAGTATTCGTTTTTGATGCTGAATATATTAGATGAGTTGAATAATGATTTATTACGTAGAAACATTATCCAAATGGATAGTTTGTTGAGCGATAATAATAAAACAAATGATAGTGTATTACTTTCTAATTTCAGACAAATCTTACTATTACAACTAGGCAATATTACTGAACCCGGAGAAAAAGAGTTGACTGAATCACTTGAGAATGCCTTTGAAAAATACGAGAGTGGAGTTAAGGACAAAGAGTTCATAAAAAGCCTTCGGGCATTTAATGAAAAATATGAAGCTCTTAGAGCTTATATTTTAAGTGTTCACAATCTAAATATTGCGATGCTTGAAAGTGAAAATGAACTGATAAAAAGTTCTGCGTTAAGGGTTTTAAATATTCAGGAAAAAGTCGCTATTATTGGGCTTACGATATTATGTGTTTTAATTATTTTACTGCCTTTAATGTTAATCTATCCAATTAATAGCTTATATGAACGAATGGTAGATTTTTACAAAAGCCATTTTAATAAAGAAATAGAAATAGAAGCCAATCACGAACTTGAAAAATTGGAAGAGATTTTTGAAAAGATAGTTTTGGAATCAAAAGCTAAAGAATCGGAAAAAAGTAGAACGGAGAATAAACCAGATTATGAATTTTAATATTGTATTTAAAGTAATCAGCAGAAACCTATTTATCCTTACTGGGGCTTTATTAAGTTGTTTAGTTATCGCATTTATTTATGCAGAACCATTAATGCCATTCATTTTTACATCAGCTATTTCTTTAATTTCAGGTCTGTTTTTGCATTTTTCAACACGACAACAAAATGAGGATGTTGCTGTTACTAAAAATGATGCCTATTTAACTGTTTCACTATCATGGTTTTTTATTAGTATTATTGGTTGCTTACCCTATTTGTTTTCACAAGCAATACCTTCATTTACGAATGCTCTTTTCGAGTCAGTTTCTGGATTTACGACAACCGGAGCGTCTATATTAACCGAAATAGAATCCCTTCCAAAATCAATTTTGTTTTGGAGAAGTATGACACATTGGGTTGGAGGTATAGGTATAATTGTTCTTGTAATTGTTGTAATGCCAACATTACATATTGGAGGGTATAATCTGTTTACCCTCGAATCTTCATTACAAGATAAAATACAGCCCCAAATAAGATCTGTTGGACATAGATTATTAATTATTTATCTGGCTTTAACGCTGGCAGAAATTATATTTCTTCTTTTAGGCAATATGAATTTATTCGATAGTGTATGTCATGCTTTTGGTACAGTTGCTACAGGAGGCTTTTCACCCAGAAATACAAGCATTGCTGAATACTCACCATATATTCAATATGTGATAATGATTTTTATGCTCTTGGCAGGAACTAATTTCATTGTTCATTATTATCTGCTTAAATTTCAATACAAAAAAGCACTCGATAATGAAGAATTGAAATTTTACCTGAAAGTTGTTATTGGAATTGGACTTATCATTACTGCAGGATTGTATTTCCAAACAGACAGGTCGCTTGAATTGTCTTTCAGAGAATCATTTTTTCAGGTAATCTCAATTATAACCTGTACCGGATTTGCGACCGCCGATTATTTGCAATGGCCTGTTTTTGCATGGCTAATTATTTTTCTTTCTATGTTTTTAGGTGGAAGTACAGGTTCTACTGCCGGAGGAATAAAAATGGTTCGGCACTTAATCCTTTTTAAAAATATTAAACGGAATTTTCGGCAATTAATGTCACCCAATGCAGTATTACCGATTCGCTTAAACAATAAATCTCTCAGCATTGAAACTAACAGTTCTATCATGACATTTATTTCGGTTTACATTATCGTATTTGTAATTGGTACTGTTTTAATGGTTGCATTTGGAGCAGATGGGGAAACTGCTTCAAGTTCAGTAGCCACATGTATGGCTGGTATTGGCCCCGGAATTGGAACGGTTGGCCCGGCTAGCAATTTTGCACACTTATCAATAGCAGGAAAACTTCTTTTAACGTTTTTAATGATTGTTGGGAGACTTGAAATTTATACCGTAATCATGCTTTTCAGTCGTACATTTTGGAAGAAATAGAGTTCACTTATTCTCCAAATCGATATCCAATACCAGATTCTGTAATTATCAATGTCGGTTTCGAAGGATTGTCTTCTATTTTTTTTCTTAATTGCGCAATAAAAACCCTTAAATATTGAGTTTGTTCTACATAACCATATCCCCAAATTTCTTTTAAAATAAACTGGTGGGTCAAAACACGTCCTTGATTTTTAGACAATAGACATAATAAAGAAAATTCGGTGGTTGTTAGGCGCAGGATTTCATTGTTCTTTTTAACAATATGATTCAGAATATCTATTTCAATCGAGCCAATTTTAATTATTGGTGTATTGTCTTCCGACTCATTTGACCTCAAAGCTGCTCTGATTCTGGCAAGAAGCTCACCACTTCTGAAAGGTTTTGTAAGAAAATCATTAGCCCCATTATCCAAAGCTTTAATTATTTCTT
>JAFGYE010000001.1 GCA_016936255.1 Marinifilaceae bacterium | reverse complement strand
TTGGTTGTCTTTGTGATCCCTCTGGGGTTCGAACCCAGGACCCCATCATTAAAAGTGATGTGCTCTACCAGCTGAGCTAAGGAATCAGATAAACTTTGTTTTTTAAAGCGATGCAAATATAGAGTGATTAAATGGAAATCGCAAACTGAAAATGGCAGAAATATCTATATTTTCCAAGTGGAAGTGAGGTCGCTTTGCTTTATTGTATTGGTTCGTAATTTGATAGTGGAAGGAAATAATAGTAAGAAAAAAGATCATTTTTTTTTAATAGTCCTAAATTCCTTATGATAATGGCCTGTTTTTTGTTCTAAGGAGCTGCTTTATCAAGAGAATCGATGGGAGTAAATTTGGGATTAATCAGCCACCAAACTTGATTTTACTGTTTAAAAATTTCAATACATTAAAATATTTTTAAATTTGTAGTCGTCGAAAAAATGACAGGAATTACTTCCTGCTACTTATAATCTGTTAATATACCTCTTTCATGAAACAAAAAATTGTTGTGATTACAGGAGCTTCTTCTGGAATAGGAAAGGCATTGGCTTTAGAATTTGCTTCCCGTGGGTCGAAAATTGTTTTGGCCGCAAGAAACCTCGAAAAGCTAAAAGAAGTGGAAGAAAGTATTCTGGCTTTGGGAAATGAAGTTTTAACCGTTAAAACGGATGTAAGTGTTGAAGAAGATTGTAAAAATCTGATCACAGAGACCGTAAATCGATTTGGTGGAGTTGATGTACTGATAAACAATGCAGGCATCTCGATGCGGGCTCTTTTTACCGATTTGGATTTGTCGGTTATCAAAAATTTAATGGATGTTAATTTTTGGGGAACTGTTTACTGTACCAAATTTGCAATACCATATATTACCAAATCAAAAGGATCTGTTGTAGGAGTAATTTCAATTGCGGGCTATATTGGTTTGCCTGCCAGATCGGGATATTCGGCATCAAAATATGCCATTCGTGGATTTCTGGATACCTTACGGGTCGAAAACCTAAAAACCGGCGTGCATGTATTGGTTGCAGCTCCTGGTTTTACAGCATCAAATGTTCGGAATGTGGCCTTAACGGCTGATGGATCAATGCAGGGTGAAACCCCCCGCGACGAAAGTAAAATGATGAGCGCCGAGGAATGTGCCCGTTTAATTGCCAATGCAGTAGTAAAGAGAAAAAGTGAACTGATTATGACATTTATGGAAGGGAAATTAACCGTATGGCTAAAAAAATGGCTTCCTTCATTATTGGAAAAACTAACTTACAATCATATGGCTAAAGAGCCTGATTCTCCTTTGAAATAGAAATAAAAAGAGACATGTGTATTTATTCGTAAGTGCACATTTTTTTTTGGAGTAACTTTTACAGGAAATACCAGTATACGGCATTGTTTTGATACATGGTTCACCGTAACCAATACTGCTGCTAAATAGACTAAATGGATAAATCACATTTTAATACATTTATCTTCTCCAATTCGGATAAGATTTACTATTACGTATATTGCCTATTGAGAAATCAGGAGGAAACTCTTGAGGTGGTAAGTTCAACAATTGAGGAATGTTGGAAAGAGCGAAAGAAATTTAGCCATACCGATATGATTTATGTGTTTAAGATTGCAAGAAAGTTGGCAAGACTTAAAACCGATGGTTGTGAAAAAAGAATGTCTCTGGCTTACACAAATAATTTATTAGCTGATACCGATCCGGTTTTAAATCGTTTTTGTCTTCTAACTCAGGATTTATCACCGGTACAGGCCGAAGTAATGTGTTTGCGTTCTATGGTGAGGTTACGAATGGATGATATCTCTATTGTAGTGGACTTGGGAATAAATAATGTGCAATCTATTTTGTCTGTGGTTAGGAAGGCAATCAGAGCAAGAATAAATTCTAATGGTACTTTTGCAGATTTGAAAAATAATGAAGTTTTATTTAAATATTATTCAGGCAAGTCAACACTAAAAGAAGAAGAACAGCTTCGACTGTATTTTTCGAGAATGGATTTGTCTGATGTAACAGGAGCTGACAGAGAGCTTTTTCAATTGTTCTTAAAAATGGGTAATTCAGCCATGCCATCCAACTGTTCTGATCAATTGTTTCTGAAAATAAAAGAAATACAGAACAGGAATTGGAGAAGTTCTTTTTCGAGAATTTTTAAGTGAGAAATTAAAAAACTTATGACAATTATAAAGTAGAGGTTATGTCTGCTTCATCGAAAAATTCTCTTCGGGGAGGAATTGAATTCAAATCAAATAATTCGACCCATTCCATTTTTACTCTAAAGAAAGTTAAATTTGGATTGTCAACCGATTGGTAGATCTCTTGCAGAACTTTACTGTCTTCAAATATTTTCAGCTGCATTTCATCAGGTACATCAAATAGGGCTGTGCCTGCCACACGAATGGAAACCTTATCATGCCAGCTCACCATTTCAACTTTTGGTTTTTCCTTTAATTGCAGATATACTTCTTTGTTTTTTGCTGTAGAAAAGAACAGTTCCTGTTCATTTAATTGCATAATTCGAAAGATTCTCACCTTAGGATTTCCTTGGTCATTAACTGTTGCTAAAGCAATATCTTTGTGCTGGCTAAGTAATTTTATTAAATCCTTCATAAGTAATTAAAGTTAAATTTGTTGATTTTATTCCAAACGATCATTAAGTGATTTGAACCCTTTGCCTAAAATTTCATTTGTCTCCATTACAGAAACAAAAGCGATTGGGTCAATAGAGTGTACGTAATCCTGCAACATCGATAATTCTCTTCTGTTTACAACAATAAATATTATTGATTTCTCCTTTAAATCAAGCGTTCTATTGCCTTTTATGATCGTGCCGTTTAGATGGAAATCATCGGTGATTTTGGCTCTGATTTCTTCATATTTATCAGAAATAATAAATAAGGCTTTTTCGTAAGTAGAGCCCTGTAAGGTGATATCAGTAACTTTTCCAATAATAAAAAGTACGATCCATGAATACAATGGAATTTGCCAATCTATTTTAATGTACAAACTACTTAAAATGATCAGGGAATCAACATAAATTACAAGCTGTCCAAGTGGAAGTCCGGTATATTTTGCGCCAATCATGGCAATAATGTCTGTCCCGACAGAACTCGCTTTGGCTTTAATTATCAGACCTAAACCAAAACCAATAAAGATCCCTCCGAAAATACAGGATAGCAACACATCATCTACCAATGGAATAAATCCCCACCAGGTGCTTACAATATCTATAAATAATGCGCATAAAATGAATGAGATAAAGGTTTTAATGCCAAAACGAGGACCTAATAATTTTATACCAATAAAGCACAAAGGAATGTTTATAGCCAAACTAGCTAATCCAACTGGAATTCCTCCACCGTATTTTCGAAACAAGTCATTCGAATAATTCATGAATTGATAGAGTATACCTGAGAAAAATCCATCGTAATCAGCAGGATTCAATGTACCAAAAATGCCATGAGGAAATAATCCGATTGTTAGTTTGTTAATAACAATACCTAAGCCATAGACGCTGCCAGGTACAATTCCGTGAGGAATAATAAAAAAAACAAAGCCGGCGGCAACAGCAAATGCACCTAAAATTATAATGGTATAGCTATAGAACCATTTACCAGAAAAGAGAGCGTCTTTTTGTATGAAAGTCAAAATAATTATGATTTATGGGGTTGGAATTAATCTTAAAGGTTATCTTGTATTTTTACAAAATAATAGTTTTTATTGGATTCATGGAGCTTCACAAGATATTTTTCTGTTAAAATAAATTGAATTGCTGTTGTTTTGTTAGTAAAGAATTGATTGTTTTGCATCATGATCAAATTCTGGAGACGATGAAAGCTAAAATTAGCAAATTACTAATGCAATTGTTTGGGTGGAAATATATTGGGGATATTCCACAGGTTAAGAAGGCTGTAGTGATTGCGGTTCCGCATACTTCAAACTGGGATTTTGTTTGGGGAAAGCTTGCTTTATTATCTTATAATATTCCTATAAAAGTTT
Organism: Marinifilaceae bacterium; assembly: GCA_016936255.1. Lineage (GTDB taxonomy): Bacteria > Bacteroidota > Bacteroidia > Bacteroidales > Marinifilaceae > Labilibaculum. The sequence goes on along the minus strand of JAFGYE010000001.1, from coordinate 6,119 downwards.
TAATGAAAAAGGAGATGTTCGTATTTCCTCTTAAGTACATTTGGAAATCGTGGGGAGTAATTCCTGTTAATCGTTCAGTGAAAGGAAATATGACGGATGAATTGGCTAAGGAATTTGCAAGTCGTGAGTCTTTGTATTTGTCAATTGCACCGGAAGGGAGCCGCAGCCTTCGTTCTGAGTGGAAAAAGGGTTTTTATTATATTGCACTAAAGGCAAATGTTCCTATTTATTTGGCTGAAATTAACTACGAGGAAAAAACCTTAACTTGTGGTGAGGCTTTTTATCCAACAGGTGATGTAGAGAAGGATATGATAACGATTAAAAGCAAGTATATCAATTGTAAGCCTAAATATCCAGAGAATTTTACAACCGGCTTGTAACCAAAAGAATAAAATGTCCGATACTCTAAAAGTCAGTTTAGTACAGTTGGAATTGGTTTGGGGAAATGTGGAAGGAAATCTGAATAAAATTTCGAATCTGCTTTTGCCACTAAAGAATCAGACCGATTTAATTGTTTTGCCTGAGATGTTTTCGTCAGGTTTTATGATGGAAGATAAAAATTTGATTTCGCCAAAAGCTAAGATGACTCTTGACTGGATGAAAAATCAAGCCGAAGAATTAAATGCTGTTCTTCTTGGAAGTATAATTGAAGAGGAAAATGGCGACTATTTTAATCGTTTGTACTGTGTTGATGGCGGGAAAATTATTTGTTCGTATGATAAGCGTCATTTGTTTAGGATGGGAGAGGAGCATCACCACTTTGCAAATGGGAATGATCGGATTGTCTTTAATCTGGGAAAATGGCGAATCTGTCCTTTAGTTTGTTATGATTTACGTTTTCCGGTGTGGAGCCGTAATATGAATGATTATGATATTTTGTTGTATGTTGCCAACTGGCCCGAAGCACGCAGAGATATTTGGGATACGCTTTTAAAAGCACGGGCAATTGAAAATCAGTCGTTTGTTGTGGGAGTAAATAGAATAGGAATTGATGGTTTAGGACTTTCTTACGCCGGAGATTCAACTCTTTTTAACGCAAAAGGCCGTCTTGTTGGGAAATGTTCCGATCACACCGAAGAAATTGTAACTCTACAATTAAATTTAGATGAATTGAATGAATTCAGAAGGAAATTTCCGGTTCATTTGGATGCAGATTCATTTCAAATTGGCTAGAATTCACAAAGTATTTATTTGATTAGTAGTGAATTATTGTTTTGTGGCAATAATGTGTTATCTAGTACTTGTAAAACTAAGCTTATAGTTATATATTTATGTCTAGAAAATATCCTAAAATAAAATTAATGAAAGAATTAACCCGGGCAGAAGAACAAGTGATGCAAATCTTGTGGGATCTTGAAAATGCATTTGTGAAGGAAATTATAGAGAAAATACCTGAACCTAAACCTGCTTACAATACCATATCCACCATTACACGAATACTTGAAAAGAAAGGTTTTGTGAGTCATATTGCTTATGGTAAAAGTCATCAGTATTTTCCTTTAATGGGAAAAAAGGAATATACCCGAAAATTTATGAAAGGCTTCGTTCGTAATTATTTCTCGAACTCTTACCGTGATATGGTTTCATTTTTTGCTAAGGAAGAGCAAGTGAGTTTATCGGAATTGGAAGAGGTGAAAAGAATGGTTGAAGAGCAAATAAAAAAGCAAAGTAGATAAGCTAATAGTAAATGGTTACAGGCATAATCTTATATTTTTTGCAATCGGCAATATGCATGGCATTTTTTTATGCTTTGTATTGGTTGTTTCTAAAAAGGGATACCTTTTTTAGGATTAACCGCGTGTTTCTTTTGCTTACATTGCTTGCCTCAATATTAATTCCAACATTGGAAATTCCTTTTCAACCCGAACCAAAGAGTACTGTAGAAAATTCATTTCATGTATTAGATGCGGTGGTTTTAGCTTCACAGCAATATTTAAACAGCAACATTCTCGAAGAGGTTGTTGTTACAGCAACAGTGAAAAAAGCTTTTACCTGGTATCAATATTTAGGTGCAGTTTATATTTTAGGAGTATTCCTTTTTTCGATTCGGTTTTTTAAAAATTTATTTCAATTATTTTCCTGGACAAAAAGCAGTAGGATTCTGCGTGAAAAGGGACTTCGGCTGGTGATCATGAATGATAATTATCCTCCTTTTTCTTTTTTAAATTCTGTTTTTATAAGTAAGACTGATTACCAGAAAGCAAATTTTACCTCTATATTGGCTCATGAAAGGGTGCATGTCGATCAACTTCACACCTTCGATTTGCTGATAATTGAAATTCTCACAGTAATTTATTGGCTGAATCCTGTCGTTTGGTTTTATAAATCCTCAATTCAGGAGGTGCATGAATATTTAGCTGATGATAAGGTTGTAAATGGAGCAGTGAATGCGAACGAATACAAAATGCATATTGTGAATCAATTTGCAGGTGGTGATTTGTTTCGTTTAGCAAATAACTTTGGTCAGTCTACACTAAAAAAACGAATCTCGATGTTGGGCAGAATAAAAACACCAAGAATTGCTTTGGTTAAACTTCTGTTGATTATACCAATTTTTGTGGTTCTGTTATCTGCTTTTGCTTTTACGATCAAGGAGGAAGAAAAATTAGTTTCAGATTTCTCTTTTAAAGAGTTATTGCCAATGGATTTGAATTTATTTTCGTCCTTACGAAGTGAACCGGTAAATTTCTATTCCGAAACGAAAAATGAATTTCCGCCGCAATTAGTCACCCACAAAATTAATAAGCTGGAGTATAAAGAAACAATCAACCCTGAAGAGATAAAGACCATAGCTGATGAAATACCTGTTTTTCCAGGAGGTGTAATCGCTCTTCAAAAATACTTGGCAAAACATGTTAAGTATCCTAAGCTTGCTCAAACTAAGCAGATTGAAGGTAGGGTGTTTGTTTCTTTCGTGGTTAGTAAAGATGGTAGAGTTATTAATGCAGCTTTGGCAAGAAAAGTTAATCCTTTATTAGATCGTGAAGCTTTGCGGGTTGTATCATCTCTTCCTAAATGGAATCCGGGAAAGAAAGATGGAGAATTTGTAAATATTGCATATACTGTTCCTATTAATTTTCAACTAAAAGATTTAATCGATAAGCCTGTTGATTCACCAGATCCATTGTATTCAAGAATTAAGAATTCATCCGATTATCATCTGGAAAATGTTCTTAAAACTAATGTGATTAGGAACAAAGAATATGTTGTAGTAGAGAAAATGCCACAGTTTATTGAGGCAAATGGTAATTTGAGAAAATACATCGCAAGAAAAATTCAATATCCGGTTTTGGCAGCAGAACAAGGCTACGAAGGACAGGTTTTTGTTCAATTTGTTGTAAAAACCGACGGAAGTGTTGCAAAAGCGAAAGTAATAAAGGGAGCAAATGTTGAACTAAATAAGGAAGCCTTACGAGTTATTAATAGCATGCCTAATTGGGTGCCTGGCGAGCAGCATGGAAAAAAAGTTGAGGTTAAATATACAATTCCGATACGTTTTGCTTTGAACTAATAAATTTTTTTACGTATATTAACTAAGAATTTAGTTGTAAAACTAAATTCTTAGGAATAAAACCAAACCAATTTATATTGTCTAACCAAAAAACCTTTATTATGGAAGTTAAGAAAAACCCCCGCTATGATTTGGAAAAAAAACGAGGTTTATTTTTACAAATCGGATTCCTTTTAAGTCTTATAATAGTATTAATGGCTTTTGAGTATAAAACCCCAGTTGGGCAAACGGCAGATTTAGATTTTGATGTTCTTGAAGAAATGGACGAAATTATTCCTATAACCGTGCAGGACAAACCTCAGCCCAAAGAAGTTCCTAAAATTAAAGAGATGCTTTTAACTGAACTGACTTTAGTAGAAGATGATGATGATGTACCTGATCTTGATATTAAAGATTCTGATATTAGTGAAGATGATTCCTATGTTATTGCGGATGTGAAAGAGGAAATAGAGGAAGATGTTGAAGATGTGCCATTCGTAAGGGTTGAGCAAATGCCAATATTTAATCCTAAAAAGAATAATACCTATGATGAGGGATTAAAAGATTTGTTTGTAACCATGCAGAAAATGACCAAATATCCTATCGTGGCTCAGGAAAATGGAATTGAAGGAAAGGTGTATGTTCGATTTGTAGTTACAAAAACAGGAAATATCGAACAGATTCAAGTAATGCGGCCTGTTGATCCTTCTCTGGATAAAGAAGCAATTCGTGTTGTGCAAAACCTGCCAAAATTTAAACCAGGAATGCAAAGAAACAGACCTGTAAGTGTTTGGTTCAGTGGATACATTTCATTTGTACTGCAATAGGTTTTTTTTACAACCGTATAACTAAAAGGTTAGTTTACGAACGAATGAAAACCATTAAATGTTTCACCAAAAAATTCATGATTATGCAAGTAAAAAAGAATCCCCGATATAATTTAGAGAAGAAAAGAGTGCTGTTTTTGCAATTTGGTTTCTTAATTAGTTTCTTATTTGTGCTGATGGCCTTCGAATACAAAGTTCATATGAATGAACCGGAAGATGTCGTATATGATACAATTGATGATATGGAAGAATTGACACTGGTAACTTTTTGTGAACCGGAGAAAAAAACGGAGCCGCCAAAAGTAAGGAAAATAGATTTGATTGACTTGTTGGTAATCGAAGAAGAGCCGGAAGAGGAATATATACCTGAGGAATCAGCCGATGATCCAAATGCAGCAGTAGACTACAAGCCTGTTTACACAGAAGAAATTGTTGATGAAGTAAATCCTTTTGTAAGCGTACAGGAAATGCCAATTTTTAATCCTCAAAAAAATAAAACTTACGAAGAGGGGTGCAAAGATTTGTTTGTTACGATGCAAAGAATGGTTAGGTATCCAATAGCAGCCCAAGAGTCAAGTATTCAGGGTAAAGTATATGTGAAATTTGTTGTAACAAGAAATGGAGACATATCAAATATTCAGGTGATTCGTAAAGTGGATCCTTTATTGGATGAAGAAGTTGTTCGTGTGGTACAAAATTTACCAAAATTTAAGCCTGGCAAACAATTTAATAAAAAAGTGCCGGTATGGTTTTCTGGTTATATTAATTTTGTTTTGCAATAAGTTTTCGTTGTACATAAGTCCATGGAAGTTTGCAACTATTACAGCTGAAATTCGTATATTTAGGTATAAAACGTGTTTTGAACTCATCCTCTTATGAGGACTTAAGCTAAACATTATTAGAGGTTTTTGGTGATGTTTGGTTTTTGTCATTACTGATACTCTACTTTAAATATTTAAAATGTTTAGCTATGATTCCCAAAAAGAGTCCAAATGCTGATTTGGAAAAACGAAAATCATTGTTTTTTGAAATTGGTTTGGTGGTGGCCTTAGCATTAACTTTTATATCTTTTGAATGGCCAACAAGAGTAAGAGAGGTCGTTGAAATTAGAAATTTGGTTGATTTAAAATTGGATGAAGAAATAATTCCAATCACCCGGCAAGAAGAAATTAAAGAGAAACCCAAACTACCACCCAAACTTCAATTAACCGATGTTATAAATATTGTTGAGGACGATACTGAATTGGAAACAGAAATTGAAATCGTTGAGGAGAACCTTAGTCAGGAAACTGAATTTGAAATCGCTCCACAAGAAGTATTTGTTGAGGAGGAGGTTGACGATGAAATGAAAATTTTTGTTATTGTTGAGGAAATGCCAATATTTAGGCCTGATATCTGTAAAAACAATGTTGAAGGTAATTTGGAACTGTATAGATACATAAATTCGAGTATCAGATACCCTGTTATTGCACAGGAAAACAATATTACAGGAAGAGTCTATGTTAGTTTTGTGGTGGGAAAAGATGGTGGTATTTCAAAAATAGAATTGCTTAGGGGAATTGACCCTTCATTGGATCAGGAAGCTCTGCGTGTAATTCGAAATTTACCCAAATTTGAACCAGGTAAGCAGAGGGGAAAGCCAGTGAAAGTTTCTTACTCCGTTGTAATAAATTTTGTGCTTCAGTAATAAATATTACAATACAGATTAATAAAAGTAAAGAGGATGTCTCATAACAAAGTAGACATCCTCTTTTTCATGATCTTTTGTTTTTTTGAGATTAAACTGCCTTATACTGCTTATT